>NZ_JFYC01000008.1:0-176064 GCF_000588535.1 Acinetobacter sp. 742879 | reverse complement strand
TAATCGAAATAATTTTCATTGATTGATTGGTTTAAATTACTCGAAGTTTATTTGAGCGAAATTTAAGTCAGTAATTGATGAGCCAGAATTGGCACCTTGTCTTTAATAAGGTGCAAAATGATTTTAACTGAAGAGTTTGATCATGGCTCAGATTGAACGCTGGCGGCAGGCTTAACACATGCAAGTCGAGCGGAGAGAGGTAGCTTGCTACTGATCTTAGCGGCGGACGGGTGAGTAATGCTTAGGAATCTGCCTATTAGTGGGGGACAACATTTCGAAAGGAATGCTAATACCGCATACGTCCTACGGGAGAAAGCAGGGGATCTTCGGACCTTGCGCTAATAGATGAGCCTAAGTCGGATTAGCTAGTTGGTGGGGTAAAGGCCTACCAAGGCGACGATCTGTAGCGGGTCTGAGAGGATGATCCGCCACACTGGGACTGAGACACGGCCCAGACTCCTACGGGAGGCAGCAGTGGGGAATATTGGACAATGGGCGCAAGCCTGATCCAGCCATGCCGCGTGTGTGAAGAAGGCCTTATGGTTGTAAAGCACTTTAAGCGAGGAGGAGGCTACTTTAGTTAATACCTAGAGATAGTGGACGTTACTCGCAGAATAAGCACCGGCTAACTCTGTGCCAGCAGCCGCGGTAATACAGAGGGTGCAAGCGTTAATCGGATTTACTGGGCGTAAAGCGCGCGTAGGCGGCTAATTAAGTCAAATGTGAAATCCCCGAGCTTAACTTGGGAATTGCATTCGATACTGGTTAGCTAGAGTGTGGGAGAGGATGGTAGAATTCCAGGTGTAGCGGTGAAATGCGTAGAGATCTGGAGGAATACCGATGGCGAAGGCAGCCATCTGGCCTAACACTGACGCTGAGGTGCGAAAGCATGGGGAGCAAACAGGATTAGATACCCTGGTAGTCCATGCCGTAAACGATGTCTACTAGCCGTTGGGGCCTTTGAGGCTTTAGTGGCGCAGCTAACGCGATAAGTAGACCGCCTGGGGAGTACGGTCGCAAGACTAAAACTCAAATGAATTGACGGGGGCCCGCACAAGCGGTGGAGCATGTGGTTTAATTCGATGCAACGCGAAGAACCTTACCTGGCCTTGACATAGTAAGAACTTTCCAGAGATGGATTGGTGCCTTCGGGAACTTACATACAGGTGCTGCATGGCTGTCGTCAGCTCGTGTCGTGAGATGTTGGGTTAAGTCCCGCAACGAGCGCAACCCTTTTCCTTATTTGCCAGCGAGTAATGTCGGGAACTTTAAGGATACTGCCAGTGACAAACTGGAGGAAGGCGGGGACGACGTCAAGTCATCATGGCCCTTACGGCCAGGGCTACACACGTGCTACAATGGTCGGTACAAAGGGTTGCTACCTAGCGATAGGATGCTAATCTCAAAAAGCCGATCGTAGTCCGGATTGGAGTCTGCAACTCGACTCCATGAAGTCGGAATCGCTAGTAATCGCGGATCAGAATGCCGCGGTGAATACGTTCCCGGGCCTTGTACACACCGCCCGTCACACCATGGGAGTTTGTTGCACCAGAAGTAGCTAGCCTAACTGCAAAGAGGGCGGTTACCACGGTGTGGCCGATGACTGGGGTGAAGTCGTAACAAGGTAGCCGTAGGGGAACCTGCGGCTGGATCACCTCCTTAACGAAAGATTGACGATTGGTAAGAATCCACAACAAGTTGTTCTTCATAGATGTATCTGAGGGTCTGTAGCTCAGTTGGTTAGAGCACACGCTTGATAAGCGTGGGGTCACAAGTTCAAGTCTTGTCAGACCCACCATGACTTTGACTGGTTGAAGTTATAGATAAAAGATACATGACTGATGATGTAAGCTGGGGACTTAGCTTAGTTGGTAGAGCGCCTGCTTTGCACGCAGGAGGTCAGGAGTTCGACTCTCCTAGTCTCCACCAGAACTTAAGAGAAGTTCGGATTACAGAAATTAGTAAATAGAGATTTCGGTCTTGGTTTATTAACTTCTGTGATTTAAGTATCACGGTATTAAGCATGACCTGACGAAGGCATGTTTATTCATTAACAGATTGGCAAAATTGAGTCTGAAATAAATTGTTCACTCAAGAGTTTAGGTTAAGCAATTAATCTAGATGAATTGAGAACTAGCAAATTAACTGAATCAAGCGTTTTGGTATATGAATTTAGATTGAAGCTGTACAGTGTTTAAGTACACAGACAACAGATAGTAGCGATGAAGAATCGCACGGACAACACTCACTTGTAGGTGTTGACGACTGTTTGGGGTTGTATAGTCAAGTAATTAAGTGCATGTGGTGGATGCCTTGGCAGTCAGAGGCGATGAAAGACGTGATAGCCTGCGAAAAGCTCCGGGGAGGCGGCAAATATCCTTTGATCCGGAGATTTCTGAATGGGGGAACCCACCTACTTTAAGGTAGGTATTGCAACATGAATACATAGTGTTGCAAGGCGAACGAGGGGAAGTGAAACATCTCAGTACCCTTAGGAAAAGAAATCAATTGAGATTCCCTCAGTAGCGGCGAGCGAACGGGGATCAGCCCATTAAGTTATGTGTGTTTTAGTGGAACGCTCTGGGAAGTGCGAACGTAGAGGGTGATATTCCCGTACACGAAAGGGCACACATAATGATGACGAGTAGGGCGAGGCACGTGAAACCTTGTCTGAATATGGGGGGACCATCCTCCAAGGCTAAATACTCCTGACTGACCGATAGTGAACCAGTACCGTGAGGGAAAGGCGAAAAGAACCCCTGTGAGGGGAGTGAAATAGATCCTGAAACCGCATGCATACAAGCAGTGGGAGCACCTTCGTGGTGTGACTGCGTACCTTTTGTATAATGGGTCAGCGACTTATATTCAGTAGCGAGGTTAACCGTATAGGGGAGCCGTAGAGAAATCGAGTCTTAATAGGGCGTTTAGTTGCTGGGTATAGACCCGAAACCAGGCGATCTATCCATGAGCAGGTTGAAGGTTGGGTAACACTAACTGGAGGACCGAACCCACTGTCGTTGAAAAGCCAGGGGATGACTTGTGGATAGGGGTGAAAGGCTAATCAAGCCTGGTGATAGCTGGTTCTCCCCGAAAGCTATTTAGGTAGCGCCTCGGACGAATACCATAGGGGGTAGAGCACTGTTTCGGCTAGGGGGTCATCCCGACTTACCAAACCGATGCAAACTCCGAATACCTATGAGTACTATCCGGGAGACAGACTGCGGGTGCTAACGTCCGTAGTCAAGAGGAAAACAATCCAGACCGCCAGCTAAGGCCCCAAAATCATAGTTAAGTGGGAAACGATGTGGGAAGGCATAGACAGCTAGGAGGTTGGCTTAGAAGCAGCCACCCTTTAAAGAAAGCGTAATAGCTCACTAGTCGAGTCGGCCTGCGCGGAAGATGTAACGGGGCTAAAACTATGTGCCGAAGCTGCGGATTTGACATTAGTCAAGTGGTAGGGGAGCGTTCTGTAAGCCGATGAAGGTGTATTGAGAAGTATGCTGGAGGTATCAGAAGTGCGAATGCTGACGTGAGTAACGACAAAACGGGTGAAAAACCCGTTCGCCGAAAGACCAAGGGTTCCAGTCCAACGTTAATCGGGGCTGGGTGAGTCGACCCCTAAGGCGAGGCCGAAAGGCGTAGTCGATGGGAAATTGGTTAATATTCCAATACTTCTGTGTAATGCGATGAGAGGACGGAGAAGGTTAAGTCAGCCTGGCGTTGGTTGTCCAGGTGGAAGGATGTAGGTATGTATCTTAGGCAAATCCGGGGTACTCTATACTGAGATCCGATAGCAAGCTGTACTTGTACAGTGAAGTGGCTGATACCATGCTTCCAGGAAAAGTCTCTAAGCTTCAGTTACACAGGAATCGTACCCGAAACCGACACAGGTGGTCAGGTCGAGTAGACCAAGGCGCTTGAGAGAACTCTGCTGAAGGAACTAGGCAAAATGGTACCGTAACTTCGGGAGAAGGTACGCTGTTGTTGGTGATGGAACTTGCTTCCTGAGCTGACGACAGCCGCAGAAACCAGGCCGCTGCAACTGTTTATTAAAAACATAGCACTCTGCAAACACGAAAGTGGACGTATAGGGTGTGATGCCTGCCCGGTGCTGGAAGGTTAATTGATGGGGTTAGCGTAAGCGAAGCTCTTGATCGAAGCCCCAGTAAACGGCGGCCGTAACTATAACGGTCCTAAGGTAGCGAAATTCCTTGTCGGGTAAGTTCCGACCTGCACGAATGGCATAATGATGGCGGCGCTGTCTCCAGCAGAGGCTCAGTGAAATCGAAATCGCTGTGAAGATGCAGTGTACCCGCGGCTAGACGGAAAGACCCCGTGAACCTTTACTGCAGCTTGACACTGAACTTTGACCTTACTTGTGTAGGATAGGTGGGAGGCTTTGAAGTTGGAACGCTAGTTCCAATGGAGCCGTCCTTGAAATACCACCCTGGTAATGTTGAGGTTCTAACTCTGTCCCGTTATCCGGGACGAGGACCGTGTCTGGTGGGTAGTTTGACTGGGGCGGTCTCCTCCTAAAGAGTAACGGAGGAGTACGAAGGTGCGCTCAGCGTGGTCGGAAATCACGCGTAGAGTATAAAGGCAAAAGCGCGCTTAACTGCGAGACCCACAAGTCGAGCAGGTACGAAAGTAGGTCTTAGTGATCCGGTGGTTCTGTATGGAAGGGCCATCGCTCAACGGATAAAAGGTACTCTGGGGATAACAGGCTGATACCGCCCAAGAGTTCATATCGACGGCGGTGTTTGGCACCTCGATGTCGGCTCATCTCATCCTGGGGCTGAAGCAGGTCCCAAGGGTATGGCTGTTCGCCATTTAAAGAGGTACGCGAGCTGGGTTTAGAACGTCGTGAGACAGTTCGGTCCCTATCTACCGTGGGCGCTGGAAATTTGAGAGGATCTGCTCCTAGTACGAGAGGACCAGAGTGGACGAACCTCTGGTGTACCGGTTGTGACGCCAGTCGCATCGCCGGGTAGCTATGTTCGGAAGGGATAACCGCTGAAAGCATCTAAGCGGGAAGCCTACCTCAAGATAAGATTTCCCTAGGAATTTATTCCTCTAAAGAGCCGTTCGAGACTAGGACGTTGATAGGTTGGATGTGGAAGCATAGTGATATGTGAAGCTGACCAATACTAATTGCTCGTGAGGCTTGACTATACAACACCCAAGCAGTTGTATATGAAGCATCAATCGATTCATAAACATGCAAAGCAACTTGATTTAGTTAAACACTTAGCTAAAATGAACAACGAAAAATCAGACCAATCAGCCCATCTGTAAAGATTTGGAAAACGCAACGTATCACACAGTGAATAAAACGAAGCAAGTATCCATACCAGTTGTGCTGGCGACCATAGCAAGAGTGAACCACCTGATCCCTTCCCGAACTCAGAAGTGAAACCTCTTAGCGCTGATGGTAGTGTGGGGTTACCCATGTGAGAGTAAGTCATCGCCAGCTCATTATTCTAAACACCCCCATTCTAATGAATGGGGGTGTTTTTTTATGTGATAAAAAATATATGTGTGGGAAATAAACATAAAATTAAACTATGACTTGAGTTTTTAAATTTAATAGAAAAACTATACAATCGAAGGGTAATCAATTAAACAAAATTAAAAGAGAACTACCTCCTCCTAATTAACTTTTTATAACAAGATTTCGCGTCTGACTTTATTTGAGAACTATGTTTGATAGAATTAATTTAATAAGATTATTTTTATAATTGGAAAAATCTCTTTTTTCTTCTGCAAATTTCAGTTGGATATGTATGACAAATGGAGACTATATGTTATAAATATTGAATAGGCATGATTTTTGCTTGTTTTATGGAAAATGAAATATATGAAATTATCTGTTGGATTGAAAGTAGCGAATTCTCTATCGTTAACACCTCAATTGCAGCAGGCGATTCGTTTGTTACAACTCTCTAGTTTAGAGCTTGAACAGGAAATTCAGATTCAACTAGATAGTAATCCTTTACTTGAAAAAATAGAAGAAGAATCACTAACGGAGAGTCTGGCTGCATTAGAAAATAAAGAATCGGATGACTTAACGACTGAGCTAAATGCAGATCATTTACCTGATGATTTACCTGTTGATACAGAGTGGGATGATGTTTATACCCATCAATCAACAGCTTTGGCTACTCCAGAATTTGAAGAGCGAGAGGATAATCGCCAAGTTCAATTATCGCTAAAGGAATATATTCTAGAACAAGTTAATCTTTTGCATTTTTCTAAAATCGATCAATTAATTGCTTATTGTATTGTTGATGCATTAGATGATAAGGGATTTTTAGATGCTGAAATTGAAGAAATAATTTTAGCGGCACAACAATTATTGAATGAAATGGATATTGAGGAAGAGATTGAAGAAGATGAGGTCTTAGTTGTTTTAAAACATATTCAACGACTTGATCCTTTAGGGATTGGTTCGCGTAATTTAGCGGAATGTTTAAAGGTACAGCTCGAATTTCTACCAAAAGATGTTGAATATCTAAATGAGGCAAAAAATCTATTACAGTATTATGAGCTTTTGATAGCGAATGATCTTAATAAATTACTCAAACAAACTGGTTTAACGAAAGACCAATTAAAGTTTGCAATCAATCTTTTAAAAACGTTAAAACCTTATCCTGGTATGGAATTTGATAAGCAAGAATCTGATTATCAAATTCCCGATGTAGTGGTTTCAAAAAAAGATTTACATTGGCAGGTTCAGCTAAACCCAGATGTACTTCCTAAATTAAGAATTAATTCTTTTTACTCTAGTATGATTCGTAGAGCAGATCAGAGTGAGGATAATTTATATTTACGTAACCAGATGCTTGAGGCGAAAAACTTTATCAAAAGTATTGATGAAAGGCATAAAACGTTATTAAAAGTAGCTTCTTGTATCGTAGAGCATCAAAAAGCTTTTTTGGAAATAGGCCCGGAAGCGATGAAGCCGCTAGTTCTTCGAGACGTGGCAGAAGAAGTCGAATTGCATGAATCCACAGTTTCTCGTGTAACTACAAATAAATATATGCTTACGCCTCGTGGTCTATTTGAGTTGAAATATTTTTTCTCTAGCCATGTAGGAACAACAGCAGGGGGAGAGGCCTCTTCCACCGCAATTCGGGCAATGATTAAGAAACTAGTCGCCAATGAAAATCCACGTAAGCCTTTGTCAGATAATGTAATTGCTACATTGTTAAAGGATGAGGGAATTGAAGTGGCTCGAAGAACGGTCGCAAAATATCGAGAATCGTTACATATTCCTTCGTCGTCTGAAAGAAAAGTCTTGATCTGAATTTTGAAGTATGGCTATTCTAGAGATTCATTATGACGAAATAATGAAATTTCATTTTCACCAAGAGAGTAACTAAAATGGTTTAATTGTCCTAAGTTTTCTTTTTGATAGCATTAAATCGTTTTAGTTCTTCTTTAGATAACCTAAAAAAGGTGAGGGATAGAATTATGCAAATAACGATTCGTGGACATCATTTAGCAATTACACCAGCTATAGAAGAAAATATTAAATCAAAATTTAATCAGTTAATAAAACACTTAGATCAGGTGAATAGTATGCAGATTAAATTAACAAAAGATCATCAAATTGATAAGCGCTCTCATAAAGGTAGTTCGAACCATGTTGCAGAGGCTATTGTAAGATTGCCGGGAATTGAGTTATTTGCTCAGGCAACTGCTGATGATATGTATACTTCAATTAAAAAACTAACTGAAAAATTAAAAAAACAATTATTAAAATATCGGAAAATGCAGTGCACTTATTCGCAAGTTACTGTTTCTATTTAATAAGTTTTATATAATTGAAAGAGGCTTGAAACATAGCCTCTTTTTTATTGATAAAATATAAACACGTACTGAATTCTTTGAAAAAGTTATAGTAAAATACTTCGTTTTACACCTTAGGTTGTGTCAGAGGTCTTTGCAATGAATAGTGAACAGCTCACTCAAATTTTAAAAGAAGCTTTCCCTGAAGCGGAAGTAGCGGTGAGCGGACAGGCCGGAAAATTTGACCTCCGTATTGTGGATGATCAATTTGACGGTAAGCGTACTGTTGCTCGCCAACAATTAGTTTATGCACCATTAAATACTTATATTGCAAGTGGCGAAGTTCACGCGGTAACAATTCGTGCAATGACCAAAGATGAATGGCGTAAAGCAAGCCTTTTCGGAGCTTAAATATTAATGGATAAATTTTTAATTACGGGTGGTGTTAAGCTCGACGGGGAAGTGCGCATTTCTGGTGCTAAAAATGCAGCTTTACCATTACTTGCTGCAACTATTCTTGCAGACTCTCCAATTACGATCACTAATGTTCCAAATCTTAAAGACGTAAATACTTTGGTCAAGTTGATTGGTGGTTTAGGGGTTACAATCGGCTATGAAAATGACACAGTAAAAGCTGATACCTCTACTTTAGATAATCAGTTTGCTCCATATGAACTAGTAAAAACAATGCGCGCCTCAATTTTGGTTTTAGGACCATTATTAGCGCGTTACGGTAATGCGAAAGTTTCTTTACCAGGTGGTTGTGCAATTGGATCACGTCCAGTTGATCAGCATTTAAAAGCCTTAGAAGCTTTAGGTGCACATATTGAAGTTGAAAATGGTTATGTCCATGCTTCAGTTGAAGGTCGTTTAAAAGGTGGCGAAGTTGTTTTTGATATGGTTACCGTTGGTGGTACTGAAAACATCTTGATGGCTGCTGCGCTGGCTGATGGTGTTACGACTATTCGTAATGCAGCTCGTGAGCCTGAGATCACTGACCTTGCTCAAATGCTCATTAAAATGGGTGCCAAGATTGAAGGACTTGATACTGATACTCTTGTTGTAACTGGAGTAGAAAGTTTGCATGGCTGTGAATATGCTGTGGTAGCTGATCGTATCGAAACGGGTTCTTATTTGGCAGCTGCTGCAATTACGGGCGGTCGTGTCAAGACTACACATACCGACCCTGCATTACTTGAATCTGTTTTGGATAAGTTTGAAGAAATGGGTGCTGAAGTCACTCGTGGTGATGACTGGATCGAACTTGATATGTTAGGCAAACGCCCTAAAGCTGTAAGTTTTAGAACTTTGCCACATCCAGAGTTTCCAACAGATATGCAAGCTCAGCTTATGGCTGTAAATGCTATTGGTCGTGGATTTGCAACTATCTCTGAAACGATTTTTGAAAATCGTTTTATGCATGTTCCTGAATTGTCACGCATGGGTGCTAATATTCAGGTTGAAGGTCACGATGCTGTCGTAACTGGAGTAGAAACTTTACAGGCTGCACCCGTAATGGCAACAGATTTGCGTGCTTCGTTCTCTCTAGTTTTGGCAGCTTTAGTGGCAGAAGGAGATACCTTAATTGACCGTATCTACCATATTGACCGTGGTTATGAGCATGTCGAAGAGAAACTTCAAGGTTTAGGTGCCAAAATTAAGCGAGTAAGTTAATGAATGATGTAAGAAACGATGATCCTAATTTTGATGTGATGGGCAATTTTGATCATGGTTTGACCTTGGCACTCAGTAAAGGGCGTATCTTAAAAGAGACGTTACCTTTACTGGCTACAGCGGGTATTAATTTGCTCGAAGATCCGGAAAAGTCCCGCAAACTGATTTTTCCTACTACGCATAAGCAAGTACGTATTTTGATTTTACGTGCATCTGATGTGCCTACCTATGTAGAAAATGGCGCAGCAGATTTAGGTGTAGCAGGCAAAGATGTGTTGATGGAACATGGCGCTCAGCATGTATATGAGCTACTTGACCTGAAAATCGCTAAGTGTAAATTAATGACTGCTGGTAAAGTGGGAATGGAACGTCCAAAAGGCCGTTTAAAAATTGCCACGAAATACGTCAATCTTACACGTCAGTATTATGCAAGCTTAGGTGAGCAAGTCGATGTGATCAAACTCTATGGTTCTATGGAGTTAGCGCCTTTAGTAGGTTTGGGTGATTACATTGTGGATGTGGTTGATACTGGTAATACTCTAAGAGCGAATGGTCTTGAGCCATTAGAGGAGATTTGCAAAGTCTCTTCACGTTTAATTGTAAATAAAGCCAGCTTTAAACGTAAGCAAACTTTATTAAACCCAATCATTTCACAGCTCGAGCAAGCTGTTCAATCACGTTAAAAGCAATTTCCCATCATGCTTTTGTGATAGTTGCTTCAGATGATGCCCACAAGCGCTTAGAAAAAGAGTAAACTTAGTTTTTCTTTTTCGCCTTGTGGGTAAATTGATGCGACGTTTATCGACTCAAGATCAGAACTTCAAACAGGTTTTTGCTGAGCTTTTAGCATTTGAAACTGTGAATGATCTTAATTTAGTGCAAACAGTAGATCAAATTATTGCTGATGTTCGTCAGCATGGTGATGATCATGTTTTAAAGCTTACTCAACAGTTCGATCGACATCCTGCGCATCAATTTTCAGATTTAGAATTATCTCAACAACAACTTAAAACTGCTTTTGATAATTTAAGCCCAGAAATTCGTGATGCTCTAGAGTTAGCAGCAAAGCGTATTCGTTCATTTCATGAAGCTCAGAAACAAGAGAGCTGGACTTATATAGATGATTTGGGTAATACATTAGGACAAAAAGTCACACCTCTAGACCGTGTGGGTATTTACGTACCAGGTGGTTTAGCCTCTTATCCGTCTTCAGTTTTAATGAATGCAGTGCCAGCCCATGTTGCTGGTGTACCTGAAATTATTATGGTTGTTCCTGCACCAAACGGTGAACTAAATCCATTAGTTCTAGCGGCAGCTTACCTTGCAGGAGTGAGTCGGGTATTCACCATTGGGGGAGCTCAAGCTGTAGCAGCTCTTGCTTATGGTACTCAGACCATTCCACCTGTAGATAAAATTACTGGCCCTGGAAATCGTTTTGTGGCAGCTGCCAAACGCGCTGTATTTGGTCAGGTCGGTATTGATATGATTGCTGGACCTTCTGAAATTTTAGTATATGCAGAAGGTGAAAATAATGCAGATTGGTTAGCTATGGATGTTTTATCTCAGGCTGAACATGACACAGTTGCTCAAGCTATTTTCATTACTCCTGATGAAGCTTTGCTTAATGCGGTAGAGTTGGCAATTGAAAAGCATTTAAATGAATTGCCAAAGGCAGACATTGCGAGAACTTCGATTGAAAACCGTGGTGCTTTGGTATTAGTAAAGGACCGTGCAGAAGCAATTGATTTAATTAACCAAGTTGCACCAGAACATTTGGAACTTTGCTTAGATGATGCTGAGACTATGAGTGAAGATATTCGTCATGCTGGAGCAATTTTCATGGGGCGCTATACACCTGAAGCAATTGGTGATTATTGTGCAGGTCCAAACCATGTATTGCCGACTTCCGGAACTGCTCGTTTTTCTTCTCCATTAGGTGTTTATGATTTCCAAAAACGTTCGAGCTTAATCATGTGTTCGAAAGATGGAGTCAAATCGTTAGCCAAAACAGCCGACATCTTAGCTGTCCAAGAGAACTTAGATGCCCATGCACGCTCAGCTCGCTATCGTTATCAATAAGCTTATAAACCTTGTAGTTTTTTAATTATTACTCAGGGCTGGTTTTCAGCCCTTTTTTGAGATAAGACCATGACTTTATCTACAGCACAAATGCGCTTTTGGAGTCCAGAAGTTCGTGAGTTAGAGCCGTACGTTCCTGGTGAACAGCCTAAAATTCAGAATTTATTGAAGCTCAATACAAATGAAAACCCATATCCGCCATCACCAAAAGTAGTTGAAGCAGTTCAAGCTGTTTTAACTCATCAGGCTGATGCATTGCGTTTATATCCAGACCCAGATGCTACGGCATTAAAACATGCGATTGCTAAGCAACAGAATATTGATGTTTCACAAGTTTTTGTTGGTAATGGCTCAGATGAAGTGCTTGCTCATATTTTTAAAGCATTTTTTCTTCAAGATGAACCAATTCTTTATCCAGATATCACTTATAGCTTTTACCCAGTTTATAGTCAGTTTTTTGGTACAAAGATTAAAGAAATCCCACTCAATGATAATTTTGAGATAGAAGTTAAAGATTATGTGCAACCAAATGGTGGGGTTATTATTACAAACCCTAATGCTCCAACAAGTATTGCACTAGGTTTAGCAGAAATAGAACAAATTTTAAAAGCTAACCCAGATCGGGTGGTTGTCATTGATGAGGCTTATGTTGATTTTGGTGCAGAATCAGCTGTGAGTTTAGTAAATCGCTATGAGAATCTGGTTGTGTGTCAAACAACTTCAAAATCTCGCTCTCTTGCGGGTTTACGCGTTGGCTTCGCGATTGCTCAGTCTCATTTAATTGCTGCACTTGAAGCTGTCAAAAATAGTTTTAACTCATATCCTATTGACCGTTTTGCAATTGCAGCAGCGGTAGCCTCTTTTGAAGATCAAACTTATTTTGAAGAACAATGTCAAAAAGTTATTTCTAGTCGTGAAAAGCTAGTAGATGAATTAACTGCTTTGGGCTTTAAAGTTTTACCTTCTAAAGCAAACTTTATTTTTGCTTCACATCCATCGCATGATGCAGGTCAGCTTGCACAGCAATTACGTGAGCAGGGCATTATTGTGCGCTATTTCAATAAGCCTCGTATTAATCAATTCTTGCGAATTACTGTAGGAACTGATGAGCAAAATGAGCGTTTAGTACAGACATTAAAAGAAGATATTCTCTAAATTTTACTCTGCTGTGCTGTTCATCAAGTTCAGCATAGCAGAGACTTTATCAAGACTTTCTTGATATTCTGCTTCTGCATTTGATGCAATCGTAATACCACCACCTGCCCATAAAGAGAGCTGATTCTGATATTGTTGAAAACTACGGATGAGAATATTCCAGCGGCCAGTTCCATCAAAATTGAAGTAACCCATTGTCCCGCAATATGCACCTCTTGCTGATTCCTCTAACTCTTCAATGATCTGCATTGCCCGAATTTTGGGAGCTCCTGTGATTGAACCTCCTGGTAAGGCAGAGAGCAGCATTTGCATAGGATTAATATCATCTTTAAGGGTCGCAACGATCTCGCTTACCATGTGATGTACCTGATTAAAACTTTCAATCTCGAATAATTTTGTTGTTTTTACAGATCCTGTATTGGCATAAATGCTCAAATCATTACGTAATAAATCGACAATCATCACATTTTCTGCTTGGTCTTTTTGAGAGTTTTTTAAGGTTTGTTTAGAAATAAAATCTTTTTCTGCATTCTCATAGCGAGGCATTGTGCCTTTAATAGGTCTAGTTTTAATTTGTTCATTTTGATTAAATTCGATGAAAAGCTCGGGAGAGCAACTTAATAATTCAAAATCATCTAATTTTAAATAACCTGCATATGGAGCATTTGTAAGTTGCCATAAGTCTTTAGCTTTATTTAATAAGGATCCTGAAAATTTAGCTTTAAACTCTTGGGTTAAATTAATTTGATAGCAGTCACCAGCTTTAATGTATTCTTGTATTTTATAGAAAGCATCGAAATATTGTTTTTTAGACCATCTTGGTTGAATAGTTGTTTTTAATTCAAATATATTTTTAGAGTTATTAGAACCAAAATTCTCTATTTTATTTTCAATATATGAGAATAGATCAATTGCATTTTCTTCATCACTAAAAAAGTACCAATCATTATCTATATATTTTAAAAAAGATCGATATTGGCCTAGGAATAGAGAAGGTTGTATATGATTTCGTCCATTAATAAATTGATGTGCACTGAAATCATAGCTGATAAAACCAATATAACCACCCATAAAACTTGTTGTTGATTTAATGTCTTTATTTAAATTGTTTTCTTTAAATTGAATGAAATTTAAGAGTTGATTTGATTTTGATCTATTTTTATATTCGTTGAAATTTTGGCGCTCAAAATCTAAATAATTTTCATTTTGAATAATAATATAATCTTGCGGAAGAAATCCGATAATTGGGTTGTTATTATCATTTAAATAAATAAGCCCAGTTAAACCATTTAATTTTTTTAAAATATCGGCAGCATTTTTACTATATAAAGAGATTTTTTTCTTTAACTGAGACATTTTTAAATAAAAGAGTGTTTAATGAGAGAGTAGTTAGTTTACTATAAGTTGTACTTCATCAGGAGAAAGTCTTTTAAATACTAAACTTTTTGCTGATAAAATGAACGAAATTTTCAACTTAGAATTTATTGTTTTTAACAAGGTTTGTGTAGAAAAACTTGAGTGTACCGTTTGTCGGGTAGTTGGCAAAAAATGCACAACACTAGTTGAACAAAAATTAACGTAGATGTAATTTAGTAATTGCTAAGCAAAACTACTCAAGGATTGGAAGTTTCGGTTGCCATATAAAGAAAAATGCAATTTGAGACAATAGAGTGGTTAAGTCAAAAAATAAATGCTCTTGGGAGAGTGCTCAATGAAAATGTTTACTAAACTTGCTTTAGTTTCTTCTTTAGCTATCAGTGCAAATGCAATGGCAATGCAGTCAATGGACGATGCTGCGCTTAGTGCTGCTACAGGTCAAGATGGTATTAATATCGGTATCGCTTTAGGTGCTGGCGGTATTTCTATCGATAAAGTATTTATTCATGATAATGATGGTTTAGACCCTGCTACAGGTATTACAGGTGCTGCGGCAACAGCTGGTGCGATTGTAGTAAGCGGAGTATCTGTTACACAGGTTGATCAAACTGCTAATTTGTTGGATCTTAAAATTGATAGTGTTGGTGCAGCTGGTAATAATGGCGCGTTTTTAAACGTTGCTGCAAACGTGGGTGCTGTTAATGTAAGTGTTGGTTCTATTGGTGTGGGTACTTCTGGTACTTTAAATACAACTACTGCTGTACGTGGTATTAATGAAACTGCTCCAACTGAAATTATCTCTGGTTTAGATTTGTCTCTAGGGGCAATTTCAGCCAACGTACAATTAGGTACTACTCCACAGGGTGCGATGATTAAAGTGAACTCTGCTTTACAGGGCGGTTTAACACTATCTAACTTTGGTATCAACGACGCTGCGGGGGGGGGATCGATTTTATTGGATAAAGTAATGGTTCGAGGCGCTGGTAATACGACTGGTGATTTAGATGTTGATGCTGAAATTTCAGTTGTACCAACAGGTTTACAAATCCAAAATAACAGTACTCAAGGTATGAACGTTTATGTACAGGGTGTACGTTTAGGTACAAATACTAAAGCAACTGATGGTACTTGGGGTACCGGTGCGGTTAAAGCAGCTTCAATTGGTGATGTTGAAATTCAAGGTTTAAATGTAGGGACTTCTACAATTACAATCTCAGGTCATTAATCTGAGTGTTTAATTAAAAAGCGCGTTTAATACGCGCTTTTTAATTTATTAATTGTCTAATTTAACTATATAAAAATATATTTTTTATTGATAAAAATAAGCTGTTAAATTAAAAAACGATTTAAATTAATCACACAAGTCTCTCTATTTTTATAAAACTAAACGTTCATCAAAAAAAAGTAAAAAAAGGCTGTTTTTTTCAAAAAAAAAAGGTATCTTCAACACACAGGGATGTAGAGCTATTGCTCTAAGAATAAAATGAATAAGGCCAGTAGGCCACCATTTAGAACAAGTGCTTATGTTAGAGATTGCTTTAGGCTCAGCATTGATATATTACTTTGCGACAGAAGCCTTCGAAATAGAAAAAAAGCCACCGGGAACTGTTTATTATACAGAGACTGCCGATTCACGTAATTTATCTTTTCGCCGTAATCATATTGAACCAGTTCAGATTAAACCAGCTGTAGAAGATCAGTTCCGAGGTATTGTTCGACAAGCTTATGACTATAGCTGTGGTTCAGCTGCTCTTACTACACTTTTAAATGGTTATGTGGGAACCAGTTTGACTGAACAACAAACAATGAGTGGTTTACTTCAGTATGGTGAATATCAACGAATTATTGAACGCCGAAGCTTCTCACTACTTGATATGAAGCGCTTTGTAACTGCTATTGGTTTAGAAAGTGGGGGGTATCGAGGGGAGTTTTCTGATTTAGTCAATCTTGGACAACCTGCAATCGTTCCAATTTCTTATGCTGGTTTTAAACATTTTGTCGTATATAAAGCTTATAAAGATGGACGAGTCTATGTTGCTGATCCTGCATTAGGGAATATCAGCTTTGATGAAAATCGTTTTAAAGAGGTTTGGGATAATAATACATTATTCGTTGTTTCTGTTCCTGAATCTCAACGTAAAGACCTATTGGCCTTAAAAGACTCAGATATGCGTCATGTGGAAGATGCAACTGTTAACCGTTATGCATTTGTGGATGTGCAATATCCAACATTCAATTATGACCGTTTAGCAAATAAAGCATCAACTATGCGTAGGGTACTGGATAAAGACCCAAATTCTGCAACCTATAATCAGCCAATTGAAACATATATGCGTCTTTACTATAAGCGTAAATAATCAAATATGAATTGAGTAAAATAAATACATTAGGTGGGAAGAAACATGAATAATCGATGGATGAAGATGAGTGTGTTGGCATTAAGTATGAGTGCTATTACGGGCACACTTTATGCAAATGACCAAGTCGCACAAACTGAAGCTGAAGTTCAAAACACCACAGTTGTTTCTGACGCGAGTACAGGATCAGTAGTAACATCAACAGATTCAGTTCAAGAAGCGAGTACAACTCCAGCTACAGACGTTGTAACTACTGAACCTGCTCCTGTTGAGGCAGCAAATACTGGAGCTAATCAAGCTGCTACTGCTTTACAGAAAAAAGAAGGTGATGCGACTCAAGAGACAAATTTGCAAGAAGTATTTACTTCAAATGAGCGCCAATATTCATTGATTAAAAGAGGCGTATTTTCAGCCTATTACGATCTCGATTATACCTATTATCGCGATACTCGAATTGATTTAGCTTTAGCTGATGACTCATCTCAACTTAACCGTTTACGTGTTGAAGAAGATGCGAACCATACTTTAACGAATAGTTTTACTGTTCAATATGGGATATTGGACAACTTAACATTATCTGCAACAGTTCCTTTCGTTGCAAAATCTGAAATTGTTAGAGATACAACTGCAGCGGGTTTAGGTGATATTTCTTTAGGGGCGCGCTGGGAACCTTTCCCGTTAAAGCAAGGCCGTTTGCCATTGGTATTATTTGGTAACCTATCAACAAAAACTGGGGATAGCCCTTACGAAATTGGTTTAGATGAGCTTTCAACAGGTAAAGGATATTACTCTGTTGGGGTAGGAGCAAGTACCCGTAAATATATTGATCCAGTGGTTTTATTTGCCTCTGCTTCTGCAAATTATGGATTTAAAGAAACAGGTTTAAATCAGGCACGTGGTGGTGGGGCGAATGGTCCTCGTTATCTAGAGAGTTTTGACCCTGGTATTAGTGGTGGTTTCTCTTTCGGTTTTGCTTACTCATTTAATTATGACGTTTCATTAACCATGTCATATCAACAAAGCTTTAACATGGATGCTGAGTTCCAGTTTAAGGATGGCGAGTCATATCAGTCGCCAGACCAAAGTAGCGCGATGTTGTCCTTTGCTTTAGGTGTACGTGTTTCACCTGAAACGATTGTTAATGGCACAGTGGGTATTGGTTTAACCGAAGATGCACCAGATGTTTCGCTTGGTCTATCTTTCCCGCTAGATTTTATAGGCTTTGGCAAAAAAACAAAATAAGGAGATAGGCAGGTGAAATATCCTAAATTATGTCCTTTAACGGCGGCAATTGTGATCTCCGGGTTTTCTAGCTTTGCCAACGCTCAATTGGGACAAAACTTAGCTGTTGATATTCGTTCACTATCGATGGGGAATGCTGTAACTGCAGATCCGCCTGGTATTAGTGCAATTCATTTTAACCCTGCGGCGTTAGCAAAAATTGATGGGTTACAGACAGATGTGCAAGGAATTTTAGCGAACTTTGATATTCAGCGTGAATTCTCGGCACCCCCTGGTTATAACGTTTTTGGCTACTCAGATGACCCTCTTGTTTGTAATGATGGTCCAGAAGTTACAGCTAATATTTGTACTGATTTTAAAGGCCCTGTGCGTGGTGATGTTGAATACGCTAGCTTATATATTCCAATTCTAAAAAAAATGGTTGATTTAGGGGAGGGTTATCCACTCGCTGCTCCTACCGCAGGGATTGCCTATAAACCACCAGGCTCAAAGCTGACTTATGCTACTGCAATTTATGCACCTTTAATTGCAGGTTTTGGCGCTGAAAATGGTAACGCAGGAAACTTTATGGGCCAGCAAGTTGCTGTTGAGCGGATTACTTATTTGTCTCCATCTTTTGGTTATCAAGTAAATGACCATTTGTCGATCGGTGCTTCGGTTGGTATGTCTTATAACGCTCTTGCCATGAAAACCGATTTACGTTTTCCCAATGATATGATTGGAGTATTGCGTATGGTTGATGATGTAGTATGCGGGCCTTTTAAAGATAATAACGATATGATTACTAATCTATTGTTATTTGGTTTATGTAATACTCAAGAAGGTATGAATCCATTCAAGAAAATGGGATCACTTCAAGTTTCTATGGAGCAGTCTTTAAGCCCAAGCTATAACTTAGGATTAATGTGGGAACCGACGGACGATTTTGGCTTTGGTATGGTTTATCAAAGTGCCGCTAAAATGCGTATGAAAGGGAAATACCTAATTAATAATGCTAAGGCTCCTCAAGAGTTAATTAAAGGTCTAAATTCTTCTGCTACAGGATCGGTTTTGGCTCAAATTCTCGGTTTACCGGGGAATGTACCAAGCTCTGAGTCTGGACTGGCTGCGATGGATCTGGAATATCCTGCACATTTTCAAGCAGGGATTAAATATAAAATATTCCCTGATTTGCAAGTTAACTTTGATGTGGGTTGGACTGATTATTCTGCATGGGATAAGTTCAAGTTTGAATTTGATAGACAGATTACCTTACTCAAAGTTGCCAAACTTTTATCAAATGATGTGACAGATGCATCATTAGCTTTGCCTCTAAAGTTTACCTCACCATGGAGCTGGGGTATTGGTTTAGAGTATTCCGCAACAGATCGTTTGAAGTTACGTGCTGGTTATGAGCCTCGTGCTAGCGCTATTCCAAATGACAAACGTAATACCATGATTCCAATTAATAATGCGCAGTTATTCGGTTTGGGTATTGGGTACCGATTTGATGCAGATACAGATTTGGATCTTTCAGTTGGTTTCTTACGTAGCCGCGATAATATTCCAGCAGGGACTAGTACCTTATCTAATAAAACGGGAGTTGATAATATCCTGTTAAATCCTTATGCCGGTTTGGATGTTAAAACCAATACCAAAGTTACAGTACTCGGGTTAAATTATAGAACAAAATGGTAAAATTAAATTGCGAACGGATGTCTCGACCTAGATTTGCTTTTGCGATTTTTTTTGTTGCAATAGCAAGTAATTCTGCTATTTATGCGGATGGTTTCTATACGATTATTGGCCCTGATGGTCGACCGATGATTGTTCCGAGTAAAAGGGTGGAACGAACTGCTACACCGTCTAAGGTGTTAACAAATCCAGAGATAAAGACGTCTCGTCCAGAACAGCAAGTATTGCCAGAAACATCTTTAAAATCAAAAGAATTGCCTAAAGTAATTACGAAATCGTCTAATACTGCACCAACTGCACCAACTGCACCAACTGCACCAACTGCACCAACTGCACCAACTGCACCAACTGCACCAACTGCACCAACTGCACCAACTGTCTCGATAAAGAAACAATCTACAGTTTCAAAACAGACAAAAATAAGCAAAGAAGAATCAAAAATTATTAATCAAAAGTCTACTTTTGCGACTACTAAAGAAAAAACAGTGATAACGGATTCTGCTTCCCAACAAAAGATTGTAGAAAAAGTAGAACCGAATTCGCTTCCACCCTTGTCTAAGGATATCGTTACTTCATCAGCACCAGTAGCACCAAAAAACGATGAGACGAAGTACACTACCATTGATGGTGTGGAATACGTTAATAATGAATATTTAGAGAATCAAGAATTTAATCTAGAAGGGAAAAAACGTTTTTATATTATGCCTGATGGTTTAGGTCGTACTGAATCTATTGAGCGTAAAAAAGGTGTTGGTCAGTCTATCCTTGATAACGTATTGCATCGATCTCAAGAAGATCAAGTCTCTTCTGTGGTATTAGCTCCTACTTATGTGAGACTTTCGCACAAAGAGTTAGCAAGCACTTTTGAAAATGATTTGTGTTTTATTAATGGCTATAACAAATCAATTAAAAAGCTAAGCCAGAATAAAGAAGTTGGGTTATGGCCGAGAAAACCTCTTAAAGAAAAATTTGAATACGAAGTCGTAAAAGTAGATTCTTCTATTAAGAATATACAAGTAGCTTCCTATGCTACAACCAATGATAAGCCTGTATATTATTGGCCCCTCGCTGTTTTCTTGGATGAAAAGGGGTGTGTTATAGAAGGTGCTAGTGGTTTTAAAAGTAAGTCGTATCCTGCGACGATTTTACAACATGCATCGATTTTAGGCGTTTTACAGGTGCCAGAACGTACACACTATATTATGTTAACGCCTTTATCGTCGGCTGTGGATATGCCAGATCAGGAACTATCTAATCAGGGACAAATTAAAATTTCGGTATTACGTTAAAAATAAATAGGAATGATGATGAGTAAAAAAATTTTATTACCTTTTGCATTATCTACATTGGCAATTGTATTAAATGGTTGCGGTGGTGGTGGCTCAACAATTAATGAAGATCCTACTCAAGGTGGGGGTACGATTCCGACCACTAATTTGGATTGTAAAGCCACAGATGAAACCTGTCTGAATTTTGAATTAAATTATCCAATAGCAGGTTTGAATTTCGACTGTAGTTTATCTCCGAATCAGCGTTATATTACTAAATTGGTTGGTAACTCGGTTGGCGGTGCTTGTAGTATCAGTGGCAGTAAATCAGATGAAACAATTACGCTTTATCTACAAGGTAGCAATACTCACAAGATTGCGTTAGGTACGATAAAACTTGATACATTAGGAAAATACGGGACAACACATTTAACAGTTCTGGATATGGCTACAGCATTAACTGGTCAGCCTCCTGCTTCAATGAGTAACGCTGATCCAACTATTAAAGTAGCTATGGCTTTAGTTAAGTTATTCCAAAGTATTGGTGTTGAACGTGGCGATAATGTGGTAGGTGATTTACAACCAACCCAATTTACTCAAGATAAGAAAAATCTGTTGACTAGTTTGACACAAGATATAACTGCAACAGAATGGAAGAATGGGCAATATGCAACTCTTCTAAAACCTTGGTTAGATGTAAGTAAAGTGTCTGATGCACAAGCTTATGCACTCGTGGTTCAAGTCACAAACTTAGCAAATGCTGCATTATTTCAAGCAAATGAAGCGACTTATGCGGGTATTGTAGATCCTGTTAGTTCCCCGTTACCGCTGGGTTTTTATGGCTGTAATCAGGCATTAGCAGATTGCTTTAATAAATCTACCACTAATTTACGTCATATGATGGCTAACATGTTCATGTTGACTGACCGTGAAGGTTATGCAATGGGTTACGGTCTGCAATGGCGTGGTGATGCTACTTTATATAAAGATAAGGACGGAAACGTGACTGGTGTTGCTCCACCAGTTTTATTGTGGACCAAAGCAAAACCAATGCAAATGCTTGTTGCTCCCCAACAAAATGGTTGGCTTAACCCAATTTCAAAAGATATTCAATCGACTCAACCCTTACGTTTAAGCATTGATGGCAATGCAAATAATGATTTGCAAATCTATCAAGGTAAGTTTATGAACGATTATGCTGTTGCGGGAAGTGAAGGTTTTTATAAGCAACTAACACGCTCGACCACAGGAAATATTCAGCATTATGGTTTATGGCGTCAAACAGTAGGCACAGAAAACTATAAGGGTTCACTTGATATTATTAAAGCCAACCCAATTAGTTATCTTGGAAAAGAAATTTTTAAAACAGCAGCTAACGTGAGTTCTGGTCAACGCTATGTCTTCCCATTATATGCGACTTTGACATTCCGATTTGATACTACTGGGATAGCTCCTATCGATTTAGGCATTGTTGTTGATGAAAAAGGAAATATTCGTACGGATATTAAACCAAATGCAACTGCAACCGATATGTCTGGTCAATGTGCAACAGTAACAGACAACAGCTTAATTGATAGTAATGGTGTGCAACAATACCGACTTGGTACTACTGGTGGAACAGAGTCATCGGATAATGATAGCTCTATTACTGTTCGTATGATTTTATCGAATCCTCAGCTAGGTAACCTTAATGGGATTTTGATGGGACTTAACTCTGTGGTGAGACTGGATACTAATCCAGATGATAATGTAAATGATTCAATTTCGGTAAATGGAGCCAAGATTAACCTCTATAACTTATTAGCAGGTCAAAACAGCAGTAATAGTATTAATTTAAGTGATTATGAAAACAAGACCGCACGTTGGATTAACCTTTATGCTTTCTATCAAGCTGTTTATAATAATATTAAGGATATTAGCCCAGCACCAACAGATGCTGAAAAAGCTTTGGCTCAACGCTTGTCTGGCACGGTGTCTATTAAACTAGCCAATCAGTCTATTCCAGCTTGTAATGCAATTAAGACTAAATCTTAAAAAATAAAAAACATATAAAAAAAGACCGCGAGAGCGGTCTTTTTTATGGTTCAAGTGATTAACCTGTATGGTCTAAACGAGTCCCCAAAGTTTCAAGATGTGTTGGGAACACTTGTTTTTTACGGTCTTCAAAATAATGTCTTAGTGTATGTTCAACACTAGGGAACGCAAGTTCACCCCATGGAATTTCATGTTCTTCAAACAGGCGACTCTCAATGCTTTCTTCACCTGCACCAAAAATTCCATCTTTCAGCTGTGCTTTAAAAAGTACATAAATTTGGCCAATACGCGGAATATTGTACATACAATAAAGTTGTTCTATTTCTATCTCGGCTTCTGCTTCTTCACGAGTTTCGCGTGCTGCGCCTTGTTCCATGGTTTCGAACAATTCCATATAACCAGCAGGTAATGTCCACAGACCATAACGAGGTTCAATCGCACGACGACAAAGTAATACTTTGTCTTCCCATAACGCTAAGGCACCGCAGATTACTTTGGGGTTTTCATAATGAATATTTCCACAATGAGTACAAACACGGCGTACTTTATGATCACCTAAAGGAATTTTTTGTTCGGTTTTATGCCCACACGCTACACAGAAACTCATAATTATCATCGAGTATAGAGATGCCTCAGCATAACTGAATTTTTAGACTTACGCATCAACTCTATTCCCTAACTTTGATTTTCAGATATGATGCAAAGAGAGACAGAATAATAGGTGAATGGTATGGAAGAGCACTTGCTAACACAAAAGTTACAGCAAAGATTGCGCTTTTCCACCCGCATACAAGAAGCACAAGCAGCAGTACTTATTGCAATTACGAATGAGAATGATCCAAAGGTACTGCTTACACGCCGTTCAATACATATGAACAACCATGCGGGGGAAGTTTCTTTTCCTGGGGGAAAGCGTGATCCTAGTGATACGAGTAATATTGTTGTAGCGTTGAGAGAAGCTCAAGAAGAGACAGCTTTAAATCCATTTGATGTACAGTTGTTAGGTGATTTGCCGATGCAGCGTGCAAGAAGCGGTTTGTCTGTAAAACCGATCGTTGGGCTTATTCCTCCTGAGGTCACTTTAATACCTCAGCCTACTGAAATTGATCGAATTTTCTTTGTCCCATTACAGCAGCTTATCGAGACGCGGCCCACACCTTACGAAGTCCGATATGCTCATCAGTCTTTATACTTCCCAAGCTTACAGATTGATAATGAAATTATTTGGGGTTTAACTGCTCGTATGTTAGTTGCTCTGTTTAAATATGGATTGGGTTATCAAAAAGATTGGCCATTTTTACTCAACTCACCAACCTTTGGAATGCCAAAGTTTTCTCATAAAAAATAAAGATCAGGATTGATAAATTATGATGTATAGCTATCAAGGACAGCACCCAAAAGCATTACATGAACCATGGGATGGCTGGGTTGCTCCAACAGCAACGCTGATTGGGCAAGTGGAATTAGGTCGTCAGGTCAGCATTTGGTTTGGTGCGGTAGTTCGTGCTGATAACTGTGTCGTTCGGATTGGTGATTTCTCTAATATTCAAGAAAATTCTGTCTTACATACCGATGCTGGACTTGAGCTAAACATTGGTGAATATGTCACAGTCGGTCATAAAGTCATGCTGCATGGTTGTACGATTGGTGATAATAGTTTGATTGGTATGAACGCCGTAATTTTAAATCGGGCGGTGATTGGTAAAAATTGTATTATCGGTGCTAATGCTTTAATACCTGAGGGAAAAGTAATTCCAGATAATTCAGTGGTGATGGGTTCACCTGGCAAAATTGTCAAAACTTTAGATGAAGATGGCGCTGCAAAAATACGTTTGAGTGCATTGCATTATGCTGAGCACTTTAAGAACTATACAGATTTAAAAGAGTTTCACTTTTAAAATCTTTTAATAAGTTATTTTCTATGCCAAGCACAAGCTTGGCATTTTTATTTAGAAAGAGAACAACTCGCCTATCAGAGCCGAGTGGGGTATCATAACCCTCGTTTTTAATCTGATTTAATACTAAGGTTGTGCATGAAATTGCTGGCGTTGGAAACTGCAAATGAGCAGTGTTCTATTTCATTAGTCGATGAAACCCAAGAACTGTTTTTTCAACTCGATACGCGGGCGAAAGCACAAACACAGACCATTTTGCCTATGATTGAGCAAGGGCTACAACAAACAGGTCTTGAAGTTGCTGGTTTGGATGCGATTGCCTTTAGCCGTGGACCTGGTTCTTTTAGTGGTGTTCGAATTAATGCTGCTGTTGCCCAAGCTTTAGCTTGGTCACAAGATTTACCTGTGGTTCCAGTTTCTACATTGCAAGCTTTAGCACAAGCGGCATACCGACTTGAAGGTTTGGAGCAGGTGACTGCGGTGCTCGATGCACGTATGAACGAAGTTTACATTGCAAGTTTTGTTCTAGATGAACAAGGAATTATGCAGTGTATTGATGAAGAAAAATTAATGAGCTATGAGCCAGCAGCAGCTTATGCAAAACATTGCTTAATTGGTTCGGGCGCCAAGCTACTTCAAGCTGATGCAGAGCATCAAACAATCACTGCAACTGCACAGGATATTGCTTCTATTGCACGTGTCTATGCTGCACAAAAGCAATGGGTGGATGCCGAGCATGCTTTGCCAGTTTATTTACGTGATGATGCGTGGAAAAAGATAGCGGATCAGGGTAAAGCAAAGTAAAGGCAGTACTCATGCATATATATTTTGAACAAGATTTTCAAGAACAAGCACAGCACTACCAAGCTGTGCTTTGTTCTAGAGGTGTGACTGTCGATTTAAAGCCAATTGAAAAGCTGAATGCACGGTTTTTACGCTTCAATCCTGAAATTGCCCTTTGTGTAGATGAAAACGGACTTTGGTTATCTGCTAATGGCATGAAAATGCAACCCGACTGGAAAGCTGAAATTCCACGTTTAAAACGTGCAAGTCTTAAATCGGAAATGATTGCCCGTGCTTGTCAGTTAGGTGAAAAGCCAATATTGGTTGATGCTACAGCGGGTTTAGGTCATGACAGCTTACTGATGGCTTATCTAGGTGCCCAAATACAATTGGTTGAGCGCCATCCAATTTTATTTACTTTACTTGAAGATTCAAAAGCTCAGGCGGAACATGATCCATTTTTAAGTCAATTTATGGATCGTATTCAACTGATCTTCGCTGACTCTGCAAGCTATTTACAGCAATTAGATCAAGAAGAAAAAAGAGTTGATGTGGTCTACCTTGACCCGATGTTTCCGCAGCGTGATCAAAACCATCAAGCAATCAAAAAACAAGCTCAAGTCAAAAAACAAATGCAGCTTTTACATCTTCTTTTACCCGAAGATGGTGAAATGGATTTGGGGGATAATTTGCTGGTTTTGGCACAGAAAGTTGCTAAACGTGTAGTCGTTAAGCGGCCACGTCATGCTATTTTCTTGGCAAATCAAGAGCCAGCTCATCAATGGCAAGGAGATGCTTGTCGTTTTGATGCGTATTTTCAGTAGGCTTATGTAAGGTTAGGTTTTATTGCTTGAATAATGCACAAATATATGTGATATAGTTCAAAAGCATGATTGCTAAAATTCTTAGCAGGCATACACTTAAGATGCCTGTCAAAAACGAAATTTTTGAAAACCTTTTATGATTGATCTTAAACCCTCCATTAACTTTTGGCATGATTTTAAAAGCAACCAAATTGCCGGAATGTGGCTGTTTTTGGGGTCAAGACGTTCTTTACAGATTGTACATCCATCTATTCTTCAGCTTATTATTTGGGGAATCTTAGGAGGATGTACCAACTCTCTTTATAGTTGGCTTGTAGCTGGTCAAATCGGTGATTTTAATTCACAAGGTTTAATTGGTTATGCACTTTGGCCATTCATTGCCTTAATTGTTGGTATTTTCTTATCACAGCGAACTAACCAACCTCGCTTAATGCTAGTTCCTGCTTTACTGTGGTTGGTTCTAGATACAAATATCTTATTAATTCAATGTTTAATTCAGTATTTGGGGTCTAACGGTTATCTCAACTTTATTCCCGATGCTATTTATAACGGAATTTTACCGAGTTTATTTGTAGCTTTATTCGTGTGGCAAAGTTTAGCGGTAATTTGGGTTTTCTCACGTGAGCTTAAATGGCCATGGTGGGAACGTGCATTGGTTATGGTTGCGACTATTGCAACGATGGTGGTGTGGCAACTTTCTGTAAAAGATCAACCCATTTGGAAGGTAGAAGATACAGCTCCTACATTTGCTGAAGATGCTTTTTATGCGCAAAGTAAACTTTTAAATGATTCTTTAGAGCAAGTTCAATATGGTGAGCTCGCCAAAAGCCATTGGTATTTTCTAGGTGTTGCTGGCGATAGTTATCAAGATGTTTTTAAATCGGAAGTGGTCCGTATTAAAGAACAGTTTGATACACGTTTCGGAACGATTGGTCGTTCGATGATGTTAGTCAATAATCCAGATACCCGTACAGAGATTCCAATTGCTTCTAAAACCAGTATCGAGTTAGCTCTACGCCGTATGGGCCAGCAAATGAACCGTGATAGTGATGTCTTATTTCTATATATGACTTCACACGGTGAACAAAATCACTTCGAAATTGAAAATGCGCCATTAGATTTAGGGCAAGTGGACCCGAAATGGTTGCGAGAAACACTGGACAAATCCGGTATACGCTGGCGTGTAATTGTGATCTCAGCCTGTTATTCAGGAAGCTTTATTCCTGCTTTACAGTCTCCTGATACCTTAATTATTACTGCATCGGCTGCTGATAAAACTTCTTTTGGATGTAATAACGAAGCTGACTATACCTATTTTGGTCGAGCTTTCTTTGATTTGGCTATGCGAGAGCAATCGTCGATGAAAGATTCGTTTAACACAGCTAAGCAAACAGTAACCAAATGGGAAGTGGCTCAAGGTGTAGAACCTTCAGAACCTCAGTGGATGATCGGTAAAAATATGGAACTTATGCTACCTCAATTGGAAAAGTATCTATTTCCTCAGCAAAATACGGGTAGTGTAGATATTGCTCAAACAAAAACAGAGGCTAAAAACGATGCAACTCCTGCAAAAAAACCGCTGCTTTGAGGGCGAGCAGCGTATATACCAATTTGAATCTTCTTATTTAAAAGGGCCTGCTAAGTTTGGTGTTTATTTACCACCAGCAGCTTTAGAGGGTAAAGCTTGCTCAACTTTGTTTTACTTAGCTGGTTTAACGTGTACTGAAGAAACCTTTGCCATAAAAGCACATGCACAGCATATGGCAGCACAACTTAGTCTTATATTGATTACGCCTGATACTTCTCCTCGTGGAGAACAAGTTGCAGCAGGGGATAACTGGGATTTAGGTCAAGGTGCGGGCTTTTATATTAATGCTACGCAAGCGCCATGGTCTGAGCATTATCAAATGGAAAGCTATTTAATTGATGAGTTATATCCACTCATTTTAAAAAGCTTTCCTGTAAACGCTCAACAAGTTGGTATCTTTGGACACTCAATGGGTGGCCACGGCGCATTGACTTTGGCTTTTAAATATCCTGAAAAGTTTAAGTCGGTATCTGCTTTTGCTCCTATCTGTGCACCAACTGAATGTGCATGGGGAGACAAAGCCTTTAGCCATTATTTGGGTGCAGACCGCGAAAGCTGGTTGGCTCATGATGCCACAGCTTTAGTCTCAAAGAATGGTGCAATATTTAGCGAAATTTTGGTGGATCAGGGATTGGATGACCAATTTTATGAACAACTTCACCCTGAAAAATTTAAGCAAGCATGTTTAAAAGCAGGACAGCCTTTAACTTTAAGACAACATGCTGGCTATGACCATGGTTATTATTTTATTCAAACCTTTATGGATGAGCACTTACAGTTTCATGCAATCCAGTTAGAAAAAGTATCTGGCTAATTAGTTTAGTGTTGCCATTCAACTTGAAATTCTTGTTGAGCCATACGGTTTAGATGATCAAGCACCACTTTTTCTAAGTGGTTGTGGTCATCTAACTGACTATCAATAGCAACGTTTAACTGCTCTGTTGCTGGTGCAAGCGTAATTGTTGCTGTAGGCATTAAGATTTTAAAATCCTGTTCAGTTTCTTGTACTTCAAATTTGTGCTTCCAATGATTAACTAGACGTTTTGCAATGCGTTTTCCATCGTTTGTTAATAGATGAGTTGTGCTTTTCATTATCAATCCTCACATTGGTTTAATGTACCTTAACAAATTCGTTTCGCCGTTAGCATTCTATTGTTGCAACGTTACGTTGCAAGTTTGAAATGTTGTCATTTAAGCAAGGAAGGGCGGGCCAATTAGGTTCTTTTTTGTTATAATTTTTAGTCTCTCCTTAAACTTCTAGCCAGGTCATCCACCTATGTCCAAGCCTTATTTGATTGCTCCTTCTATTTTATCTGCCGATTTTGCTCGTTTAGGCGAAGATGTAGACAAAGTGTTAGCCGCAGGTGCAGATGTAGTGCATTTTGACGTGATGGATAACCACTATGTTCCAAATTTAACTTTTGGTGCAGGTGTATGTAAGGCTTTAAAAAACTATGGGATTACAGCTCCTGTTGATGTGCATTTAATGGTATCTCCAGTTGATCGAATTATTGGCGATTTCCTAGAAGCAGGCGCAGATATTATTACCTTCCACCCAGAAGCATCTCACCATATTGATCGTTCATTACAGCTGATTAAATCTGGTGGTGCTAAAGCAGGTTTAGTTTTCAACCCAGCAACGCCATTGCATTATCTAGATTATGTACTTGATAAAGTTGACCAAATTTTAATAATGAGTGTAAACCCTGGTTTTGGTGGACAAAAGTTCATTCCAATGACATTAGAAAAATTACGTGAAGCTCGTAAAATTATTGATGCAAGTGGCCGTGATATCCGTTTAGAAGTTGATGGTGGTGTTGGCCCTGCAAATATTCGTGAAATTGCAGAAGCTGGTGCAGATATGTTTGTTGCGGGTTCCGCAATTTTTGGTCAATCCGATTATAAAGTTGTGATTGACCAAATGCGTGCAGAGCTTGCGAAAGTAGGCAGTGTTGATGCTTAAAAAGATAGAGTTAATCTAAAATAAACTTGTGGATAACTTTGTTTATAACTGTATGGATAACTGTGTTGATAACCGTATGGATAAGATGTTGGTAAAATAAACAAAATTAGATCAACCGTTTATTCTATAGACAAAAACGATGAAAAAAGAACGTTTTGGCGTTCTTTTTTTATGCGTGTTGAGTAATTTATTAGCTGGCTTTTTATTAAGCTTTGCTAAAAAATAACCTGTGCAAAAAACGATGCAGCTCTGTGTAAAACTTTTTATGCATACATACGTATAAAACTGTAAAAGTGTCATGAAAAATAAAGCTAAATTTGGTTTAATAAGTTTTTAGTAAGAGACCTTGATCATTAATGACAGTAAAAATTTTAGCGGTAGATATGGATGGGACTTTTCTTAATTCCAAAAAGCAGTACAACAAAGCACGTTTTTTAAAACAATACGAACAACTAAAACAAAATAATATTCATTTTGTGGTAGCTAGCGGTAATCAACTTGCAAAACTTGTTACCTATTTTCCAGAAATTAATCATGAGATTGCTTTTATTGCAGAAAATGGCGCACATGTTGTAGATGCGGGGCAAGAATTAGCTTTTGCTCATTTAAGTCAGCAACAATACGTTGAGATTTTAAAAGCGATTGGCCCAGCGTATACCTCAACCATGGTGATCTGTGGAAAACAAAGTGCTTACGTGCATAGAAGTATGAACGCAGAAGACTATGCCAAAGTTGCCCGATATTTTGAAAAACTGACAGTTGTAGATGACTTTTATGCACTAGATGACTTGGTGTGCAAAATTACTTTTACCGCTCAGGAAAACGAAAGCTTTGCGATTTTTGAGCATTTTCAGAAGCAAAGTTTTGTAGCAGATAAAGTTTTGGTACCTGTTTCAAGTGGTTTTAATTTTATCGATTTGATTCTTCCCGACCAGCATAAAGCACATGGTTTGAAGTTATTACTACAAAAATGGCAGGTTGAATCTGATCAGGTAGTCGCGGTTGGTGATAACAACAATGATATGCAGATGATTAAAGCTGTGGGTTATGGGTTTGCAGTTGAAAATGCAGTAGAAGCATTAAAAGCGGTGGCGCCTTATACCACTGTAAGTAATGAACAAGAAGGTGCATTAGAGGTGATTGATTTAGTCCTTCAGCATCAACCTCCATTTGCTTAATTGCTCTATAACAAGCATTTAAGATAGGAAATTGTATCTCTTTTAAAACTTCGTTATGCTAATGGCATTAAGATCACTCATCGGCTCTAGGCGATAAATCACAATGGCTCTACAACACTTACGCAAGTATGCTTGGTTTGTGTTCCTAATGGCTTTCGTCATTGGGTGGAGTGGTGTGTCTATTGCACAGACGCCTATGCAACATGATCTTCATACTATGCCGTGTCATAGCGAAAAATTTTCGCATAACAATATGCATACTCAAGCAAATGATCAGACCGTATGTCATCAAAAGATGACTCAGTCTCTTCATTCGCATGGTGAGCATTGTCAGGACTGTAACCCAGTCCATTGCCAAATGGTAAATTTGGCTCTGCAGCAAGCTGTACCTGACGTTGAATCCCCACTTATTCCTATTTCATATCAATTTAGCAGTATTTATCAGGCTCAACATTTAGCCGGATACTGGCAAGAGATTTTACGTCCTCCTAAAGCTTGATCCTTATTTACTTATTTTTTTAATTAAAAAGGATCACAGCAATGTCTCATAAAACAATTAGCAGCTTAGTCGCTGTATTTGGGCTATTGGTTTCACCATGGACCCTCGCGGCAATTAAGGAATATCACCTTAATATTAATGAACAACAGGTCAATGTTACGGGCCAACCTTTAAAACGAATTACCGTAAATGGCAAGTTTACAGCACCACTCCTTGAGTTTGAGGAGGGGGATGACGCTGTTATTCATGTTCATAATCAGTTAAAGAATCAAGATACCTCTTTGCACTGGCATGGGTTATTACTACCAGGGTTAATGGATGGTGTACCGGGTTTCAATGGTTTTAAAGGAATCGCGCCAAACGGAGATTTTGTTTACCGCTTTAAGGTGAAACAAAACGGCACTTATTGGTATCACGCGCATAGTAAAGGCCAAGAGCAGGATGGTTTATATGGCCCGCTCGTGATTTATCCAAAAGGGAAAATACCCGTAGCTGCACATGAAAAAACTGATCGTGATTATGTGGTGATGCTTTCAGATTTTCATAATTCTTCTAGCGATAGCATTATGAAGAATTTGAAGAAATCTCCTGAGTATTATCAAAACCGCCGTGAAACCGTATCTGATGTTTTGAAGCAAGTTAAAACACAAGGCTTAAAAGCAACTTGGCAAGATCGTTCGATGTGGAATCAGATGCGGATGTTAAAAACCGACATGTCTGATGTGACGGGTTATACCTTCTTAGTTAACGGCAAGACACCACAGCAAAACTGGACAGGTAATTTTAAAGCTGGCGATAAGGTTCGATTACGGTTTATTAACGCATCGGCAATGTCATTTTTTGATGTCAGAATTCCAAATTTGAAAATGACAGTTGTAAGTGCAGATGGGCAGCCAGTTAAACCAGTTGCAATTGACGAGTTTCGTATTGGTACAGCTGAAACCTACGATGTCATTGTAGAACCTAAACAAGCAAATTATCAGATTGAAGCAGAGTCTATTGACCGCAGTGGTTTTGCCATCGGGACTTTGCACAATGAAAATACGCAAGCTGTAGGGTCAGTTCAAATGCCGCAACCACGTCCACGTTCTTTGCTAACCATGGATGATATGGGCATGAGTCATGGCAATGGGGCAAGTGATGAACATGCTGGCCATCAAATGAACATGCAACACGACATGTCGGCTATGCCTGAAATGAAAAAAGAAGAGAGCCAGACTAATCATGATCATACAATGATGAACATGAGCCATGACATGAAAAATATGTCATCTAGTGAACATGATCATTCCATGATGCAAATGAAGCATGATATGCAGGCAATGTCAGCTAGCGAGCATGACCACGCTATGATGAATATGAATCATGAGATGCCTGCGCAATCTGAGAATAAGCCTAAAAAGGATGAACCCGTTTATGGCTGGGCAAATGCTTCAACACCAGTGGGTATGAAAGCACTGCAATATAGTGATTTGCAATCCTTAACACCTCAGCCAGACACGCGTGCACCAGAACGTGAATTAGTTATTCGTTTAGGTGGCAACATGGAGCGTTATATCTGGACCATTAATGGCAAAAAATTTAGCGAAGCTGAGCCATTACGAGTTAAGTATGGCGAACGTATTCGCTTGAAGTTTGTGAATGACAGCATGATGGCTCACCCAATGCATTTACATGGCATGTTCATGCAATTAGAAAATGGCCAACAAGCTGAAAACTTACCAAATAAACATACTCTTATTGTTCCACCAGGAAAAACCGTTACTGCGTTATTGACAGCTGATGCCTTAGGCGAATGGGCGATTCATTGCCATCTGCTTTATCACATGAGTGCTGGAATGATGAATAAGTTGATTGTGGCTCAAGTGAATGATGGACAACAACCTGCTCAAGCTCAATCACCTGTTCAATCTGAAAATGAGAAAGGAGCTAGTCATGCGCATCACTAAGTTATTTTCTCAAATGTTATATTGCGGTGCTTTCTCGAGCATATCAGTATTTACTTTTGCTCAAGAGCCTTTAACTCATGATCATTTACGTGAACATGGCGGACAGGTTTATCAAGCAACAAAAATTGATACTGGCTGGACTCAAAATGAAGAAGGAGAAGGTAGTTTTTCTTCTGAATTAGAAACTTGGGTGGGAACGGATGAAAATAAATTGTTCATTAAAGCCCACGTTGAAAAAGCAGAGTCAGAAGATGCTAATTACGGCAGTTCAGTACTTTATAGTCGAAATGTAGCTGACTATTGGGATGTACAGGCTGGAGTAAACTACGAGCGTTTGCAACGGGAAGATGAAAAGCAAGATCGTTGGGCAGGTGTAGTGGGTTTACATGGCATGGCACCTTACTTTTTTGAAACCGATGCATATCTTTATGCAGGTGAAGACCAGCTATGGAAGTTAAGTCTAGAAACAGAAAGGGACTTACTCTTTACCCAAAAGTTAATTGGTAAACCTTATTTAAAAGCAGATGTTGTTTTGCAAGATGAATCTCAATATGCCAGTAAAACAGGTTTATCAAATTTACAAGCTGGTTTTCAAACCCGTTATGAAATCAACAAAAAGGTCATGCCATTTGTTGATGTTGGTTACGGCTATGAAAAAGGTTTAAAACAAACTGATTGGCAAACTGGAACCGACTCTGAACATGGTTGGTATTATGGAGCAGGGTTAACGCTAAAATTCTAATTTACGAACAAAAAGTAAGCTTAAACATATGCCATTGGTTTATACTAATGGCATTGTTTTTTGTGTCAGTTATGGTGCAAAGATGGCTTTAGAAAAACAAGAGAATCAAATACATTTAAGTAAAACTAGCTCTAGCTGTGGGTGCTCAAGCACGACGTCTCAGGAGTGTTTTACGCCTAGTGAACCTGTGGCTAAAAAGAGTCAATGGGTAAGTTATTACCATATCCCCCGAATGGACTGTGCAGCCGAAGAGCAAATGGTACGGATGGCTTTGGCCCCTTACAATGACGATATTCAAGAACTTCATTTTGACTTACCAGCGCGTCATTTGGCGATTTATCACAGTGTTCAGGCTGAAATGATTACTCAAAGTTTACAGCGTCTAGGATTAGGAGCAGAGTTACAACAAACGCAGCCACATTATGAACCCGTTGAAAAACCTAAAAAGGTTCGAGCTAGTTCTTCAACTAATGCAGCACAAAAGCAAGTCTTACAATGGTTGTTACTGATTAATGGCGTCATGTTTGTCATTGAGTTTATGGCCGGCATCATCGCTTCCTCGACAGGGTTAATCGCTGATTCGCTCGATATGTTTGCTGATGCTGCAATTTATGGCATTGCTTTACTTGTGGTGGGTAAAAATCTAAATGCGCAATTAAAGGCTGCGCATCTTTCGGGTTGGTTGCAGTTTGGCTTAGCCATGATTGTGTTAATCGATGTATTGCGCCGTTTTATTTATGGCAGTGAACCTGTTTCAATTCTCATGATTTTAATTGGCGGATTAGCTCTTGCGGCCAACATTAGTTGTCTTTATTTAATGAGAGACCATAAGGAGAGCGGGGCACACATGAAGGCGAGTTATATCTTTTCTGCAAATGATGTCATCGTCAACTTGGGTGTCATTGTCGCTGGAATATTGGTTGCCATTACAGGTTCGCGTTATCCTGATTTAATGATTGGATTGATTATTGTTTTGTTTGTTTTAAATGGTGCACGAAAAATTTTACAGTTAAAAAATGAATAATATTTTCTGATAGAGGCAAGCCTGTGTCAGGGTTTGCCTTCATTTTTTATTTTAAAGTAAACTGAGTCCTCACATAAAGGAGGAACGACCTCCCCCATAATGGGACATCATGTCGGGACGACCTGACGCTATAAAAATTAGTGAATGTTATGGCTTGGGCTATTTTAATTTTAGCAGGTGTATTTGAAATCATTTGGGCATATTCTATGAAAATGTCCGAAGGTTTTACACGTTTAACCCCTAGTATTATTACCGTAGTTTTTATGATTTTGAGTGTAGTTCTGCTTTCAATATCAATGAAAACTTTACCTCTTGGCACTGCTTATACGGTTTGGACAGGCATTGGCGCAATTGGGTCATTTCTTGTAGGTATATTTTTTCTTCATGAACCTATTGGAGCTATGCGAATGATTGCCGCTGTATTAATTGTGTCAGGTTTGGTTTTAATGAAAATTTCATCGCCGTCTTAAGAGAATAAAACTATGTTGCTGTCTTATAAGTATATCAATTCGCCTGTTGGGCAATTAAAGCTAGTTGCGAATGAAAATGCTTTAGTGGCAGTACTCTGGGACAATGAAAATCCAAAACGTGTTCGACTGGCTGAGCTGGTCGAACAACTTGACCATCCAGTTTTATTAAAGACCGAACAACAATTACAAGAATATTTTGAAGGTAAACGCCGTGAATTTACATTGCCGTTAGATTTTGAAGGGACCGCATTTCAAAAGCAGGTCTGGGCTGCTTTACTGACCATCCCTTATGGGGAAACAAGAAGTTATAAAGATATTGCACTCCAAATTGGCAATGAAAAAGCGGTGAGAGCAGTGGGCGCAGCAAATGGCAAAAACCCGATTTCAATTATTGCACCTTGTCACCGAGTCATTGGTGCGGGTGGAGCTTTAGTTGGTTTTGCTGGTGGTCTTGATAAGAAAGATATTTTATTAAAACTAGAGCAACAATGAGCCGTTTTTGCGCTCGATTTTTTTAGACTTTTCTACTAAGCTGTTCACTATAATATTTCATAAGGTCGGTGCTTTATTGCATCGCTTTTTTTGAAATATTGATCTTATTCAACAAACTTTGGATGTTCTAAAAATGGCTGTCGGTGACGTAACAATGCCACAAATGCATGTGGTAAAAGGTGTAAAAATTGGCTCAACAGAAGCATATGTACGTTACCAAAACCGACGAGATTTAGTCATTTTTGAGTTTGCAGAAGGCTCAAATGTTGCTGGTGTATTTACTCAAAATGCATTTTGTGCAGCACCTGTTCATGTCTCTAAAGCTCATCTTGCCGAAGGTAATCCTCGCTATTTAGTGATTAACACAGGTAATGCCAATGCGGGTACCGGACCTACAGGTTTGAAAAACGCTCAAGATACTTGCGCGAAGTTAGCGGAGCTTGCAGGAGTTAATAGCTCTGAAGTACTTCCGTTTTCTACAGGTGTGATTGGTGAGCAGCTTCCGATGGAGCGCTTACTTGCTGGACTTCAGCCTGCATTAAATAGCGTACAAGATGCGGCTTGGAATGATGCTGCATCTGGCATTATGACCACAGACACTGTGCCTAAAGGCGCATCTGAACAATTTGAACTTGATGGCATCACTTATACCATGACTGGTATTAGTAAAGGCGCTGGAATGATCCGCCCGAACATGGCAACCATGTTGAGCTTTGTGGCAACAGATGCACATATTAGCCGTGATTTAGTACAAAAGCTATTAAAGACAACGGTTGAGCATTCATTTAACCGTATTACGATTGATGGTGATACTTCGACTAATGACTCTTGTATTTTCGTAGCAACAGGTCAGGCGGGTGGCGCTGAAATCACATCAGACAGCGATGTACGCTACGCTAAAGTGTTAGAAGTTCTTGCTCGTGTAATGAATCGTTTAGCCCAGTTAATTGTTCGTGATGGTGAAGGTGCAACGAAATTTATTACTGTTGCTGTAGAAGGCGGCGCAAATACTCAAGAATGTTGTGACATTGCATATAGCATTGCGCATTCACCACTTGTCAAAACTGCACTTTTTGCATCGGACCCGAACTGGGGGCGTATTTTAGCTGCGATTGGCTATGCGGGTGTTAAAGACTTAGACGTGTCTAAAATTCAAGTGTGGTTAGACGATGTACAAATCTGTAAAGACGGTGGCGCAGCTGAGGACTATACCGAAGAAGCGGGTGCGCGCGTTATGGCACAAACCGAAATTACCATTCGTGTTGATTTAGGACGTGGTCAGGCCAAAGACACGGTATATACGTGTGACTTATCTTACGACTATGTCAAAATTAATGCTGATTACCGTTCTTAAATATCAGTTATAATCAAGCCTCGACAAAGAGGCTTTTTTATTAGCCCCATCTTTTGATATTAAATGATTCAATCCGTAAATCATTTAAGCAGTAACGTTATATGCGAGCAGGTATGCCAGCATGAAGGATAGAGAAGACGTTTTATGAGTGATGCGACTTTAATTGCCAACGATGCAAAAAACATTGTACAAGCGCATTTAGACCGTTTAGGTGAGCCAAAAGAAAATCGCTTAAGTGAAGAAGCAAAACAACAAAAGTTTGCGCAGATCGAAGCAGAGCTCAAAAAACGTGATGCTGTCCTTGTTGCTCATTACTATTGCGACCCTGAAGTACAAGAACTTGCCGAAAAAACAGGTGGATGCGTTTCTGACTCTTTAGAAATGGCCCGTTTCGGACGAGATCATGCTGCCTCAACACTGGTTGTTGCTGGGGTCAAATTTATGGGAGAAACAGCAAAAATTCTGTCTCCTGAAAAAACAATTTTAATGCCGACACTCGAAGCAACCTGTTCACTCGATTTGGGCTGTCCTGTCGATGAGTTCACGGCATTTTGTGATCAGCACCCTGACCATACCGTAGTTGTTTATGCCAACACATCGGCTGCTGTTAAAGCACGTGCCGATTGGGTCGTGACTTCGAGCTGTGCTGTTGAAATTGTTGAACATCTAGATAGCTTAGGCGAAAAAATTATTTGGGCGCCAGATCAGCACTTAGGTCGCTATATCCAAAAGAAAACTGGTGCAGATATGTTGCTTTGGGATGGGGCATGTATTGTGCATGAAGAATTCCGTGCACGTGGCATTGCCAACATGAAAGCACTGTACCCAGACGCTGCTGTATTGGTACATCCAGAATCGCCAGAATCGGTTGTAGAAATTGCAGATGCAGTAGGTAGTACTTCTCAACTGATTAAAGCTGCGCAGACTTTGCCAAATGAAAGACTGATTGTGGCAACTGACCGTGGCATTTTCTACAAAATGCAGCAAGCGGTTCCCAATAAGATTTTAGTTGAAGCGCCAACAGCGGGTGAGGGGGCAACTTGTCGTTCATGTGCTCACTGTCCGTGGATGGCAATGAATGAACTCGACGGAATTTTAGAAGTTTTACAAAAAGGTGATCAGGAAATACACGTCGATCCAGCGCTTGCTGAACGTGCCAAAATGCCTTTAGATCGAATGTTAGCCTTTAGTGCATCGTTAAAACGTTAAAAAACCTCAAAATGCTTGTTAAATATACATTTGATAAGGATTTTTAACTTTTTTTGAGAATAGGTGTTGACGTCTGAGGGCGTCGCGCCTAGAATGCACACCGTACCGCACGATGTGCGATACAGCAAAAGCTGAGATAGATCGGAGCATAGCACAGCCTGGTAGTGCACCTGGTTTGGGACCAGGGGGTCGTAGGTTCGAATCCTACTGCTCCGACCACTTAAAATAATATTTTAAGATCGGCGAAGTATCGCATGATAAGCATCATCGGTTAAGCGCCTGTAGCTCAGTTGGATAGAGCATCCGCCTTCTAAGCGGATGGTCACAGGTTCGAATCCTGTCAGGCGCGCCATTTGGTAGCTTGGTACATAGAACTTATTTGATGGTGGATGTAGCTCAGTTGGTAGAGCCCTGGATTGTGATTCCAGTTGTCGCGGGTTCGAATCCCGTCATTCACCCCAATTTCGGAGCATAGCACAGCCTGGTAGTGCACCTGGTTTGGGACCAGGGGGTCGTAGGTTCGAATCCTACTGCTCCGACCATATTTAAAAGCGTTCAAGCTTTAAAAATATCCCAAATATTAAAATAATTTCTTCTAGTCTTACAGATAGAAGGGGTTTTTTTGTTTTCTAGTTCGAAATTTTAATTCATACATACTCCAATCTTTGAACTTCTTTATATAAGCTCTGTTCTCTGTTCTCTGTTCTCTGTTCTCTGTTCTCTGTTCTCTGTTCTCTGTTCTCTGTTCTCTGTTATTGATATTTCTGCCTTAACTCATCTTTTTCTTGATCTGATAGAAATGCGATTTTTAGGCCGTTTTCTTGAGCTGTATAAATTTGCTCAGGGCTTAAACCCGCTAATGGGGCGGCAGTTAAATATTCATGCTGTATTTCAATGCCTTCTACCGCTGGGTCATCCGTATTAATGGTAGCAAGCACACCATGTTCTAAAAAAGTCTTTAATGGGTGCTCTGCTAAAGAAGGCACTGTGTTGGTTTGAATATTTGAGGTAAGGCAAGATTCAATACCAATCTCATGTTTAGCTAAATAATCTAAAAGTTTTAAATCTTGAACTGCTTTAACGCCATGTCCAATTCGTTCGGTACCTAATTCTTCAATAGCTTGCCAAATACTTTCTGGGCCAGCAGCTTCACCTGCATGTACCGTAATGTGCCAACCTGCATCACGCGCTTTTTTAAAGTGATCAATAAATAAATTGCCCGGGAAACCAAGTTCATCTCCAGCAAGATCCAGTGCTTTAATATCATTTTTATGGGCGAGTAGGGCATTTAATTCTTTTTCGCAGGCTTCTTGACCAAAAGTACGACTCATAATGCCGATTAAATTCGCTTTTACTCCGTAAGCTTGACTACCTTCTTTTACTCCAGCAATCACAGCTTCAACAACTCCCTCAAGGGAGAGTTGATGTGTCATGCCCATATAACCCGGTGAAAAACGCAGTTCTACATAGTCTAGGCCTTGCTGTGCTGCATCCTGCATATTTTCAAAAGCAATACGTTTGCAGGCATCTAAACTTGCTAATACTTTTACGCCCCAATCGAGCTTAGATAAAAAACTTAATAAGTCAGGTTGGTTATCCATTACTTGTACATGCGGGCGTAAAGATTCAATGTCGTAGGCAGGTAAATCTAAATGGTATTGTTGCCCCAAGTCTAAAATAGTTTGAATGCGGATGTTGCCATCAAGATGGCGGTGTATATCTGTAAGCGGAAGCGTTTTTGTAATCATAAATTTCTTCTTTTCTGTTTGCATCAATTCATCATGCCTGTTTAGTTGCGCTGATAAAAGTTTGGATTTGCTATGTTTTTGTGAAAAGCGTTGAGTTGAGTTTTTTGAACTTACTATATTTGTATAAGTTTTAATTTTGATGACATTGTTCTGGCCTAAGAAGATAACTCAGTCTGTGTAAGATACAAGCATCAAGATTTTTATTGTTTTTAATTTCGCTGAGCCTGTTTAGTTGACTCTTCAAGAGTGGATTGGCTGAAGAATGGTCATTTGTATTTTGCCTTTTACTTGTAAAGATGAATAAAGGCTTGCTAAAGACCAAACTGATAAAGCGATTAATTTATCTGTAGAAATCTATTTCTGGCAAGTAAATGAAAAAGAAGAAATAGGAAGCGCTCAAATGAAGTCGGTACTTTGTCATCAAGCAAAATTACAAGTGGTGGACCAACCGAAATTAACGCCTGCAAAAGGACAGGTATTATTAGAAGTGGTGCGATGTGGGATCTGTGGTTCAGATTTACATATGCAGCACCACTGCGACCACATGCATGATTTGGCTGCACGTGTCGGGTTTAATGGTTTAGCCAAGTCTACAGATCCGTTTGTATTGGGACATGAATTTTGTGGCAAGGTTTTAGACTATGGTCCAAAAACACGTCATAAATTTAAAGCCGATACCCTTGTTTGCGCAATGCCGCTTTTAAATGTAGATCAGCATGGTTATTTATCTACAGGGCTTTCTCCAAATGCTTCGGGCGGTTATGCCGAGCAAGTATTGGCCCAATCAAGCTTGATGTTTGAAGTACCCAACGGTCTAGATGCAGATAGTGCTGCCATGACTGAACCTATGGCGGTTGCATTGCATGCTGTTCGCCGTAGCCGTGTGAAAACTGGTGAACCTGCGATTGTGATTGGCTGTGGTCCTGTCGGGCTAGGTGTTATATTAATGCTTAAAGCGGCTGGAGTTAAAACTGTAGTTGCTAGTGACTTTTCACCAAATCGCCGTAAGCTTGCCGAGCAATGTGGTGCGGATATTGTGGTAGACCCTAAAGAGACATCACCATTTGCCAACTGGAAAGAGTTTGGTTTGCTTGGCAATGTTTCTGATGCAATTAACATGGGTATGGGGCTGTTTGATAAGTTACAAGCGACTCGCTTACCGTGGTGGCATGGATGGCGCATGATTGATAAATTGGGAGCTCTGCCAAAACGCCCTGTTATTTTTGAGTGTGTCGGTGTACCGGGTGTTTTGCAGCAAATTATTGAAGGGGCGCCTTTGTTTTCCCGAATTGTTGGGGTAGGCGTATGCATGCAAAGTGACAAAATAGAACCCGCACTTGCGATTAATAAAGAGTTAGAAATTCAGTTTGTGTTGGGCTATACACCGCTTGAGTTTCGAGATGCGCTACATATGATTGCAGAAGGTAAAGTAAACTGTTCACCGCTAATTACAGGTGTTGTTGGCCTAGAAGGTGTTACGAGTGCATTTGAGGCATTACGTGACCCCGAACAGCATGCAAAAATCTTAATTGATCCGAAACGTAGCGGTTCAGATATTCAATTAATGAGTCATTAATTCCAAAGTCATTTATGCTTAACTAAAAAGATTGTGATCTCATTAATCACAATCTTTTTTTATTTTTATAGATCGCAATATGTGGCACAAATCAAAGTTGCTGAGCTAATGCGTATTGGTCTTTAGTTGTTCTAGTTCTTGGTAAATCCACTCAACAAATTTTTGAATAGTCGGTGAGATGTCTTGGCTCGAATGAATAAGGTAATACTTTCGGCTACCTTTTAATTTTTTATTGGAAACAATCACCAGTTCCTTTTTTTGTAGTTCAGACTCAATCAACATTTGCGGAATTAGAGCCATTCCCATGTCATGACTGGCAGCAACCGCAAGCATTGAAAATAACTCATGGCGTTGTCCATCAAAAGGCTTCGGGTGTTGCATCTGATGGGTTAGAAACCATTCTTGCCAAATGCTAGGCCGAGTGGTTTGTTGAAGTAGGGGGATTTTCAGTAAATCTTCAGAGCTTAAATCATAGGTATTTTCATTGATCATGACTGCATCTGGAAAATACTTTTCGATGAGTCTCGGCGAGCACACGGGTACAATTTCTTCATCCATTAAATAATGTGCTTGTATGCCGGGCCAGTGATCAATTTGCTGCTGCGTACCTGCAAAAATAGCAGCGTCAAAAATATTGTCATTAAATAAAAAGGGCTTGGTACTGGTTTCTAAGTGAACCGTAATTTCAGGGTGTTTTTGATTTAAAAGATGGAGCTTGGGTAACAACCAGCGCGTTGCAAAGGTAGGTACTACACCTAACTTTAGTGTGCCACCTAAACCTTTATGAGAAATCACATCGGCTGTACATTTCTCTAGTCCTAACAAGTAAGGTTTAATGCTTTTAAAATACTGCTGACCTGCAATGGTGAGTTCAACACCATGCCGAGTACGTATAAAGAGTTCAACACCCAAGAAATCTTCTAACTGCTGAATTTGGCGAGAGACCGCGCTTTGGGTAATACATAACTCTTGCGCAGCATAGGTATAACTTAGATGTTTTGCTGCACTTTCAAAGCAAATCAGGCCCTGAATAGACGGGATACTTCTTCGCATAAATAAATCCTTTTATTTGTCGTCATATTTCAAAACAGCATATGACATACATGCAGATATCCTAGTTTAGTATAAAAATGAGCCATTTTTAATTAAATACAACGAATTAAATATCTAAATTTAATGCATCTTATTTTAAATATGCGTAAGTCGCATATCTGCATGAACATTTATCGTTTGATTACTGCATTTTTCACGCATAACATCGAGTTAAATAAAGAAGATCAAATCAAGCAGAGGATGCGATGAATCACATGGTGACAACAAAAAAAGCAAAAGTTCAATTTAACTGGCAAGACCCATTTTTAATTGAGCAACAGCTTACCGAAGATGAGCGCATGATTCGTGATGCTGCTCATGCCTATTGCCAAGAACGCCTGCAACCCCGTGTACTTGAACAATTTCGTCATGAAACAACAGATCCATCTATTTTTCGTGAAATGGGAGAGCTCGGCTTACTGGGGCCAACCATTTCTGAGCAATATGGCGGCGCGGGTTTGAACTATGTGAGTTACGGTTTGGTTGCACGTGAAATTGAATATGTCGATTCGGGTTACCGCTCTATGGCGAGCGTGCAAAGCTCATTGGTCATGGTTCCGATTCATGAATTTGGTACCGAAGAGCAAAAGCAAAAGTATTTACCTAAACTAGCTACGGGTGAATATATTGGTTGTTTTGGTTTGACAGAACCTGATCATGGCTCAGACCCGGGCAGTATGATTACCCGTGCTAAAAAAGTTGATGGTGGTTACCGTTTGACTGGCGCAAAAATGTGGATTACCAATAGTCCAATTGCCGATGTATTTGTCGTTTGGGCAAAAGAAGTTTCTGCTGAAGGCAATGTCGGTGATATTCGCGGCTTTATTTTAGAAAAGGGCTGGGAAGGTCTATCTGCACCTGCCATTCATGGCAAGGTTGGTTTACGTGCATCGATTACAGGTGAAATCGTGATGGATAACGTATTTGTACCTGAAGAGAATGCGTTCCCTGAAATTCGAGGTTTAAAAGGCCCATTTACCTGTCTAAATAGCGCCCGTTATGGTATTGCATGGGGCGCAATGGGTGCTGCCGAGTTCTGCTGGCATACTGCACATCAATACACCATGGACCGTAAACAATTTGGTCGTCCGTTGGCTGCAAATCAGTTGATTCAAAAGAAACTCGCAGATATGCAAACTGAAATTGCTTTGGGTTTGCAAGTAGCGTTACGTTTTGGCCGTATGAAAGATGAAGGTATTGCGTCAGTTGAGGGTACATCCCTAATTAAGCGTAATAACTGTGGAAAGGCGCTTGATATCGCTCGTATGGCGCGCGACATGATGGGTGGAAATGGTATTAGTGACGAGTTTGGCGTAGCACGTCATTTGGTTAACCTTGAAGTCGTAAATACCTATGAAGGCACACATGACGTTCATGCCTTAATTCTAGGTCGTGCACAAACAGGCATAGCCGCATTTAGTAACTAACTCATTAATTTTTAAAAGATAGAGGTGTTCTTTCGGGAGCACCTTTAGGGATTTTTACGCAAAAATTTATGGAAAATGACAAGATTCATCGTAAGGATACTCATGTGAAGATGTACCTCTGTGTACTTAAATTTGAAAGTAAGTTGATGAAAAGTATAGAAGATTAAGTCATACAGAAAACATAAGTAAGCTACCGATGACTCATTTGGGAAAATGAGGAACTAAAGATGAACAATGACGTTCAAGTAATATCGAAAGAATTAAGAAATACATTTCCAAGTAACCTTGGGACATACGAAAGGATTGGACCTCATACATGGAAATGGGCGTTGTTATTTGCCTATTTTGCAATGGTGGTCGATGGCATTGATATTATGCTGCTGTCTTATAGCTTGACCAGCTTAAAGGCAGAGTTTGGTTTAAGTACCTTTCAGGCTGGTGCATTAGGCAGTGCTTCTTTGGCAGGTATGGGTATTGGCGGTATTTTGGGTGGCTGGGCATGTGACAAGTTTGGTCGTGTAAGAACCATTGCTAACTCGGTGACTTTTTTTTCGGTAGCGACCTGTTTATTAGGCTTTACGCAAAGCTTCGAGCAATTTATGGCTTTACGTTTTATTGGTGCTTTGGGAATCGGAGCACTCTATATGGCCTGTAATACCTTAATGGCTGAATATGTGCCGACCACTTACCGTACAACGGTATTGGGTACATTACAGACTGGTCAGACCGTAGGTTATATTGCTGCGACGCTATTAGCTGGCGCAATTATTCCAGATCATGGCTGGCGTGTTTTATTTTTCCTGACTGTAGTACCTGCTTTTGTTAATATTTTCCTACAACGATTTGTGCCAGAGCCAAAATCTTGGCAGCTCACCAAAATTGAAAGCTTGCAAGGCAATAGACAACCTAAAGAAAAAGTGGTGGCTGAAAAGCCGAAAAGTAGCAGTATCTACAAACAAATCTTTAATAATTTTAAGCACCGTAAAATGTTTCTGTTGTGGATGACCACAGCATTCTTCTTACAGTTTGGTTATTACGGCATTAACAACTGGATGCCAAGTTATTTAGAAACAGAAGTGCATATGAACTTTAAAAACTTAACCAGTTATATGGTGGGTTCATACACTGCAATGATTTTAGGCAAAATTTTAGCAGGTTATCTTGCTGACAAATTTAACCGTCGTGCTGTTTTTGTGTTTGGAACAATTGCCAGCGCTGTGTTCTTGCCAATCATTATTTTCTTCAATACCCCTGACAATATTTTGTATTTATTAATCACTTTTGGCTTCTTATATGGCATTCCATACGGTGTGAACGCGACTTATATGGCTGAAAGTTTTTCAACCGATGTGCGCGGAACAGCCATTGGCGGTGCTTATAACATTGGTCGTGTTGGGGCAGCGATTGCCCCAGCCACGATTGGATTCTTAGCGTCGGGCGGTACGTTTACCATGGCCTTTATTGTGATGGGTGCTGCGTATTTTGTTGCGGGTGTATTGCCGGGTCTATTTATTAAAGATCGTCAGTACGATCCACAAAGACAATCATAAACAATGACAAGAAGGTGCGTTGAGTACCTTCTAAAAAGATAAGGGTATCGTTATGGGTGCATTACAAGGAATTCGGGTTTTAGATTTAAGTCGTGTGCTTGCTGGGCCGTGGTGTGGGCAAATCTTGGCAGACCTTGGCGCAGAAGTGATTAAAATTGAACGTCCTCGAGTAGGTGATGATACCCGTATGTGGGGTCCACCATGGATGCCCGATCAAGATGGAAACATGACCCGTGAGTCTGGTTATTTCCAGTGTACCAACCGTAATAAATATTCGGTTGCGGTAGACATAACCACACCCGAAGGTCAGGCCTTAATTTATGAAATTGCCAAGACTGCCGATGTCGTGATTGAAAATTATAAGACAGGGTCTTTGGCTAAATATGGCTTGGACTACACGTCATTAAGTGAGTTGAACCCGAACATTGTTTATTGCTCGATTACTGGTTTTGGGCAAGATGGCCCACGTGCAGAAGAACCCGGTTATGATTTTATTATTCAGGGTATGTCTGGCTTAATGAGCATTACTGGCGAGCCTGATGATGTGGCAGGTGGTGGTGCGCAAAAGGTTGGTGTGGCTGTGGTAGATATTCAAACTGGATTGTATTCCACCATTGCTATTCAAGCGGCACTGATTGCACGCTCACACACAGGACGCGGTCAGTATATTGATATGTCACTCCTTGATGTGCAGGTCGCGGCACTGGCAAATCAGGGAATGAACTATTTAGCTTCGGGTAAAGCCCCACAGCGCATGGGTAATCAACACCCAAGTATTGTGCCGTATCAAACTTTTAAGGCTAAAGATAAAGAATTTATTATTGCTTGTGGTAACGATAAACAGTTTAAAGATTTGTGTATTGCGATTGGTTATCCAGAGTTGCTCGAAAATGAAAAGTTTGTGCGCAACCAAGACCGCGTAAAATATCGAAATGAACTGATTCCTTTATTGTCCGAGCACTTTTTGCAAAAGACTGCTAGAGAATGGGGTGATATGATTCATGCGTTAAAAGTACCCGTAGGTGTTATCAACTCTATTGAAGATGCTTTGGCTGAACCGCAAATCGTCCATCGCAATTTGGTAGTGAATATTCCTCATCGTTTAAATGAAAACTTCCAAACGATTGGCTCACCAATCAAGCTGTCTGATACTCCAGTTGAATATCATCATGCGCCGCCAGAACTTGGTGAACATACTGCTCAAATCTTATCGAGATTTAAAACAGTAGAGGAGCTGGCTACGTTAAAAGAGAAAGGCATTATTGATGGGAAAATTGCTTAAGCTATTGCCGTTTTTAATGTGATTCAATTTAAATAAAACTGTGATTTGCCATAAATCACAGTTTTTTTATTAAAAAGTAAGAGCTTTAATATTTAAAAATAAGCGGCAGCTCTGGTCTGAAATCATGAGTCACTCCTTGAGACTCATGTTCAAAACTAATTTCCATTAAATGCTCCGTTCCATCAGTCACTTCAAAATCATCAAGTGTATTAAACAATAAAGAAGTAGGATGCTGTTCAAGGTTTGGAATAGAAACCTTAATTGCGGTGATTTCTGATAAATCTTTGCTATGAACAAGTGGTTGTTGTTTTTCTTTTGCAGCAAGGTCTGGTCGTGAAGCAAATGAAAGGAAGAACCACATCGGTTCAGATACAACAGAATCTTTGGCAACATTTACTTCTAAGCTGGCTGGTAAATAGCTTGGCTTGTAAACCCAATGAGGAAATTTTGCACCGTTATCATCTTTATTTTTAGGGCGAAAACAAATACCAAAAGGGGACGCGATATTATTTTGAGTACTTAGTCGCTCAAAAAGCAGAGTAGGTTTTGTGAGATCACTTGAGGCTTCTTCTGGATTATTTAAAAAGATTAATTCGATAAAACTGTTTTTAAAGAAAAAGCGTCTGTTTTCGGTACCTTGACCCGGGTGCTTGTTGGATGAACCTTCTGTTAGACCGAATTTTTTTAAAGTTTCAGCTTCGGGAGCGCCTGATTGTACACAAATAAAAATATGGTCCACTTCCATTTTAAGTTCTCATGTTAATTTTGATGAATATTAAATAATTGATTAATAGAATTTTTCATGTTTGTCGCAAGTGTTTCATCGAAACCATCGACTAAAAAGCGGCTAATGAGCCCTTCAATCACCGTATAGATCAGCTCAGATAAAGCTTCACCATTTGGCATATTACAGTTTGCGGCTATGAGTTCTTTAATCCATTGTTTATGGGCTTTAGAAATAGAAATAATGTCTTGATCATCTTGGTTAGATTCAGCGACAGCTCTTACAAATAAACAGCCCTTAAAAAAATCTTGTCTAAACCAGTTAGTGTGCCAATCCAGAATTTTATTGATGGCCTCTAACCCTGTTGCATCTCCCACATAGCCCAAAAGGCTTTGCTTGAATCGCTCATCACGTGCAACGAGCACAGACTTAACCAGTTGATTTTTATTTTTATAGTACGTGTACATGGTGGTTTTAGAGCAGCCAGATTCATCCCGAATCAGGTCAACGCCAACCCCGACAAAACTATTTTCATTAAATAACTTCTCGGCTGTATCTAATATTTTTAAGGCAGATTTTGACATGTGTCTTTTCCAAAAAATAAAATAGTACAGATCTGTACTATTTGAAATTTTATATATATGCTTTTTAAAAAGCAATGTCTGTTTAAGGAATAAAACCATGTTCTCGATCTTTTATGGCAAAGAAAAACTGGCTCCATCGCCCAATAAAATTGATATTTTAAGAAGCCTTGTTGGGGGGACGCTCAGTATTTTTATACTTCTGTGGTTGAGTAAGCTCACACACAATATCTTTATCATGGCGCCGTTTGGTGCGACCTGTGTATTGCTCTATACCGTGTCTCAGTCACCTTTGGCACAGCCGAGAAATATTATATTTGGACATCTTATTTCGGCTTTTGTAGGTTTGTTTTTTCTAAAATTTGTCGGCGTTTCCATTTTTACAATTGCTTTTTCCGTGGGCTGTGCCATTGCGCTCATGCAGGTTTTTAAATGTGTTCATCCACCTGCTGGGGCCAATCCTTTGGTTATTTTACTCACCGCAAGCAGCATACATTACCAGTGGAGTTTCTTAGTTTTTCCTGTTTTGGTTGGTGCAGTGTCTTTAGTTTTAGTGGCGATGCTCATTAATAATATTAAAGCGAGTACGAAGTGGCCAATGTATGGCTTGGGAATTTTAAACAGTAAAAAGTAGGGATGGCATGAAGTATTTTGAGCTTAAAATAATGAAAGTATTCACTATGCCAAGATAGTGAATACTTTTAGATGAAATTATGACTTCTTCGAAATACGTTCTTCGATGGCGAATTTGAGTAAAGAAGCACTGCGGTAAAAGCCATGTGCGAACTTACCAAATGGCATGGTAATAAAGAACGTCATGACAGTAGCTAAATGGAAAATCAGTAAAAGTGCCATGTAAGGGGTATTACGAAATGCCATGAGCGCTAGCCCTGAAGCGCTAACGATAAGTAGAAGGAAAATAAAGCCTCGATCTACAGGTTTTTGCTCACGGTCACCATGCAACGGATGACGTTTAAGATTTAAATAAAGCAAGCCAGCAGGCCCGACAACTAAGCCAATTCCACCTAAAGTGCCTAAAATCACAGGCAAGCTTAGGTAAGGATAAGGTGCATGTAGGTCAAGAAAATAGTGATATAAAGTCGCTACACCTGTAGCTGCAAAGCAGAGCATAAAGCCATAAAAAGTTAGGTGATGGAACACACGGCGGATTTGTGTATAACGATCATCTTGCTCATTACAGCCTTTGCCATGACCGCCATCTAAATATTTAAGTGTTAATACGTTTTGGGTGGCTTGAACCAGATCGGGTTTCTCAACTTTGCCATGAATGACTTTAGAAGTTTGTCGCCAGAATTTGCTAATTCCAATGCCGAGCAGAACAATCGCAACTGTAAAGGTCGCTCCAAACAATAGGGCTAAAAAGTTATGCGGGAAAATCGCATAGAAATTACCTTGATAGCCTGCAAACAGGTCGGTGCCTTTCCACCACACCACGGCTAACATGCAAAAAAAGAAAATAAGTGTTAAAGCCGAGACAAAAGGAATACCTACAGACTTATAAAGTCGACCTAAAGGCTGAGGGGTCGCAAATTCTTGGTAAGTTTCTAAACGTACTTGTGCCATCGCTTTTGGAATGTTTACGCCAAACTCATGCGGTGGGGCATATTGGCAAGCGTGTAAACACGCACCACAGTTATGGCACAGGTTTGCGAGGTAATGAATATCGGCTTGGTTAAACTCAAGGCGTTTGGTCATGGCCGCAAATACAGCGCAAAATGACTCACAATAGCGACAAGCATTACAAATCTGTAGTGCTCTTTGAACTTCTTGCTCATGGTCAGAGAGCTGAACAACTGGAATTAGGGCTTTGCTATTAGCATTCATGTTCAACTCCTTGTGAAAGTGCATAGTGGGCGGCATTTTTTCCGGCAATTCGCCCAAATGTCGTTCCGATTGACATACCAACGCCTGCGGTATAACCCTGACCAAGTACGTTACCTGCCATCATTTCACCTGCGACAAACAGGTTGCTGCTTGGCTTATTGTTAAAACGCACAGCAGCATCGTCTTCTACTTTTAAGCCTAAATAGGTAAAGGTAATGCCGGGCTTAAGGGCATAGGCATAGAAGGGTGGCTGGTCGAGAGGAACGGCCCAGTGGGTTTTGTTGGGAACAATATTTTCGGTGGTGCAGTCATCTAAAACGGTATGGTTAAAGGTGCCTTGCACACAGGCTTGATTAAATTCTTCTACGGTATGGCATAAGGTTTTGACATCTAGCCCGATTTTTTCGGCTAACTCATGAATGCTATTTGCTTTTACGCCAGCAAATACAGGTGGCATAAAGCGACCAATCGCTTTTGAATCAATAATCGAATAAGCAATTTGCTGTGGCTGTTTGGCAACAAGACGGCCCCAAATCGCATAACGTTTTGGCCAGAAGTCTTCGCCTTCATCATAAAAACGTTCAGCTTTGTTATTGACCACAATTCCCAAGGAAACGCAGTCAATACGAGTACAAATACCACCGTCATATAACGGTGCTCTTGCGTCTACAGCGACGCAATGCGATTGTGATGGGTCACCAATAATATCGGCGCCTTGATCTATCATAAATTTAAGCAAATTGCCTTGATTAAAGCGGGTACCACGAATAATGAAGTTATCGGCAGGCCATTCGCCATTTTCATTTTGTCCCCATGCTTCTCTTAACCATTCCAAATTTGACTCAAAACCACCTGCGGCCAATACACAGCTTTTGGCTTTAAACACACGGCCATCTTCAGCAATTGCAGCTTCAAAATGTCCTTGGTTTAACTTTAGATCTTTAATTTTTGTGTTGTATAAAATTTCGATGCCAAGTTCTTGGGCACTACGGTAATACGCATTAATGAGGGCTTTACCACCACCCATAAAAAACGCATTGGTACGTGCAACATGCAAAGCACCCGATAGCGGCGGCTGAAAATTCACCCCATGTTTACGCATCCAGTCACGACAAGTCGCCGTGCTACGAATGACCAGACGGGCTAAGTGCTCATTGGTTTTGCCCGCAGTCACTTTAAGTAGGTCTTGCCAATATTCTTCTTCGGGATAGGCATCGACCAATACATCTTGAGGAGCATCATGCATGCAGCGAAGGTTACGAGTGTGTTGTGAGTTACCACCACGCCATTCTTTAGGTGCTGCTTCTAGCACAAGCACAGAAGCGCCACTCTCTTTTGCCGTGAGCGCGGCACACAGTGCGGCATTCCCACCACCAATTACAATCACATCATGCATGGATTTCTCCCTTTCTCAGCTAGGGCTAATGTAGCTTTAAAAGGAAAGGTGAAGTGAGAGGCTAAGCTTGAATGGGTGTTTAGTAAAAATAAACACTAAGCGCTTAAGTATTTATGAGTTCCGCACCGGGCCAGCGCTTTTCATTAATCAAGTTGCTTACACAGGCGCGAATCACTACTTTGGTGGCTAAAGTAGCAGGTGAGATTTCTTCTTCAGAGAGGCTAATTAAATAGTTAATGCGTTCAATTGCAGGTTCTACAATGCGCAGTAAACATAGGTCTTGCCGTGAGTTTAACGATGCACCCGCAGGTTGGATGGTTGCCATTTCGAGTTGGCTAATGCTTTCCATTAACAAATGCAGCCCATCAATTTCATAGGCCACTTTAAGCTGATGAATTTTCTGTTCGAGCAATAAACGCAGTCCATGTCGTTGACTTGGTAAAATCAGAGGAAGTTCTTTAAGCTGCGAATGATTAATTGTCTGAGTGTCGATACAGCTTTCAAGCCCGTACTGACTCAGCACATCTTTAGGCGAGATTAAAAACATCTGTTCTTTGACTAAAGGCTGTATAGCCCACTGTGGGTCAACATCATCACTAAAGATGATGGCAACATCGAGCTGCCTTGCATTAACCAAGGCTTTGAGGTCACCCGATAAGCCCTCGATTAAACGGACTTTAATGTCGGGGTAACGGTTTCTCATGAGTTTTAAAAAGTGTGTGCCAATAACTGCTGCAACACTCGGCGAAAAACCGACGGTGACGTGGCCACTTAAACGTGAAGAATGCGCAGAGTCTACGGCATGGTCTAGGTGTCTAAGTGCCAGTTGCACTTGTTGAAAAAAAGCTAAGCCCGCAGGGGTGGGAACCGTACCCAAAGCGGTACGTTGTAAAAGGCGAATAGAAAGCTCGCTTTCTAATTTTGAGATTTGCTGGCTTAATGCAGAAGTTCCAATATCGAGATTTTTTGCAGCTTTACCCAAGCTTCCTGACTCGATCACTGCAATAAAATACTTTAATTGTTTCAGTTCCACGGCAAATACTACATTAACCTTTATGGATTAATTCTACACTGGTTTGTCGCTATAGTTTTTACTCTATTGCTTTGAGTAAACTGGCAATAGAGTAAAGGCAACATCACCTCAAGATGTTGCCTTTTAGAGCTTTTATTCTTTAACCTGCTCAAGACCCTGTTCTTCAATAATTTGTGTTGCTTGTGGCGATTTCACAAATTTAATTAACTCTTTTGCGACTTTTGCATGTTCCGAGTTTTTACCAATGCCTGCCGCAAATACCGTCACTTTTTGATAAGGTGCAGGGATTGGACCGACTAATTCAACTTGACCATATTTGCCAGTAAAAGGTTTGATTTCACTAATTTGCTGGAAACCAATATCAAACTGGCCTTCGGCGATACGTTTTGCAACACGGTCACCAACTACTTTTTCTGCCTTACTCGAAATTACTTTGTACTCGACAGGCGGGAAGCTTGGGAAAACATCTTTTTCAAGATGCGTACCGCTCGCACTTGCTGAATAGCCGATGTGCTTGGCATTTAATAAAACTTTTTCAAATTTTTCTGCAGAACTGATATCTGGTTTTGGTGCACCTTTAGGCACAGCCATACCAATGCTTGAATTCACTAATGCACTTTGTGAATTTGGGTCTACATAACCCTTTTCTGCAAGTTTGTTCAGTTCAGGAGCTGCTAACACCACCACATCAAAACGTTCACCACGATCGAGTCGATTTGGAATTGCAGTCGGTGATGCACCCATTGATGAACCAGACGAGAGATGCACGGTATGGCCTGTTTGTTTTTCAAATAATGGAATGAGTTTTTCCATAGATGAATAAAAACCACCTGAGCTAATTACTTCTATAGTATCTGCGTTAGCAAGAGTTGAGCCTAAGCCAGCACCAGCTAGGCAAATGGTCATGAAGATAGGGGACTTTTTCATAGTATCTCGCTTTAATGACAGGAGAACACAGTACGGAGACGTAAGATCTGCCGTACTGTTCATTAAAATTTCAGGTTAAGTAGTTGTTGTTTTAAGCGCTAATTTTTGCAGGTTCAGCAATCGCATCAGTATTTTTCTGTTTAGAACCGCGGCATAGATACAAGCTTGAGATAAGGCTACAGACCGCAGCAAGCATGAGCCAGAAAGCAGGGGTACTTGGATTGCCTGTGTTTTCGACAAGGAAGGTACAAGCCATTGGGGTCATACCACCAAAAATAGCGGCTGCAAGGCTGAACGCTAAAGAGAAACCAACTGTACGCACACGTTTCGGCATCACTTCTGCAAGTGTTGCGACCATGGTTCCGTTGTACATACCAAAGAAGAATGAGAAGTAAGCAAGCGTAATTAGAAGGTTTGAGAAACTAATGTTGCTCACTAACCAACTTAAAACTGGATAACTTGTAAAGAGAGCAAGTGTGGTAATACCGACTAGTACTGGACGGCGACCAATTTTGTCTGAAAGCAAACCACCCATTGGTAACCAGAAGAAATTAGACAAACCAACAAACACTGTTGCTAAAAGGCTATCTGTTACTGACATTTCTAAAGTACGTTTTGCATACACTGTGGTGTAAACCGTAATAAAGTAGAAAGTGGTCGTCGTCATGGCACTCATCATCATACCTGCAAGTACGATGCGCCAGTTGGTTGCCAGTGTGCTAAAAATTTCTTTTGTTGAAGGATGGGTCTTTTGCGATTTAAAGTCTTCAGTTTCCTCTAAAGTACGACGGAACAAGAAGATTAAAGGAATAATCAAACAACCGATTAAGAACGGAATACGCCAGCCCCATTCACCCACTTGAGCCGTAGTTAAGATGGTGTTGAGCCAGTAGCCAAGTAATGCGGCAAACACAACAGCAACTTGTTGGCTGCCAGACTGCCAGCTTGTGATAAATCCGCGATTTTTATCCGTTGCAATCTCTGCTAGATAAATAGAAACACCGCCAGATTCAACACCTGCCGAGAAGCCTTGTAATAGACGTCCAATCACCACCAAAATCGGCGCAATAATACCTATGGTTTCATAACCTGGTACAAAGGTAATTAAGATGGTTCCGATGGCCATAAGACTTAAAGTAACAATAAGACCCTTACGTCGACCAACTCTGTCGACATAAGCGCCCAAGAAAATAGCGCCGAGAGGACGCATCAGAAAACCCGCAGCAAATACGGTAAATGTCATCATTAAAGAGACATATTCATTTTCAGAGTGGAAAAATTTTGCCGCGATATAAGTGGCATAGAAACCAAAAAGAAAAAAGTCGTACTGCTCTAAAAAGTTGCCACTCGTTACATTTAATATTTTTTTAAAAGTAGCCCTACGGTTATTCACGACATCCATTGGAGACCTCCTTGGCCTGACAAAATGGAAACATTCACGATTTTCGAGGCTGGACCTAAATTGATTCAATCAATAAATCTAAAGAGCAAATGGGTTAGAGATGAGATTTAGCGAGGTCCTTTGCAGAAAATGTGATGCCTTGTTTCCAGTTCAAACTACACATCTATATTTCGATAAGCGGAAAACCACTTATCATTCGGACGAAAATGTAATCTCAAAAAGCAGGAGGGAGTGAGAGGGCAAAATTAATTAGGTATTTAATAAAATTAATGACTCTTTATAAAATAATTTCAGAACATGGCCAAATCTGGTTTTGAATCAAATCTTTCACGCAAGCCCTAATGGCTGACTTTGCGGCAAGTGCAGCAGGTGATAATTCTTCTTCGGCAAGGCTTACCAAGTAATTGATTCGTTCAACTTCAGGGTCTACTAACTTGAGTAATTGAAGCTTATGTTTGTACTCTTGTAGACAAGCGCTACCTGGGCGGACACTGGCAAGGTCGAGGTGAATTAGACTGTCCATGAGTAAGTGTAGGCCATCAATCTCATAGACGACATTAAGCTGACCAATCTTGTGCTCAAGCAACTTTCTTAAGCTATGGCGCTGACGTGGTAGTACTAAAGGAAGGTCTCCAATTTGTTGAGACTGAATCACACCACTTTTGATGCAATCGGCAAGACCATATTCTTCTAGCACTTCCTTGCGTGCCATTAAATACATTTGCTCGCGTACCAAAGGCTGTATTGACCACTGTTTATCAATTTCATTGGTAAAAATAATCGCGATATCGAGCTGACGCGAGTTAATAGATTGAATCAGATTACCTGATAGCGTTTCCACAATCTCTAAACGAATGTCTGGGTAACGTTCAGACATTAGTTTCATTAAAGGGATACCAATCAAAGCAGTAATCGTCGGTGGAAAGCCAAGGCTGACATGTCCAGATAGTCGTGCAGAATGAGCAGCATCTACCGCGAAGTTCACTTGACGTAAAATAAGTTGAGAATGTTTTAAAAAGGCGAGACCTGCTGGAGTAGGGGTTACACCAAAGGCATTACGCTGTAATAGGCGAATGCTTAGCTCTTGTTCTAATTTACTAATTTGCTGGCTAATAGCAGAAGCACCCACATCGAGTTTTTGGGCAGCTTTACCAATACTACCTGCTTCAACCACAGTTAAAAAATATTTTATTTGTTTGATTTCCATAATAAATGTGTTCGCTCATCATCCTTGATTTAATTTGTACAGATATGAAGGATTGGGAAATCTATCATGCGCTTTAATATTAACAGCAATCCATAAAAAAGATCTTCAATTTGATATTCTAAAAATAATAAAACGATCTTTTTCAACTTTAATATTAAAATTTTTCCTCTAAGTTTTATTTATTATTACGATAAATTGACCCTTAAATTTTTAGTCTTTCACATTCCCTTTTCTTAGAATTTTAACCTATTTAATTTTACTAATGCCCCCTTTAATTTATTGGTATCACGATGTTTTCTTGATCTGTGCTTTAATCTTTTCAAATGAAAAAAGGAGCACATTAAATGCATGATGCATTAGAAAATATGATGGATTTTCAAATTATGAAGAAGAGTAACTGATTCAATAACTATTGGAAAAATATATGAGTATTTAGCTCATTTGATCAGAAGGGAAGATTGGGTAAACAGTTTTATTTATTTGAATATTAACGTTACCCATAGCATGGATATGCAAAAGACAACTCAATAGATTACGTTTTTACTATCTTATTGTTATTCATCAGTATTATTTAACCGAAGCATTTTTAGATATTTTTGCAAAGGTTTTAATTCTCATTATAAAACTGGTGATTATCCTAACGTTCCCTCTCCTTAGCTATTTCTTTCAGTCGATTGATTCGTAATTTTTATAGTAACGCTGCATTACTGAAGTTCGCTGTGAAAAAGCGCATTTCAAAACATAAGACCAAAACTAAAAACCGATAAGCATGATCGTGCCAAGGAGGTCGATTATGGAGATTGGTAAAAATCAAAATATGAATAGAGCAAAACGTTATAAGGATGTATGTAACATGAAAAATTTAACTTTACTCGCATTAACATGCGTCAGTGTGACAATGGCTGGGTGTGGTTCAGGAAATGCTTCTAAAGAGGCGGGTCAGCCAAAACGCCCAGAATGTATAGCCCCAGCCAAGCCGGGTGGTGGGTTTGATATGACCTGTAAATTGATTCAATCTGGCTTTAAACAAACAGACCAGCTCAAAGATCCAATACGTGTAACCTATATGCCGGGTGGGGTAGGTGCCGTAGCCTATAACAAAATCGTAAACAGTGATCCTGCGAATAATAATGCCGTGGTTGCATTTTCCACTGGTTCACTCTTGAACTTAGCACAAGGAAAATTCGGACACTTCACTGAAAAAGATGTGAAATGGTTGTCTGGGGTCGCCGTCGATTATGGTTTGGTTTCGGTACATAAAGACTCACCATTGAAAAACCTTGATGACTTGATGAAAGCACTCCGAGAAAACCCAAAAGCACTTAGCTTTGGTGGTGCCGGAAGTGTGGGTGGTCAAGACTGGATGCAAACAGCAATGTTGGCAAAAAAAGCAGGTATTAGTCCTGCCGATTTAAGATTTGTTGCACTTGAAGGCGGTGGGGAGGTGCTAACTTCATTATTGGGGCAGCATATTCAAGTTGGGGTAGGCAATATTAGTGAAGTGAGTTCATACCTAGAGTCTGGTGATATTCGGGTTTTGGCGGTTTTTGCTAACAAGCGTTTAGACGGGAAGTTCTCAAAATTACCTACTGCAAAAGAGCAAGGCTATGACATTGAGTGGCCAGTCATCCGTGGTTTCTATATGGGACCAAAGGTCAGTGATGAAGCCTATGGTTGGTGGAAAAATGCCTTCGATAAAATGATGGCTAACCAGAAATTTGATGCAGTCCGTGAAAATCAGGATCTACTCCCATTTCAGCTGACAGGTGAAGAACTCAAAGCTTATGTTTATAAACAGACCGCGGAAATGCGGCAGTTATCGCAAGAATATAAATTATCACAATAACAAATCGGCTGGGTTGAGAAGCTATTTTTCAGCTCAGTTTTTTTCTGAGGATAGATGATGAAATCTGAACGGATTCTTACCGCCATTATTACGGTTTGTGGGTTATTTTTGTTGATTTATGCGAGCAATTTTGAAGCCCCAATTTCCTACGATCCAGTGGGCCCTAAAGCTTTTCCTATTTTATTAATGGGCTTAATTACAGCGAGTGCAGCGTATCTCACTATTCGACCGGCCATTATGTTTGAACCCGTAGAATTGGGATGGACAAAACATCTACTTGTTAAGTTAGTGTTGTGTGTGGTGGCTTTAACGCTATACGCATTAGTTTTTGAATGGCTCGGCTTTATTGTTGCAACCCTGTTGATGACCATTGCAGTGGGCAAACTTTTCCATGGCAAAACCATACCGGTTTTGGTGACAGGTTTGGTACTTAGCATGAGTACCTACTATATGTTTGACCGTTTCTTGGATGTGCCATTACCACTTGGATTTTTTGGTTAAGGATGACCCGATATGGATGTATTAAGTTTTTTAATGATGGGGTTTGAGGTTGCTTTACAACCACAGAATCTTTTAATTGCTTTGATTGGCGCATTTATTGGAACGATTGTTGGCTTATTACCGGGTTTAGGTCCAATTAATGGGGTGGCAATTTTATTGCCGTTTGCTTACGCTTTGGGTTTACCCGTAGATAGTGCCTTGATTTTATTGGCAGCAGTTTATTTGGGCTGTGAATATGGCGGACGTATTTCAGCGATTCTGTTAAACGTACCCGGAGATGCTGGGGCTATTATGACCACCTTAGATGGTTATCCATTGGCACAGCAAGGAAAGGCAGGAATCGCATTGTCTTTGTCATCGGTCAGTTCCTTTGTTGGGAGTACTGTTGCCTTTATTGGGATTGTGTTGTTTGCTCCTATACTGGCGAAATGGGCAATTGCGTTTGGACCTGCTGAATATTTTGCTTTGATGGTCTTTGCAATTGTTTGTTTAACTGGTCTGGTCAGTACGCAGCCTTTTAAAACCTTAATTATGGCACTTATGGGCCTAGCACTTTCAACTGTGGGAATGGATGCAATTACAGGGGTATATCGCTTTACCTTTAACAGTGTCGGTTTAAGTGACGGTATTGCTTTTACTACTTTGGTTATTGGCCTATTTAGTGTAAGCGAAATCCTATTAATGCTCGAACGTACGACAATTGGTCAAGTTGCCTTAAAACAAGGAAAGCGTTCTCTTTTTAATCTTAAAGAGTTCTTTTTCTCGTTAGTTGCTATTATTCGCAGTTCAGTGATTGGTTTCTTCTTGGGTATTCTTCCAGGAGCAGGTGCAACCGTTGCAAGTGCGATGGCCTATACCACTGAGCGAAAAATGGCAAAGGACAGTAGTAAGTTTGGTAAAGGTGACTTACGTGGGCTTGCTGCACCAGAAAGTGCGAATAACGCAGCTGCTTGTGGTTCATTTGTACCTATGTTGACACTCGGTGTGCCGGGCTCGGGGACGACTGCGGTCATGATGGGCGCCTTGCTTATGTACAACATCGCACCAGGTCCACAGTTATTTGTTCAGCAACCTGTATTGGTGTGGTCGCTGATTGCATCGCTTATGGTGGGTAATATCATTCTGTTGGTATTAAACTTGCCATTGGTAGGCTTCTTTGCCCGCATGCTGAGTATTCCTAATTACATTCTGATTCCGATCATCGCAAGTGTGAGTTTTGTTGGTGTGTATGCTATTCATAGCAATATCTTTGACTTGCTGTTATGTATGGGCTTAGGTGTATGTGGATATATTCTCAGAAAATTTGATTTTCCTTTAGCACCACTGATTCTTGGTTTTGTACTTGGCGAATTAATGGAATCGAATCTGCGCCGTGCACTTTCAATTTCTCAAGGGGAACTTGATGTCTTATGGAGCAGTAACATTAGTATAGGACTTTGGATCATGTCAGGATTATTATTGATCTTGCCGATCGTTCGTAAATACTTGTTTATCAAAAAGCAACAAGCTTAATAGGATAGCAATAATAGTCAGCATTGGTTGGCTATTATTGCTCTGAATTATGGAAAAAATAAGCTCAAATCTCAAAGGATTAGCAATTGCTCTGGTCGGAGCTTTAATTGCCAAATATTTGCATATTCCCTTGCCTTGGTTGCTTGGACCTCTATTGACGGCTTTATTGTTCGGTAGTGTTGGTCATCCACTTGCCTGTGATCCCCAGTGGCGACGCATAGGACAGGTCATTATTGGTATGGCTTTAGGCCTATACTTTTCACCAGCTTTAGTACAGGCAGTGGCAGCATATTGGGGCTTTATCCTCATAGGTTTGGCATGGTCACTTGTGTTGGGTACGTTGCTAGCTGGATTGCAATATCGAGTTAATGCTTTGGATTGGGCAACTGCATGGTTTTCATCTGCGATTGGTAGCGCCAGTGAAATGGTGAATATTGCAGAGCGACACCAAGCTCAAGTCGATAAAGTCGTTGCCGCTCATAGCCTAAGAATTGTGGTTTTGGTTGTGCTGGTTCCAATTTTTATGGAGCTTTATTTTCATGTCGAATGGACTGGTTTAAAGATACCAGTGTCGGATCAATTTAGCTTTTTTCAGGTTGTATTGCTGTTTTGTCTAGCTCTGTTTGTGGGTAAGGTTTTTCAATTTTTTAATCTTTTGAATGCTTGGATTTTGGGGCCACTCGCCATTATCGGGTTATTGTCATTTTGTGGAATACTTCAGATGAAATTGCCTGAATGGTTTACTGCCTTTGGTCAAGTCTGTATTGGTTGGTCACTAGGTAGCAAATTTCCATTTAGCTTTTTAAGAAAGAATAAAAAATTTATTGGAATCACACTGATATTCAATTTACTGGCTTTAGTGTTATCGATCAGCGTTGCTTTATTACTGGTCAATTTAAGTCATACAGAAAAACAAATCTTGATTTTAGGCCTTTCACCCGGAGGCATCGCAGAAATGTCACTGATGGCTAAAGCTCTCGGACTCGCAGTACCCATTGTTGTTTCCTTTCAACTCTCAAGATTAATTTTCGTAATTCTCACTACACGCTTTTTTTATCAATACAGTCTGCAATTATTTTTTAAATCTAAAAAGTAAGAGCTTTTTAATATAAAAACTTTGTTGTGTTTGCTGCTACACAAACGATAACTTTTCAATATGGCATCTACGGTCAAATCATTGGCGTTTGGAGCTAAGCAGAAGCATTCAAATCTACATAAAGTGAGGAATCAAAATAAAAAATATCCAGGATGGATCCATGAGTTTTGTTGTGAATAAAAAAATATTGATCTTAGGAATAACTTCAATTTGCACAAGCACCTTACATGCGGCTGCATTTGATAAAACAGGGCAGTCTGTAGCGGCATTTCTACAACCGGGCAATTATTTTGAAGCAAGTTTAGGAATCACAGATGCCGATTTAAGTGGTGTAGAGTCGGGCACAAACCCGTCACATCATTCAATTTCAGATATAGCCAACACCGATTATCGACCTACCGCAGCGTTAAAACTACAGTTAGCACCGCAGTATTCATTTGGCTTGCTTTATGATCAACCATTTGGTGCCGACACAGAATATTCAGGCCTAAATGGCTTCGTCGCAATGCCAAAAGACACGGTTATGTTGCCCGGCATTACAACAGCAGGACTTGCCAATGCTACTTCTGGTCAGGCTCCTACAGGAAATGCAAAATCAGAATTTGATATACAAAATTTAAGCTTTATTTTGGGGTATCAACCCACAAAAAACTGGAATCTTTATGCGGGGCCAGTCTATCAAACCTTTAAAAGTCAGGTTGAATTAAGGGGTAATGTATTTAGTCTTTACAACGGCTATGACTTTCACACCAAAACTGTAGGTGACTTGGGATGGTTAGCAGGGCTTGCCTACCAGATTCCAGAAAAAGCTGTGAAAGTCTCATTAACCTACCGTTCAGCCATTACTCACAAACTAAACGCGACTGAAAATGCCCCACTCATTGAGATGTTAAGCACTCAACAAGGTCGTGATTTAGTTAATCAGCATCTAGACTACATGATTTCTATTGGTCAGATGACTCCACAAAAGAAAGCTTACTTAAATCAGATTATTGCCAATTTGCCAGAACAAGAAGATACAGGTACAACAAAATTTAAATCTCCTGATTCAGTGAATTTGGAGTTTCAGACCGGACTTCGTCAGGGAACGTTACTGTTTGGTAGTTTACGCTGGGTAAATTGGAGTGATCTTGCTTTGCAACCTTATCGCTTCGGTGAGATCTCAAAAGTTGTTGGCGTACTATCAACGCCAAGCCGTCCGGAAGGTTTTAATTTGGTTCGTTATTATGACGACCAATGGTCTTTAAATTTAGGGGTTGGACAACGCTTTTCACCTAAATGGTTAGGTTCTGTGTCGGTTGGATGGGACTCGGGAGCAGGTGATAAAGTGTCAACGGGTGGCCCAACCAAGGGATATTACAACTTGGGCTTGGGTGCTCAATATAGCCCGACATCGCAATACTTTATTTCTGGTGGCGTGAAGTATTACTGGTTAGGCGATGCAAAAGCTCAGCTTGGTGCACAGGCGGGGAGTGACTATTATGTAGGTGAGTTTAAGGATAACCACTCAGTCAGCTATGGCTTAAAAATTGGATATAAATTTTAAAATTAAATCAGTCATTTATAAGGTTTTAATTACATGAATAAAATCATTAAAAACAGCCTATTTTTAGGATTATCGACTTTCATTGCAGGTTATGGAACTCTCCTTCATGCGGAAGCAAGTCCAACAACTTTGCCGGCGGTTTCGCAAAAAGCGTTAACCATTATTGATGGGCAAACAGGGTGGTTAAATAAGGTCTATAAAGACATTCATGAACATCCTGAACTTGGGTTTATGGAAACGCGTACTTCAGCAATTGTTGCCAAAGAACTTAAGTCACTAGGTTTTGACGTTAAAACGGGAATAGCTAAAACAGGCGTGGTTGGCATTTTAAAAAATGGTGAAGGGCCAACAGTCATGTACCGTGCCGATATGGATGCCAACACTGTTGAAGAAGCGACTGGTTTACCATACGCGAGTAAAGTGCGTGTAAAACTTGATGATGGAACTGAAACACCTGTAGCACATATGTGCGGTCATGATGCACATGTGACATGGATGCTCAGCATGGCAAAAACATTAGTCGCTTTAAAAAAGGAATGGAGCGGAACTATTATTTTAGTCGCGCAACCTGCCGAAGAGCCGATCACAGGTGCAAAAGCTATGGTGACCGATGGCTTATGGACAAAATATAACTTACCAAAACCTGATTATTTCTTTGCAGTGCATACCACACCTGCACCTGTGGGCGTGGTCATCAATGCACCGGGGCCACGTATGGCGGGAACCGATCAGCTTGATGTTTTATTTAAAGGTGTGGGTGGGCATGGTTCACTACCAATGCTCACCAAAAACCCAATTAGCATGGCGGCCAATGCAGTAAATCAATATCAAACCATTATGGGTAACGCAGTTGATCCGCAACAAGCGGCAGTGTTATCAATTGGCTCAATCCAAGCTGGAAATTCGAATAACGTGATTCCTTCTACAGCATTGGTCAAAATGAACTTGCGCTGGTTTGATCCTAAAGTGCGTGAAACCATGTTAAATAACATTAAGTCTATGAGTGAAGGCGCGTCTCAAATGCAGGGGATGGGTAAAGACCAAATGCCGACCTTTACTTTTAAAGGTTCAAGCACACCTGTAATTAACAATAAAGAATTTTCGGCACGATTAAATGGGCCTTTAAAGGCACTATTAGGCGATAAACATGTTCTAACTGAGTATCCTGCGGTTATGGGGTCAGAAGATGTTCATCATTTGTTAGGCGACCAAAAAGACATTCCTTTTAACTTTATGTTTATTGGTGTGGCAGACCCAGTTGTGTTTGCAAATGCAGTCAAACAAGGCAAACCTGTGCCTTATATTCCACATAGTCCAAACTACATTGTTGACTTAAAAGCTTTACCAGTGGGAGCCAAAGTCACTACAGTTTCGATGCTAGAACTACTTACTAAAAAATAAGTTATTCATAAAAAAAAGATGCACTTATATGCATCTTTTTTATCTAAGTTTTTAAAAGTTAAGAGCAAGCCAGATATTTTTCTCGATAATGGATAGGTGATAAATCGGTCCAGCGGCGAAACGCGCGGGTAAAACTACTGACATCGTTAAAGCCAAGAATATAAGCAATCTCAGTAATATTATGGCTTGAGTTTTTAATATACGATAAGGCGAGTTCATGCCTAGTCTGATCGAGTAATTCACTATAAGAGGTGTTTTCGGCAGAAAGTTTGCGTTGCAGGCTTCGTATGCTTAAGCCCAGACTTTTCGCAACGTCTTGTTGTTGGAAATCACCTGTAGATAATTTTTCGATTAATTTTACTTTCACACGTGCCAATATATTTTCTTTATCGAACCGTGCCAGATAACGATTAATAATTTCATCATATTCTTGGGTGAGAGTAGGATTTGCACCTTCTAGTTGTTGTTCTATGGTTGCTGTATCAAACACAATCATGTCTTTGGATGCATTAAAAACAATCGGAGCTTTTAAAATACTCTTAAAAGTTTCTAAATCTTCAGGTTCTGAACGTCTAAGTTCAATGCGTAAGGGTGAAAAAATAGACCCTTGTAAGGCACGACTTGAGCGAATAAAAACGGAAACAAATGCATCTATTGATTCGGGCTGAACTTCGTTGGGAACATGAATAACGAAATAATGGTTATTTCCTTTCCCATAAAACTCTAGCTCTGGAATATCCGTAACCACACGAAAATAACGAATAATTCTTAGAAACATCTCTTTTAGGGTGGTGCTAGTAATCAGTGAATGCCCTAACACATGAAAAGTATTTTGGTTGACTTGGCTGGCAACTTTAAGGCCAAAACATGAATCTTGAGTTTTCTGAACTGCTAATTTCCATAAATTTGCTGTTTGTTTTAATGAATATCGTGCATCAGGATTACTCAGAGCCTGAATATCTAAACCTGCTTGTTCTAATAAAGGCTGACTATCAACACCGGCTTTTTCGAGCGCTTTTTGAATCGCTTTCACCCAGCTAGCCAGTGCCGTTGCTGTCTGTGGCATGTTATGTCCTATAACTTCTGATTCATATTCCTGTAAACAGTATAAAAGATTCAAAACTAAAAAATCTTTTGTTTATTTTGAATCTTTTTATTTTGGCATCCATAGCCAATAGATTGGCGTTTCGAGCTAAGCATACTTTGGATGATCTAAATAAAGTAGGGTCATGAAAAACTGAGGAATAACGGATGACCTATATTTATAAAAATCCTGCCGAAATGACCGATAGCGAAAAAACAGAACATATTAAAAAAGTAGTCACAGCGGAAGGTGTGGCTTTACGCAAGCGCCATCCTATTTTGAACCATCAAAATGCAATAGGGGCAATGATTCTATTTGTTTCTCTCGTTGGAATGATTACTACAGCCGTACTCTATATCAATCATCAGCTTTCAGCGTGGTTCGCAATTCCAATTATTGCGTTTTTTGCATCTCTTACCCATGAGTTAGAACATGACCTCATTCATTGGATGTATTTTAGAAAAAAACCATGGGCACATCATTTAATGATGGGCTTAGTCTGGTTAGCTCGACCAAGTACCATTAACCCGTGGAAGCGCCGTGAGCTGCATTTTAACCATCATAAAAATTCAGGCACCGAAGTCGATTTAGAAGAAAGAGCCTTAACCAATGGGGAGCAGTGGAGCATACGCCGACTCATCGCGATTGGTGATAACGGCTTGGCGGTCTTGTTCCGTATTATCTCTGCAAGCAATTGGACGGTTAGAAAAGTAATTTTTAAACGTGCATTTATGGCTTATTTCCCGCTAGGGATTATTCACTGGTCGCTATGGTATATCTTCTTAGGTTTTCATGCAGTAGATGTTGTTTCAAGTTGGGCAAATGCACCGATTGCTTGGTCAGCTACCACTTTAAATATTATGCATGTGATTAATATTTTGACTGTTGTTTGGGTTGCACCTAATGTACTGCGTACCTTCTGCTTGCACTTTGTGACTAGCAATATGCATTACTACGGTGACGTTGAATTGGGTAATGTCATTCAACAAACTCAAGTATTAACACCGTGGTGGATGATGCCGTTCCAATTGTTTTGCTTTAACTTTGGTTCAACACATGCCATTCATCATTTTGTGGTGAAAGAACCATTCTACATTCGCCAAATGACGGCACCAGTTGCCCATAAAGTTATGCGTGATATGGGAGTGCGGTTTAACGATGTCGGAACCTTTAAAAGAGCAAATCGTTGGAACCTAAATGATTTATCAGAGTCAAAAAGTTAAAACATAGCTTTTTATCTCGCTCAAATGGACTGAGTTCTGTACGAAGCACTCAGTCCATTAATTATAAATTCACCCTAAAGATTATTAAAAATTAAACGGCTCTACTGAAACTTAGTAAAAAGCAAAATCACGCCTAAGACACATAAAATTAAGCCAATCACCCTATTAATCTGTACTTGCTTGGCTAACATTTTTTGTCTCAGTAGCATGGATGAAAACAGCACAGCCACCAGTGAAAACCATATAAAATGGGCAAAAGACATAAAAAAACCATAAGCCAAAAGAATGGTTTTAGGCGTGGTTAAGCTCACAATTTGCGTATAGGTGCTAATCACAAATAGCGTGGTTTTAGGGTTCAGGGCGTTGGTAAAAAAGCCATACTTTATAGCTTGCAGAGTAGCTATAGAATTTAATGCCGCAGAGTCTAAAACTGGTTTTTGAGTAAAAGTTTTATAGCCAATATAAATCAAATAAAGCGCGCCAATATATTTAACAATATTCAAAATTTGAGGCGTATACGTCATCACAAACGCAACGGCTACAAGTGTATAGGTCACATGTACCAACACGCCAAGCGATATTCCTAGTGAAGTGAACACACCTATTTTTCTTCCGTACAAGTAACTATTTTTCGTAACGATCGCGAAGTCAGCGCCGGGGCTAACCACCGCCAAAATCGTAATGAGAATAACCGCAATAAACTCTGCCATTATCTTGCATCCTCACTGAAAATGAGGTGATTGGTCTGTACTTTTTGGAATGTATTTGAGAGGAGAATTATTTTATTTAAAGCTGTTATTCTTTTCGTGAGAAAGATAGGGGCTTTACATTTATGAAGATAGATATAGATATCTAATATATTTTTCATCATCTAAAATGGGGTTTAATAAAGATGATTTTTATTTTGAACAGAAACCTAAAAATAAAAATCGATAAAAACGACTACACATCTATGAGTTTTTGGAATGATCGAAAGAATATCGCTGAATTCACTAAAATTTTTCTATTTTGTGGCGAAGTATGGCAGCGTCACTTTAGCTGCAAAAAAATTATTTGTGACGCAAAGTGCGGTCAGTAAACAGATTTATAATTTAGAAGAAGCTTTAAATACGACTTTGTTTGATCGAAAAAACAAAACACTTGTGATGAATGAGCAGGGTGAAATTTTAATGAGTTGTTGCCATCAAGTTTTTGGTCAGCTTGATGAATGTTTAATAGAACTCAGCCAGCCTAAAGCTGAAAGCAAACAGCTGGTCTTGTCGTGTGAACCGACTCTTTCCATGAAATGGCTCATTCCACGGTTATCAAAATTTAAAAAACTTGGTCATAATTTTGACGTGGTATTACTCACAGCAGGCGGCGTGGTCGATTTTGAAAAAGATAATATTGATATCGCGATTCGCAGAAATGACTTTGATTGGGGAGAGCATATTTATAGCGAAAAAATTGCCGATGAATATATTGCTCTAGTTCAAGCAACCAAGCCACGCGACACAAACGACTTACTCATTTCGACCTCTCGACCGAATTTTTTCAAAAGCCTTAGCCGTATTGCTGAGTTAAAGCAAAGTTTAAAAGGCTTCACTAAAGTTGAACTCGAACATTTTTATCTATGTTTAGAAGGCTGTTTGGCGGGACTTGGCGCAACGGTCATCTCAATTTACATGATTGAAAAAGAGCTTGAGTGGAACTTACTTCAAAAAATTTCACCTGTTGTACAAGATAATTCAGCTTATTTTTTACTTTCTCATAGTGCTTTTGAGGAAGATTCACGCAAAACCATATTTTTAGAATGGCTAAAAGCAGAGATGAATGAAAGTCAGCACACATTACTTTAGGTTGATTCTTTTTAACTTAAATTTTTACTATTAAGTATTTGAAAGTAATAATTAATATTAAAAATGATTAAGGCTCCGTGTGAGTGCCGTAAATTGAATTTTTGCTGTCTAAAATTTCCTAAGATGAAAAATATTTAACTTCATACTTATTTATTAAACCCTAAACATGAATTTCACTCAGTTTGTAATGAGACTAAATCATTTTTATTCATGTTGTGATTGCGGTATAAATCTATTCATGCTCTGAAGCGCTCCAGTAATTCACTTTGATAAGACCATAAGGCACAAAACTGACAAGTCTGGAAAGTTTAAAAAGAGCAAAAAGTTTTTATTTAGGTTTTATCTCAGAAATTAGGGTACTGATCACAATGAGTAAAGAATTTACATTTACGATTAAGAGTATTTGTTTCGATGAGAACTATCGTCCAGCAGACAATACACGTATTACAACCAACTTTGCTAACTTGGCAAGAGGGATGAGCCGCGAAGAGAATTTGCGCAATACATTGCAGATGATCGACAATCGTTTCAATGCCTTAGCTCATTGGGACAACCCTAAAGGTGACCGCTATGGCGTTGAACTTGAAATCATTTCAGTTGAAATGAATATTGATGCCGAAAACCGTACTAGCGGGCTTCCTCTCATCGAAATATTGAAAACCAATATTGTTGATAAGAAAACCAATGAACGCATCGAAGGTATTGTAGGCAACAACTTCTCGTCTTATGTACGTGACTATGACTTTAGTGTGCTGTTGTTAGATCACAACAAAAACAAGTCGACTTTTAGCACGCCAGAAAAATTTGGTGAGTTGCACGGTAACTTGTTTAAGAGTTTTATTAACTCTGAAACTTACAAAGCCAATTTTAAAAAGGCGCCTGTGATTTGCTTAAGCGTTTCGACCACGAAAGAGTACCACCGTACTGAAAACGAACATCCTGTTTTAGGTGTTGAATACAAGCAAGAAGACTATTCATTAACTGATGAATATTTCCAAAAAATGGGCTTAAAAGTTCGCTACTTCATGCCACCAAATAGCGTTGCGCCATTAGCGTTCTATTTTACAGGCGATTTGTTGAGTGATTACACTAACCTTGAGTTGATTAGTACCATTAGTACGATGGAAACATTCCAAAAGATTTACCGTCCTGAAATTTACAACGCAAATTCAGTGGCTGGAAAATCTTATCAACCAAGCTTGAAACACGAAGATTATTCACTTACTCGAATTGTGTATGACCGTGAAGAACGTAGCCGTTTGGCTATTGAGCAGGGGAAGTTTGTTGAAGAGCAATTTATCAAACCATACCAAGCGATTCTTGAGCAGTGGTCTGCTAATTACGCTCCTAATTAATCAACATACGGGTCATTGATCATGAAAAAATTATTACCAACTTCAACTGCTGGCAGCTTACCAAAACCGTCTTGGCTTGCAGAACCTGAAAAGCTTTGGTCGCCTTGGAAACTTGAAAACGAAGGCTTAGCCGAAGGTAAAAAAGACGCGTTACGTTTGGCGTTGCATGAACAACAACTTGCTGGCATCGACATTGTGAGCGATGGCGAACAAACCCGCCAACACTTTGTGACCACGTTTATTGAACACTTAAATGGCGTAGATTTTGAGAAGCGCGAAACAGTTCGTATTCGTGACCGTTACGATGCAAGCGTGCCATCTGTTGTAGGTGCGGTGTCTCGTCAAAAGCCTGTGTTTGTTGAAGATGCTAAGTTTTTACGTCAGCAAACCAATCAGCCAATTAAGTGGGCATTACCTGGCCCAATGACCATGATTGATACGCTTTACGATGGACACTACAAGAGCCGTGAAAAACTTGCTTGGGAATTTGCCAAAATCTTGAACCAAGAAGCGCGTGAGCTTGAAGCTGCTGGTGTAGACATTATTCAGTTTGATGAACCTGCATTTAACGTCTTCTTTGACGAAGTAAATGACTGGGGCATCGCGACTTTAGAGCGTGCAATTGAAGGTCTAAAATGTGAAACTGCGGTCCACATTTGCTACGGTTACGGCATTAAAGCCAACACTGACTGGAAAAAGACACTTGGTTCAGAATGGCGCCAGTACGAAGAAGCTTTCCCGAAACTTCAAACGTCTAACATTGATATCATCTCGTTAGAATGTCACAACTCACATGTGCCTATCGATTTACTCGAACTCATTCGCGGTAAAAAAGTCATGGTCGGCGCAATTGATGTTGCATCTAACCAGATTGAAACACCAGAAGAAGTGGCTAACACACTACGTAAAGCGCTTCAGTTTGTAGATGCTGACAAGCTTTATCCTTGCACAAACTGCGGTATGGCACCTCTTTCTCGTGAAGTGGCACGCGGCAAGTTAAATGCTTTAAGTGCAGGTGCAGAAATCGTTCGCCGAGAACTGACGGGTTATGATCTTACTGCTTAATATTTACCAATAAGTGGTATAAAGGGTTACTTTTTTGATGGCAGTTGATAATCAAACAAGTAACCCTCATTTTACTTACTACATGTCGCTCTAATTAGATCGCATGTCGATAAAGTACCTTCCTGATGGAGTTGGGCGGTATAGCAAACACTCAGGACAAGGTACGGTTCAATTTAGGAATAATGTCATGGTTCAAGCAACAGACTTTAGAAATGCAATGTCTTTACTCACAAGTGCAGTTAGTGTTGTGACTACGGCAGGCATGTCTGGCCGTTTTGGATTTACTGCCTCTGCTGTTTGTAGTGTGACCGACACACCTCCGACATTATTGGTGTGTATGAACCAATCTGCGAGTTCACATGCACATTTCCTAGATAACAAAATCTTAACTGTGAATGTTTTAGGCGCGCACCACGAACATATTTCAAAAGCATTTTCATCTAAACTCACACCAGAAGAGCGCTTTAAACATGGCGCATGGATTGAGTTAGAAACGGGTTCACCTGTGTTGGATGATGCTTTGGTAAGTTTCGATTGTGAGATTGAGCAAATTCAACAAGTCGGTACACACACGATTTTTATATGCCCGATCGTGGCGATTAAACAAAGCCAACATGACCAAAGCTTGGTTTATTTTAACCGTGCTTATCACCAAGTGGGGCAGACCGAGATTGTCTAAACCCACGCGTTTAGTTGTTTCTGCAATAGCGAAATGAGGGCCTAGGAACAATCCTATTTACAAGTTGTTTCACCGGGTTCAGGCTCTCGGATTTCTAGCTTATTGTTATGTTCTACTACACAAATACGTGTATCGAAAGTTTTGTATATATCCAAAGTAATGTCATAAGCTACATTCTTTTCAAACGCCTTTAGAGGAATTTTTACACAATCTTTCTCTTCTATTGGCAAAGGAAAATTTGAATATTCTTTCTCATAAATGCTTTTGTAGCCGTTTGTATAGTCAGCTTTCGCCACAAAAATAATAAATTTTTTATCAAATGGATAGTTCGTTTTTTTAGGGTTATTGGTAAAGGCACATACATACTCTTGATGTAGTGTAACCTCTAATGGAAGAGGGCCTTGGCTACAACCATTCAAGAAACACCCAGTGGTTAATATTAAAATGGACTTTGAAGATAGTCTTCTCATTTATGTTCTCGTAAAGTTCTAAAAAATATTCAAATTCAAAAAGTAAAATTTATGAGGTTTAGCTTACCGTATCTGACTCTTTTTAAAAAATTAATAAATACAATTGAATATAATATCTAAAATAATAATTAAGTTAATCTAATGAAAAATAATAAGAAATTTAAATACTTGTCATAAATGCTACATTGACACCTCTAAACTCTCGGATTATTCTTTGCGTGCTGGCCTACATTGCCAGCTGGCTTTGACAGGCCAGAACCTAAGTACATTGAAAAAACTTGTTTTTTTAATGTAGACTCGTTCGTCCCCCTTTTTTTGTTGCGGTAGGACGGAAGGGGGACACCCTCGGGTGTGCTGATTCTTAGGTTCAGTCTGTCAACCCTCTTTCGTTCTACCACCATTATTTGACAGTAATGCGGTAGGACTTCTTTTACCTAAGGAGTCGCTCATGCGCAACATTTCTATTTTATTGGCAACCATTGCCAAGCCTTTTATTCCGATATCCTTTAGCTCATCTTTAAAACTGTTTAATTGAAAATACGTTTTAAAGCTTTAGCTCGTCACGACTAAAAACTTATATCAACAATAAAACTTGAGATGTGCCAAGCACCGTCTTACGGCTTTGCTGTGCCTTTTTTTCTCCCAGAAAGGGCACAGGCTTTTTATCTTAGCCAGACATAACAACTTATTTTTATAATGGTAAAACTATGCCAACTTTAGAAACAGCTTCAAAAAAATTAAAAGTTATTCATAGTGCAATAGATCTATTTAATCTCTATGGATTTCACAACACGGGCGTAGACCTGATTGCCAAAGAAACTAAAATTCCCAAAGCTACGCTTTATAATTACTTTCACTCGAAAGCAAAGCTCGTTGAAACCTGCATAAGCTTTCAAAAAAGCCGCCTCAAAGAAGAAGTGCTGGCAATTGTCTATTCACACCGCTACTCAACCGCAGTCGATAAACTTAAAGAAATTGTCCGCTTACATGTCGATGTAAATAGCCTTTACCACCTTTTGTTTAAAGCCATATTTGAAATAAAACAGCTTTATCCAACGGCTTACCGCATGGCAGTTGAATATCGAAAATGGCTACTTCGAGAGCTTTTTGATTTAGTCTTTAGTTTGGAGACCAATGCATTTAATCCCGATGCCAACATGGTTTTAAACCTAATTGATGGATTGATGCTACAGGTTTTGAGTTCTAACAGTTTGGATGAACGGGATGTGGTGTTGGAGAGGTTTTGGGGGAGGATAAGGGATTGAGAGTTTTTTGTTTAAAAATCTTGTATTAAGTCTAATTCTTTATTATTCACGTTTAAATATTAATTTTAAGGGAATGATACATCGCTATCATCCCCTTAAAATAAGAACTTTATAAGTTTTAAGCTTAATATACATAATTATTGTTTAAAATATATTCAGTTCTTTCCATTAAATTTACTGATTTAACACTTTTATTATATTTTAAAAACTTATAAGAAAAGTATCTTGCTACTTTATTTTCATGAGTAGATAAAATAATTTGTTTCTTACAGAAATCATTACGTAAAACTTCAACTAGTGAGGACATGTTTACATCATCCATTGTTTGTACTGGATCATCGATGAGAATTGTAGAAAATTTTGTAGAGTAAACTCGATGTAATGCTAAAGTTAAAGAAATTACTACAGCTGATATTTGTCCAGAGCTCATTGTATTCAATATATCATGATCGCTTTCCCAATTAGAAACTAGACGTATGTTTTTGAGTTCATCTTCACTCGTTGGATCTTTGATTGCTGGATCTTTAATAAATACACCATACCCTAAACCTGCTTGATGAGTTTGTAATATCTTTCCTGAATAAATATAAAAAGGTATTTCAATTTCAGTTATTAATTTTTGTCTATATAATCTAATTTTCTTTCGTATAGTTATAATTAAACTGTTAATATCCTGAAGGGCTATATTCATATAATTAAGTTGATTCTTTAGTGTTTTAATCTTTTCATTAACTTCTGTTAGAGAATTAAAATATAAGTTATGGATATAGTTCTCTTTATGGTCAAGTAGATTAGAATTTATTAAATTTAAATTTTGGGAGGTATTATTGAAGTAATCTCGATAAATCCGATTAAATATATCAGAACCATTAGATTCTGAATATCCTTCCGGAGGATTTCCTACTGCAGATAAAATACGTAAAATTAATTGATTAGCTGCTTCATCTAAATTATAAATATCATTCTGTTTCGGAAAAACTTTAGCTATTAAATCTTGATATTCAAATTTCTGGTTCTCTAACCATCCATTTATTCTATCAAGGAAATCTTTATAATTTAGTGCTTTAGATAGAGATTGTAAGTCTTCATTAGAAATAACTATATTTTTTCCTAAAAAATCTTTACATGCATGTATAAGAGGTAAAAGATGAATATTGTTAAATTCTTCTCTTAATTGGGATAAAAATTTATCTTTATCAGTTAGTTCTAATTCAATTACAAGTTTGTGTTGAGCTATAGCATTTGCTAAGGCATCATGATTTTGATGATCGTGACCACATAGTAAACAAGATGATTCATTCGGTAAATTTTGTAGCTTTGAAGACATTTCATTGTGATATTGAAGAACTTCAGTATAAATAGAACTTAGACCATGATTTTTTGCTTCTTGATTAATAAGAATTTGAAGTGAATCTTGAAAGGAAGAATAGTTTTTTAAACCTAGTAATTCATAAATACTTTCAAGATTGGTTATTGTTTGTATTGATTTATAATCATTATTATTTAATATATTATAAGTATTTTTAATAAACTGGTAATTTTTCTCTTCATTGATATAAAAATCATATTGATCAATAAATTGGTAATATCCAAGATAAAGTTTGAGCTGTTCGCGCTGTTGAGTAACACTTTCAAAACTACGGTTTTTGATAAAAAAATCTTGATATTTAATAAGATTTTTTATATGAGAAATTTCTTCTAAAGAGTTATTGAGCTTTTCTTGGCTGAAATCCTTAATAGAAGCCATATCCCAAAAAGGGGTTTTATCAATTTCAGTAAGCCATGGGAAAAGAAAGAAATGTTGTTCAGATTTTTCTGATGTCAAATTGAAATCATTAATCTTATATAGCTCATTGATATTATTTATTTGTGTTTCTATTTTACTTTTTTCAGTGCTTATCTTATTTTGAATATCTTTTAATTTATCTAGTTTTTCATCAGCTTCTAATGTATTACCAAAAAGTTGTGCTAATTCTTCAGCTCTTTTTACTTCATTTTTAGTCTTAAGAAATTGCGAGGTTTCTTCTTGCTGGACGTAGTGAAAAAGTAAAAAATCTCTTGCAAGATCCTGACTACCTAAGTACTCATCTAATTTATTTTGAGAAGATTCAATTAATTTTCCATCTATTATTTCATATAATTCCCATAATTCTGCAAACTTAGATATTTTTTTTAAGGCTTTAGGTGGATTACTTTTGAGCTTCCTTTGAAAAGTTTTTATTTGATAATTTTGATCCATTAGTTCAATTGTAATCTCAACATTTTCGTTCCCTTTATGAGCGACTACGACATCTGTAGGAACTTGTCTATTCTCAACAGAAATTAAACGAGAAATATTTCCAGTAAGACTTAATTCAATAGCATCAAATACCGATGTTTTACCATAGCCATTTGGCCCATCTAAAAGAATAAGGTTGTTATGGTCTAAATTTATTGTATAAGGATCATTTCCAAAAATTTTAAAGTTCTTGAATGTAATTTTTTTTAGCTGAATCATATTAAGTTCCCCCATATTTTCTCAATATTTTGATAAATATTATTGTTATTCCAATCTATTTCAGGTTCCATTAAGTTTTTAAAAAGTACAGATTCTTTGCCTTCAAGAGATTTTTCAATCTCCAAACACAAATTTATTAATTCTTTCTTCTGAGGGATATAGGTAATAAATGGTAGTTTTAGAGCTATTTTTAAAATAAGAGAATAATAATTTTGGATATTATTGTGATTCTTTTTAAAATTCAAAAAAAGTTGTCCGTTCTGACTATTAATAATTTCACTAATAGTTAGATTTGAAATTTCAGTGATATTATTTTTTTCTAAATAATTTTTTAAATCACTTAATTCAGAAGGAAAATAAGTAATTACATTTTTTTTGAAATTGTATGGATCCTCTTCTAGAGTGAATATTGTTTCTCTTTTTATACGAGTCTCATCGTGACAAATAAATAAAGTACAATTTTTTATGAAATATGACTCAACTTTTCCAGAGTTTCTTATAATTTCAAACAACTCCTCAGCTGAATTTTCTAATAACTCTTTTGCAAGCTCATCCGATTCATTATTTAGTTGAATAGTAACGAAATATTCTTCTTTTGCATGGTCAGTTCGAGGACAAAAAAGAAAAATATTATGTCTATCATCTGGTAATTGTATGTCGACTAACTCATATCCATTATTTGAAAGAATATTATTAATAATTTTAATCATTTAAGCAATTGGTCCTTGGCATCGGTTAAAGGAATAAGATGGATGATATTTAAGGGTTCATTTCGCTTAGATCTATGGTCTAAATCTTGAGAAACTGGAGCTTCAGTATGCCTTGATGCTATTGCTGAAATAGGATGTATGATACTTCCATGGTAAATAAGATTCTCAACTTCATACAAAATTTCAATAATGCTTGGATTTAAACTAATTTGTCTCTCAATTTGTGTAATTCTGCGAAAAGAATTAGTAATAGTCGTTGGTAAATAATATTGGTAAGGCGGAGTAGTATTGCGGTAAAGTAATTTATATTTGATTGGTTTGTGAATTGCTAAATTAAAATCAATTTCATGGAAAATTCGTATAAGCATGTAACGAATCCCCTCAGAATTAGTCTCAAAAGCATCATCAATATTATTATTTTGTAGATTAATTTGTGGAGAAAAATGGCGGTAATGCTCCCAAAGCTCATAAGGTGTAAGGCTTAATAGGATTTTACGTATTTCTTGTAAGTTACAAGGGAATCCCGGTTCAGGTGACTGATATTCTTCATCTGGGTCTTCCATATAATGATCAATATAAAAGAAAAAACGTTCTTTAAACTTGTAAGCTATATATTCTTTACTTATATTTTCGTGATCTATATTAAGAATATTAATTATATTTGTGAATTCTATTGGAGCCTTTATTAGACTTTTTTTATGTTCATGGCGATAAATAATATATTTATCCATCATGCCTAAAAAGTGAAAAAAAGCTCTATCTAATTGGCTTTCAGTTATAGGGATACTTCTATTTTTAAGGGCTAAAGATAGCTGTGTTTTAATCTTTTCATTAATTGTATTAAGATCACAAAATAAATTTTCATCATCATATTTATATGCAGAAATTCTAGATAAAGCATCATTTTGTTCAGTCAAAATACTTTCTAAAAAATGGGCTATTTCTTCAGCTGATTTTTTTTTAAAAGCATTTCTAATAATTAAAGTTGTTTTAGAACAACCTTTCACAGCAGATGCTGCTTTATGGATAGTTGAAGTTGCTTCAGTTGATAGTTTGAATTCTTCTAGAATACTTTCTATATCACTTTTAATTGATGACTTTAAGTCATAACAGTCTGATTTATAATTTATTTCTTTCCATGTGTGAATTTTTCCTACTACATTTAAATTCTTTGAAAGTTCTAAAGTTATTTCTAAAAGTGCATCAGAATATTTGCTGTAACTAGATTCATTATATGCTTTTACTTGGTGAAAAGAGATAGGCTTATTATCAATGACAATTTCAAAATCTTCATTATCTTCAAGCATTAAATTATAGTTAGAAAAATCTTTCTCAACTGATTCCGAATTAATACATTTTAAAGCATAGTAGAGAGCTACTTTGCCTTGATAATTGAAACCACTCCAAGAGGGTGAGGCATCGAAAGCCATTTAGAAACTCCCATACACAGAAAAGGGTGGAAAGTATTTGTAATTTTCTGTGTTACTTTTTTAAATTTATGTTAATGATTTTTTTACCACTTTTTAATTTTAATTTCTACTCTCTTTTTTGGTAATTTAATAAAATATATAAAATGTGGTATTCAGATAAAAAATTTGTAATATCAAAAGGATCTATATTTAAAAAATATTAATATTTACCCTAGAATAGCTATAACATCCCTATGATAGCTATGTTAAAGGACTGAAAATTAGTGAAAGAAATTAAGTTGAAAGAGATACGTGATCAATGTATAGCTTTACAAAAAGCAATGGATGCTTCAAGAAAATCAAAGGTAGATGATGTCTGGTTGCATTCGAGTTTTAAAACTTTTATGCGTAAATATAATGAGATATTAGCAAAAGCTCAGGAGGTAATTAATATTAGAGCCCCCGTAGATATGTATAACTTAGAAAAAGTTCCTTCAGCTTTTGATACAGTTACGATTGAACAAAGAATATATTTTGATGAAGTCTATACTAATCTTTTAATTTTGAAAGCATTTGTTGAAACTACTGGTGGTTTGGATGAAGTTGAAGCAGATAATATTCTTAATTTTTTAAAAGCAAATCTTCGAAAAGCTATTTATGATACTCCACAAAATGAAAAAACTATTCAGAATGGAATTGAAAGCTTATTAATTGGTAAAGGAAAGCAGAAAGGTATTGATTATGATCGAGAGACTGGACGAGTTAAAGTAGCAGGGAAAGAATCTATACCAGATTTTGTTTTCAAAAACCACAGTATGGTTTTAGAGGTTAAAATCTGTAATCGATCAGGAAAGTTAGCAGAAATAATTGATGAAATGAATGCCGATATAGTTGCTTATAGTAGCGGATACGAATTTATTTATTTTCTAATTTATGACCTTGGTTATATAAGAGATGAAGATGAAGTTATAAAAGGATTAGAAATATCAGATAATATTAAATGTTTTATTGTGAAACATTGATATTTAATATAATAAATTTAAAAGGCTTAAGAAAATGGTTTAATTAATAGCTTAAGCCTAATTAAATTTTATAAAAATTATTGAAAAATTTAGATTGACTGTTAATTATCTTCTGACTACTAAAAGTAAAAAATTATTCGCAACTTCTATAAAGAACTTTCATACTCCACATACCCATCTTCAATTGCAGGAATAATCTCTACAAACTCAAAGTAGGGTACTGTACAAAACTCAGAGTCTCGAATCGCATCAATCACAAAATAATAATCTTGCAGAGATGTCGTCTCAAACACAGCAATATCACTGGCCTTAGTGCTAAATGCTTCAACGTCATACCATCGAACTTTTACAGTCGGGTACTTCCCCAAAATAGGTTCAAGCTTCTGTGTACTAAACTCAGCCCGCTTTTCACGAGCTAGAGCCAACCAAGCAGGCAAGGCTCTTAAATGAATAAAAAAAGTATAGGTTCTAGACATAACCACTCCATGACTGGGCCAAGTTGAAGCTCAACTGAAAAGACAGCATTTACTTGTCATATCAACATGACTTAGTCAGTATATGAGTGATTACTCACATTAAATACTCGCATTTCGGCCCATGTCAGAAACCCTCCCAGACCCACGTAAACGCCCGCGTCAAGCACGCTCAGTGGCTACATTTGAAGCTATTTTAGAGGCGGCTGCTCGCATTCTGGAGTCTTTAGGCTTTGCTGGATTTAACACAAATGCCGTGGCTGAACTTGCTGGGGTAAGCATTGGTAGCCTATATCAATACTTTCCATCTAAAGATGCTTTAATTGTCGAGTTAATTCGACGTGAACGTGCCAAGTTATCAAATCATATCGTTGAAGCTATACAACAAAGTGATGCGGCACACTTAAAAGAAAAACTAAAACTCATTATACAGGCTGCTGTACGACATCAATTGAGCCGTCCACAGTTGGCACGAACACTAGAGTTTGCTTCTGAAATCATTGGTAAAGACACTGAGGAAAATGAGCTTCAACATGAACTTGAAACCATAATTTCTGATCTGTTTATACGCTCAGGTATTTCACATGCACAGACAGCCGCACAAGATGTAATTGCTTTAAGCAAAGGAATGATTAACGCAGCAGGCATAGCAGGGGAAAGTGATTTAGACCATTTACAGCAGCGAGTTGAAAAGGCTGTATTTGGTTATTTGGATTTGAGCTAGCAGACATAAGCCATGGTTTCTGTTTGTCATGTGACACATAAGTTGTCATTTTCTATGTCAGTAATTCAAAAGTTTAGTAACTCTTATGACATATGAAGGATTTAGATTAGATATTTACCAGCTTTAGAGCTAAGAGAGATTACATGAAATTGTGGAGAGTTGATCAATAAGTAATCCTGAAAGGTGACAAATCATTAAAAAAGCCCAAGCACTATGAGTTGGGCTTTTTTTTAAAGTAAGTTTTTGATTTATATCAGATAAAATTAAATTTCATATAAGGCATACTATGTTGATTTTAGGAAATATTAAGAATATAAAAAATTAGAATCATATTTTTAGTCCCCGTTATTTAATTTAAAAAATATAGATATATAAAAACTTATGAACTATGTTTTAGAATGAATTAAATTAATAAAAATTAAGTACATAGCGGAAAAATATTTTTCCACTATGTACTTAATTCTTGTAAAAGCGAAATCAACTTATTTTAAATCTCAATACATCCTAGTCAATAAAAGTATTTTTTCTACTCCAAAACATACTAACAGGCTCATAAGAATTCATTTTTTTAAGCGTCATAATTAAATTACACTCGCAAGTTAGATAGTTGCTCTCACAACTTTCACATTCTACCTCATCTATTAGAAACACTGGTGCAGCAATCATTTTTCCACTTTGAACTAAATTGATAATTTCTACGTTAGATTCATGTATTCTCAAAGAAAACTCTTTCTCCAAAACTATCATATCAGCAGGCAAATACTCTCTATTTACTGTAAACTGGCCTATATCGGAAAGATATCCACTGTCACTAAAACTTGTTTTTGTATCTTTAAAAGTAATGCTTAATAAGTTTTGAAACTCTTCTATCCACTCACCAATATCATCAAAACAATTTGGGAAAGTTATTTCGTTATTCTGTATATACTGTAAGAAGGATTTTGGTTTAAATATTAGAGAAAATTTAGCTAAAACCTCCTCATATTCTATTCCAATAGCTAAAGTAACAATTCTATTTTCAATATTATTTAAACTATTTATAAATATTTTTACACTATTGAAGATTTTGCTTGCATTTTCTACATGATTACCATTTTTACAAATTACTAATGGCAAATTAATATTATAGTCTTCAAAAGCAAGATATTTTGTGTCTTGAGGTAGTTTTAATTTAAAATTTGTAGATGATCTTAATATCTTCAAAAAGTCTAAAGCATAAAAATCTATAAATCTCAAACGCCCGTCACTATAATTTAAAAACTCAACAGGGCAAACAAAGATATCTTCATTTTCTGCTACTTCTTTTTCAATGAGTTCATGATAAGAAAGATAAGCTTGTATGCCATCTTCTTCAGTAAAATCCTGTTGTAAGTAGCTTAGAATATTTTCTTCTTGGATTTCTTGGATTTCTTGGATTTCTTGGATTTCTTGGATTTCTTGGATTTCTTGGATTTCTTGGATTTCTCTTTTTTCACCTAAAAAATATTCCCCAATTAAATGGTTATCTTTATAAAAATCTGAAATTAAACTTTTCCATAGAGAAATATCAATTGGTCCATCAATTCTCCATACCTTATAATATTCAGTATTTTTACCTGCCTTCGTAATATCGACATCAAGACGATTAATAAATTGTTCTTCATTATATACTCTCACAGCACCATCCAAATGATATGCTTTTCCTTCCTTATTGATCATTGAATGTACATATCTACAGCCGTAAAGTTCTTCACTCCTTTCATTAGAAAACCCATAAGATGGCTTCGCTCTTACTTCCTCACATTCTAAAGATTGAATTCCATCTTGACGATGCCACCAGAACTCTGTCCTAGAAACACCTGAGAAAAACTCCTCTTTCTCATTTGATTTATGTAATGAAACACCTAAAGGTATATCATTTAAATTATTATTAAATTTTGGTCCCCACCAAAAATCTAATTCGATTGGGCTTTTATAACTTTCAATCAAACCTAGTGAATGTGGATCAATTGCAATTTTTAAATCAAGTTCATCTTTAGATATTAAATTCTGAATTTTTTCTAAAAATGGGCTATTTAAATTATTAAATTGTGAAAGTGATCTTCTAAAAAACCTATGTGCAAATACTGCTACACCTTTATGTTCAAATACCCCAGGTGCGATTGGATTTAGTTCTTTAAGTGAAATCAAAGAATGCTTATCTGTTTCATTACCTAAGAAAATTTCAGGAAACATTTTCTTAGCAATATTTTTATCTAAAATAGATATACATTCCCTTTGTACTACAATTGCATCTTCAGATATAAAATCTTTATTAATTTTTGATAATAAATCTGCTTTTTCATTTTCTGGAACATCTTGTATTTTTCTACTAATAAAATCAAGACATAGATTATTTACAAGCTCCCTTTCCTCTTGCTTATTTGGAATCAACATCTTTCCTATCAATGCAGCTTGATGAGGCATTACCCATAAACCTAAAGTTTTACACCATGCATAAGGTCTATGGTAATCATGGCTAATAAAACTTGGTGTTCCTATGCCCCAAGTTTGCTTTAATCCACTTTCTAAAGTAGATAAACTGAATTTGTAATTATATTTATTAATTTGATCCGTATTTAAAATTTGTATATGTGATCTCATAAAAGTCTCAAACAATTTAATCTTTAACGAATTTATCTAGTTATATTCGTTTTGTATATATATTATACCTGTAAACAACCTAAATTTAGCTTAAAGCAGACTTCTTATTTTTTAAGCCTATTTAACATAATGGGCGTTATCTACAACCACACTTAAAAGATTTTTAAAATCAGAGTATTAATAATTTTTATCTACTACAAAAAAAAGCAAAAATCCGATTTTGACACAAGTCGGATTTTTTATGAGCAGATTTGATAGTTCACGCCAATCATTTTAACTACAAATCACTCTGTACAACTTGAGCGAGACATAACTCGGTTTAACTTAAAATTTCTTTTTTAAATTCAAAATTAGAATAAAAGATAATGCTTATCACAACAGATATTCTTGTAGTTCTTTTTCAATTGTTTCACTAATCAACGTTGAATAGTCACTATCCTTAGTGTCTAAATGACGCATTAACCACACATCTTGTTTTAAAGTTTGCTCAGGTAGTATGGGTACTAAACCCGAAGCCTTTGCAACAAAACAAGGTAGGGCTGTAACTCCTTGTCCTTCAATGACTGCTCGTAGTTGCGAGTGCATGTTATCAAAAGACAAGGCAGGGGTTGCATCTTGGGTGAGTTCACGCATCCATTGTGCTAAGAACGTATATTGAAGGCTTCGGTCCCAACCGATTATACGATGATTCAATAAATCATCAGACGTTTCAGCATGCCCTGTGAAACTGGCGAGATAATCCTGACTACAATAAAGACCATACTCTAGTTGGCCAAGGCGTCGAATAATGTAACGCCCGCTTTCTGGACGAACAAGTCGAAGAATAATGTCAGCTTCCCGTCGGGAAAAATCAACAGGAACGACACTCGTTGATATCTCTAATTGTAAATCTGGATGCTTCAGTTGTAATGCCGTTAGCTTTGATTGGAGCAACTGCTGCCCGATTAACTCAGGTAAAGCAATACGGAACAGTGATTGTAGTCCTTGATCGTTGTAACGCTCCATCGCTATTAAATGCTCTTCTGCTTTTTCAGCCAAAGAAAAAAAATGTTTTCCAACATTGGTGAGTGTATAGCCATCACTGTCTCGAGAAAAAAGAATCGCATTGAGACTTTTCTCCAGTTCAGCGGCTCTGCGATGTACGGTAGAAACACTGATACCAAGCAATTTTGCACTGCGGCTCAACCCGCCAGTCCGCCCAATAGCTAACAAAATTTTAGTATCGTCCCAGTTCATACCTTTCCATATTTAGAAAATGCGTTTGCAATAAAAACTATAGTATCCCCAGTGTTTAGATTTATACAATTCAAACAATCACTACGAAGACTCAAAACTCATTATATGAAGCGACTATAAACCTTTTAGAACTGCGACATGTATTGCTGCAATTAAATAAGATTTTTTGGTTATGGCAGGGGCTATTTCTGAGATCCCAATGTTAACAACAGAGGAGTTCTGCCATGACGACCATTTATGTAGTTGATGCATTTACCACCAAACCAAATACAGGAAATCGAGCAGGGGTTGTGCTAGATACTGACCATCTTACAACTCAAGAGATGCAAGATATTGCTGCATTCGCAGGGTATTCAGAAACTGCCTTTGTTTTGTCACCAAAAGATCAAAGCCATGACATACATGTTCGATATTTTACGCCAACAAATGAAGTCCCGATCTGTGGACATGCGACGATCGCTACTCATTTTTTACGAGCAACTACAGGCCACCAATCGGACTATCCATTAATCGCAAAAACGGGGGCTGGTCATTTACCCGTTTCAATATTTGGAAGTCCAGAAGAGTTATTGGTGAAAATGACTCAAGGTCGCGTAGAGTTTTTACCATCTTTTAATGCGAGTCAACGGAGTGAACTTGCAAGCGCACTGGGTGTGAGTGAAAGTGATTTTGCGGACTTGCCAATACAAGTTGTCACGACGGGGCATTCCAAGGTGATGGTGCCCATGCTGAGCAGAAGTACGCTTGATGGATTAACTCCGAATAATGAAAAATTGAAAGATATTAGCGCTGAAATAGGTTGCAATGGTTTTTTTCCATTTGTCTTGGAAGGTAGTAAGCAAGAACCTATTACCTATGGTCGAATGTTCGCACCTGCAATCGGTATTAATGAAGATCCTGTAACTGGTAATGCAAATGGTCCAGCAGGAGCATACCTTGTTCACTATGATTTAATCGAATGTGACCAGAAAGTAAGTTATTGGGGATATCAAGGTCTCGCAATAGAAAAACCGGGGCGAGTTCTAGTAACAGTTGAGAAAACAGATTCAATATTACATGTCAGCATTGCAGGACAAGCGGTTTTAGTTGGTTCAGTTTTGTACTCGGGTAAAGATTGATTATATTTAAGAAATTATGACATTTTGAGTAATAAAAAAACCGCTATAGATAGCGGTTTTTTATTTAGTAGATCCTTAAACTTACCAGCTTAACGCACCACCAGTTTGGTAGTCAGTTACGCGAGTTTCGAAGAAGTTCTTCTCTTTACGTAAGTCCATCATCTCAGACATCCACGCAAATGGATTCGTTACACCAGCAAATTGCTCTGGTAAACCTAACTGAGATAAACGGCGGTTACAGATGAATTTCAAATATTCTTCCATCATGCTTGCGTTCATACCCAATACGCCGCGTGGCATTGTGTCACGTGCATATTCGATTTCAAGCATCGTACCTTCAACAATCATTTGAACCACTTCTTGTTGGAACTCAGCAGTCCAAAGGTGAGGGTTCTCAATCTTGATTTGGTTAATCATATCGATACCAAAGTTCAAGTGCATAGATTCATCACGCAAGATGTATTGGAATTGCTCAGCAACACCGTTCATCTTGTTACGACGACCCATACTCAAAATTTGAGTAAAGCCACAGTAGAAGAAGATCCCTTCAAGAACACAGTAGAATGCGATCAAGTTACGAAGTAAGCGTTGGTCGTTTTCAGGCGTACCTGTGTGGAAATTAGGGTCAGTTAAAGATTGAGTATATTTCAAGCCCCAAGCTGCTTTACGTGCAACAGATGGAACTTCACGGTACATGTTGAAGACTTCGCCTTCATCCATACCTAAAGATTCGATACAGTATTGGTAAGCGTGAGTGTGAATTGCTTCTTCAAACGCTTGACGCAAGATGTACTGACGGCATTCAGGGTTAGTAATGTGACGGTAAATCGCCAATACCAAGTTGTTTGCAACCAAAGAGTCCGCAGTCGAGAAGAAACCTAAAGAACGCATAACAATAGTACGCTCATCTTCGGTCAAGCCATTTTCAGACTTCCAAAGCGCGATGTCATGGTTCATGTTCACTTCTTGAGGCATCCAGTGGTTTGCACACCCGTCAAGATATTTCTGCCAAGCCCATTCATATTTAAATGGAACAAGTTGGTTCAAGTCCGCACGACAGTTAATCATGGCTTTGTCGTCAACTTGAACACGTTGAGCACCCATTTCTAGCTCTTCAAGGCCAGGGGCAACGTCTAAGTGTTCTAAGGCTTGAGCGGCTCTAGCCACTGTATCGGAGGCAACTGTTGGTCGCACGGAATGGGTTCCAGCGGATTGTGGAGCTGCCACGCTCGGCGATGATGGCTGCGCAGTAGATACATTCTGCGAATCTGACGCTTTTTCCGATTGGACGGGCGTAGACTTGTGTTCAGGTGTAGTCGGTTTTTGCGAATCATCTTCAAAATCGTCCCAACTAAGGATAGACATTTTTGTTCTCTCTTCGTTGTATATATCTATATTTGACATCTCTTAAACGAAGATGTCCCTACTATACGCTTTTAATGTGTAAACAAAATTAAGTTTTATTGATGCATGACCAAATTTTGGGCCTTTGGTCTCTACTCCCTACAACTTATTTTGTTTACGCTGTTGCTTACGTATTGTGATAAATGCGTAAACCATCGGCATATAAAAGAAAATAAAGGCAAAGATTAAAACTCCAACACCAAGCATATAGTTATGGCTGAGATGAGAAAGCATAATCTTTACCTCTTTTAAGATTGCTCTTTAGTGAAAAAGAGCAATCTTATTGAATGTTATTGGCAAGCTTCACAATCAGGGTTGTCGATTGAACAAGCCATTGGTACTGGAGCTGCTTGAGTAAAGCCTTCTTCTTCAACTGCTACTTCTGGTTTCTTCGCTTCTACAACAGGGGCAGCAACTGCCGCTGCTTCAACAGTCGCAGGTTTAACTGCGTTTAAAGCACCTGTGTTAATTGTAGATTTTTCAGCAGAAGTTGCACCTAAAGCTCGGAGGTAATAAGTCGTCTTAAGACCACGTAACCATGCCATCTTGTAAGTGATGTCAAGTTTCTTACCATTTGCACCAGAGATGTAAAGGTTAAGCGACTGAGCTTGATCAATCCATTTTTGACGGCGTGATGCAGCATCAACGATCCAACGTGTATCTACTTCAAACGCAGTAGCAAAGATTGCTTTTAATTCTTCAGGAATACGAGCAATTTTTTGTACTGAACCTTCAAAGTGTTTAAGGTCGTTAACCATTACTGTGTCCCAAAGACCACGTTCTTTTAATGCACGAACAAGGTATGGGTTAATAACAGTGAACTCACCAGACAAGTTAGATTTCACATATAAGTTTTGGAATGTTGGCTCAATAGACTGAGAAACACCACAAATGTTAGAGATGGTTGCAGTTGGAGCAATCGCCATCACGTTTGAGTTACGCATACCGTCTTTTTGAACTTTGGCACGTAAAGTGTCCCAGTCTAAACGTTGAGTACGGTCAACTTCGAACATGCGCTCTGGACGAGATTTCGCAACAATTTCTAAAGAGTCGATTGGAAGGATGCCTTGATCCCACAATGAACCTTTGAATGTTGAGTAAGCACCACGTTCAACAGCCAAGTTGCTTGAAGTTTCAATTGCGTAGTAGCTAATTACTTCCATTGATTCATCAGCAAAATCAACAGCAGCGTCTGAACCGTAAGCAATACCCATTTCATATAGAGCATCTTGGAAGCCCATGATACCCATACCCACAGGGCGGTGCTTCAAGTTAGAGTTTTTCGCTTGTGGTACAGCATAGTAGTTAATGTCGATCACGTTATCGAGCATACGTACAGCTGTTTTAATTGTGCGAGCTAATTTCTCACGGTCTAACACACCACCTTGAACGTGTTGTACAAGGTTGATCGAACCCAAGTTACATACTGCAATTTCGTCTTGATTTGTGTTCAAGGTAATTTCAGTACATAGGTTAGATGAGTGAACTACACCAACGTGTTGTTGTGGTGAACGTAAGTTACATACATCTTTGAATGTGATCCACGGGTGACCAGTTTCAAACAACATAGAAAGCATTTTGCGCCATAAATCTTTAGCACGTACTTTCTTGTGTAGCATGTTAGTTTCTTTCGCTACAGACTCATAGTAAGCATAACGCTCAGCAAATTCAGCACCAGTTAAGTCGTGCAAGTCTGGAGTTTCAGAAGGGGTAAATAATGTCCATTCACCATCTTCAAATACACGTTGCATAAACAAGTCTGGAACCCAGTTCGCAGTGTTCATGTCGTGAGTACGGCGACGGTCATCACCCGTATTTTTACGAAGCTCTAAGAACTCTTCGATGTCTAAGTGCCAAGTTTCTAGGTATGCACACACAGCACCTTTACGCTTACCACCTTGGTTTACTGCAACAGCTGTATCGTTCGCAACTTTCAAGAATGGAACAACACCCTGAGACTTACCGTTAGTACCTTTAATATAAGAGTTCAAGGCACGAACAGGTGTCCAGTCATTACCTAAACCACCAGCCCATTTAGAAAGCATCGCGTTGTCACGCATTGCGCCATAAATGTCATAAAGATCATCGCCAATCGTTGTTAAGTAACAACTTGAAAGCTGTGGACGTAATGTACCTGAGTTAAACAGGGTAGGCGTAGAAGCCATGTAGTCGAAGCTAGACAATAAGTTATAGAACTCAATTGCACGCTCTTCTTTATCTTGCTCATTAAGTGCAAGACCCATCGACACACGCATGAAGAATAATTGCGGTAATTCGAAGCGAACGCCGTTTGAGTGAATGAAGTAACGGTCAAATAAAGTCTGTAAGCCTAAATAGGTAAACTGATTAGAACGTTCTGGCTGAATTGCTGCTGATAATTTTTCTAAGTCGAAGTCAAGCAAGTCAGGTGAAAGCAAATCAAGCTCAACGCCTTTTTTCAAGAATGCTTCAAGTGCATTGTTTTCAGGTGTGTCTGTTGATAAGCCTAAGAACGTTAAACCAGTGCTCACTAATTCGTTACAAAGCAAACGTGCAGTCACGTAAGTGTAGTTTGGTTCTTGTTCAATACGGGTACGTGTTGCCATCATCATTGTTGTGGCAATATCACTTTCTTTTACGCCGTTATATAAGTTTTTAACGGTTTCATCGACAATGGCTTGAACATCAATACCTTCCAAACCTTCAGCTGCCTTAGAAACAGTTGCTTGCAATGCACTTAAATCAAGTGGCTGAAGCTGACCGTTTTTGTCGGTAACTTGTAAAGTAGGGTGGTGGTTTGAGTTCGTTTGCTGACGAGCGCTAGCACGTTGTTCACGGTAAATCACATAAGCGCGGGCAACCTTTTGTTCCCCAGTACGCATTAAAGCAAGTTCTACTTGATCTTGAATTTCTTCAATATGGATCGTACCGCCCGATGGTAAACGGCGAGTAAAAGTATTTAAGACCATTTCCGTCAACTGGGTAATACGGTCATGAATACGGCTAGAATCCGAACTCTGTTGACCTTCCACAGCAAGAAAAGCTTTACCAATCGCAACTGAAATTTTCTCTGCATCAAATGCAGCAACATCTCCAGTGCGCTTAATCACCTGAATTTGACCGGGAGTCGAAGTAATTACGCTCATGCCAGCATAGCTCCATTGTCACTTTTGTTATGTTCATAGACCGTTTGAACCGAGCAAAAAACATGCCACGATATTTGAGGGATAAACACAAGACTTAGTAGTTAAAGTTTATTTTCAACACAAGATACGGGATTTTTCATAGCAGATCAATCTTGACTTTTTAGTAATTTTTTATCTGTATGATTTGATGGGAGATAGCATAGCAAAGCTGTTAAAAAACACTTATAGATAACTTTGTGGATAACTCAAAAAACAAACACTTAAATAAATTTAAACTAAACAGAGAAATAATTTGTTTAATATTCATACATTGGAAATATGAATAGAATATGAAATTTAATAACAATAAATAAATCTTAAAAACACGTGAAAATTCAAAGGCTAATAAAATGCAACAAAATACGATGGTCATGTATCAGTTTGGTGAACGCCTACTTGTTTACAATGTAAACGTGTGTATATTGCAAATGATAAACGAATGTATCTGCAAGATTTTTAAGATGCATGAAACGAGATTTATAGGGGCAATGATATGAGCCAAGAAGAAAAGTTACCAAAGATTCTGATCGTTGAAGATGACGAGCGCTTAGCGCGATTAACTCAAGAATATTTAATTCGCAACGGCTTGGAAGTTGGTGTAGAAACTGATGGTAACCGTGCAATTCGTCGTATTATTAGTGAACAACCAGATCTAGTGGTCTTGGATGTCATGTTGCCGGGTGCCGATGGCTTAACAGTTTGCCGTGAAGTTCGTCCACATTACCATCAACCCATTTTGATGTTGACTGCACGTACAGAAGACATGGACCAGGTGCTTGGTTTGGAAATGGGCGCAGATGATTATGTTGCTAAACCAGTTCAACCACGTGTTCTTTTAGCGCGTATCCGTGCACTATTACGTCGCACAGATAAAACTGTAGAAGATGAAGTTGCACAGCGTATCGAGTTTGATGACCTTGTAATTGATAATGGCGGTCGTTCTGTAACGCTAAATGGTGAACTTGTTGACTTCACTAGCGCAGAATATGACCTATTATGGTTGCTTGCATCAAATGCTGGTCGTATCTTATCGCGTGAAGATATCTTCGAACGTTTACGTGGTATCGAATACGATGGTCAGGATCGTTCAATCGACGTCCGTATTTCACGTATTCGTCCAAAAATTGGTGATGATCCTGAAAATCCAAAACGTATTAAAACAGTACGTAGTAAAGGTTACTTGTTCGTTAAAGAAACCAACGGGTTATAAGGTCTGAATAAACTTCCTATAAGGTTGGTCGAGTGTTTAAACACAGTATATTCCTGCGAATATATGCGGGACTGGTAATTCTTGTTGTTCTGGTTGCTGTCTTTGGTTATTTGCTTGTACAAATTATCAATTATCAACGGGCACAAGAATACCGAGAATCTTTAACCGATGGTATTTCTTATGTCATTAGTGAGGGAGTCGCTCGACAACCAGGGAAGCAACAGAAAATAGACTGGGTTTCAGATGCATCAGATTTATTGGAACTTCCAATTTATTATACTGATGCAAGCAAGGTTGAGTTATCTCGTACCGAGAAAAAACGAATCGAAGCTCAAAAATCTGTTGTCCGTTACGATGCCAGTAATAGTATTGCGTATATCATTATTGGCTTACGTGATGACCCTCAGCATTTTTTATCTATAAAAGTCGACAAAATTACTGAGCGCCAAATGAAGGCTCTCCCTATTTTTGTACTTGATTATTTAATGTTTTATCCGGGGCAAGAACAAGAATATCTTGCCAAGATTCAAAAACATTTCTCTTACCCAATTAATATCTACAATATTCAAGATATTAATCTGGACTCCGAACAAATTGGTCGTTTACGCCAAGACCAAAGCGTCATGTTGTACAAAGACAGTGCGACAGTACGCGGAACAACCATTTCAATCGTCTCTCCAATTCCGAATCAGCCTACACGGGTTCTCGTGCTTGGACCTGTTCCGATGTTTAACTGGATGCCTTTGCAGCTTTCAGCAGGGATTACTTTATTTAGCTTATTTTTGCTGAGTCTAGGTGTCTATGGGTTGATCTTGCCGTTAGAGCGTAAAATTCGCCAAGTACGTTATGCATTAAACCGTATGAAGTCTGGTGATTTGTCATTGCGTGTTCCTATTGAGGGAAGTGACGAAATGGCAAACTTGGCATCAAGTTATAACAACATGTCTGACCATATTCAGCGTTTAATCGAGGCTCAACGTGAGTTAATGAGAGCCGTATCTCATGAGCTTAGAACGCCTGTTGCCCGTATCCGTTTTGGTACAGAGATGTTGGCAGAAGAAGATGACTACAATCATCGTATGCATCAGGTCGACATGATTGATAAAGATATTGAGGCACTCAATACTTTAATTGATGAGATCATGACTTATGCAAAACTAGAGCAGGGTACACCTTCACTAGATTTTGATGAAATTACTTTATTTGATGTGTTAGATCAGGTTGCAGTTGAAACCGAAGCTTTAAAAACGCAAAAAGAAATTGAACTTGTTGCTCCTCCACTTTATGTAAAAGTAGATGCTGAGCGTCGCTACTTACATCGTGTTGTTCAAAACTTAGTGGGTAACGCGGTTCGTTATTGCGATAATAAAGTTCGGATTACCGGTGGTATCCACAGTGATGGCATGGCCTTTGTTTGTGTTGAAGATGATGGCGCAGGTATTCCTGAACAAGACCGTAAAAGAGTATTTGAAGCTTTTGCCCGTCTAGACGATAGCCGTACGCGTGCGTCGGGTGGTTATGGTTTAGGGTTGTCTATCGTAAGCCGTATTGCCTATTGGTTTGGTGGTGAAATTAAAGTGGATGAAAGCCCAACCTTAGGTGGTGCTCGCTTTATCATGACATGGCCAGCAAAACGCTTTAAACAGCCTCCTTTAAAAGCCAATAAAAAAGCACCTTCATAAGGTGCTTTTTTATTGATCTATTTATAGTTGAGTCGCATCTGGTTCCAAAATAGGTTTTCCGCTTCTTAAGCTGGTTAAGGCATCGGAATTAAAATCGATCAGTAACGAATTGTTTTTTGCATCAATCTGGTATTTTTGAATAAGAGGTTGATCTCCATTAAGCGTTTCTATTTTATATTCATCTGCAATATGCAAAATACCTTCTAGGTTTGTTGTCGTTGACGCAAAATCCTGTCTAAATATTTCATAGACATCCCGCAAGTCAAAAATTGCATTGTTGGCATCTGGATGTTTGTGAATATAGCTTTCTATATGTCGCACCAGTAATTGTGCAAACAAGTAGTAGTTTGGTTTATGCGTATATTCTAGAGTCATGCATTTTTCTCCTTATTATCTGTTATTAGCATACATGGCAAAACACAGGTTATTGTATAAAATTCATTACACTAGATGACAAAATGGAAAAATTATAAAGAGATAAACACTCGATTACGTCCTTGGCGTTTTGCTTGATATAAAGCGTCATCTGCTTCTTTAAATAAACTTTCAATAGCTCGATGGGAAGATGGGGAATATAAGCTTATCCCAATACTCACCTGTATAAAAATTGGTAATTTCCCATAAATATAAATCGGTTGCTGACTAATTTTAATTCGAATCTGTTCAGCCAGTTCAAATGCACTTTCCTTGGTGGTATCTGCAATAAAAATGGCAAACTCTTCACCTCCAAAGCGACCTAATAAATCATGAGGATGTAAAATATTTTGAATCGTGGTGACACAAGTTTGTAGCGCCCGATCACCGATTTGATGACCATAGTTGTCGTTAACTTGCTTAAAGTGGTCGACATCAAGCATGAAAAAAGCTGAGGTCTTATTTTCTTTTTGTACTTTTTCTTGAAGTAATCTGACCGACTGTAAAAACTGGCGTCGAGTCAGACTTGAAGTTAGTTCATCATGTGCAATGGCATGTTGAAGCTTTTGAATTAACTCTGAATGCAAAACACTAATACTAGAAACCGTAAGTGGGGCAATCGTCATCATAATTAACCCAATTCGGATCGAGATCGTATTGCTGAAATATTCGTTTGGATAGAGCAAAAGGTAATGTCCAGAGACATGATAAATAATATAAGCACTGGTAAAGCTAGTAATGAGTGCAACAACAATAGGTTTGTAGCGAATGGCACACCAGATCAGGGCAGCAATCGGGTAGAGCAGCGAACCCGGACCAGAGTCATAATAGCTAGCAGCAATCGAAATAAGCACAGCGCCAAAAGGTAAAAGGTCGGTTGGTTGTAGGCCACGATTTCTTGAAAAGTAATGTTTAACCTGACTATATTGAGGGATGTTCAATATGATAGGTAAAAGAAGCAAGGCATTTTGCAGTTCTGAAGTAAACCAGTAACCAAACTCATCCAGCAAGCCACCAATCATAAATTTGGTATTAAACATAGGCACTAAAGTTGCTGCAAACAATGCACCTACTACGCTACCTATTCCGCATAATCCAAATAAAAAAAGGTAAGAATAACCGCGATAGGCCGCCTTAATATGTTGATTAAAAAACATATAGAGCGCAAATGTAGTAACAACATAAAGAAAGTTTGATGTTGTTAAAACAAGTGTGAGGGAAAATGGAGTGCCCTGAAATAAGTCAGCAATCACATATCCTATATAGGCACCTAAAAATGCGCTTGGTCGGCGTGTGATTGGAAAACGAATAAGCAATCCGAGCAAAACCGAATTGGCAGGCCAAAAGAATGCAAGAAAACTTAAAGGGCGAGATGCAATGCCAATGAAACAACATGTCGCAATAATGAAGCTAAATAGGAGAAAAAATTTAAAAAAGAAGAGAAATGAAAATTCACGAAGTGAGTATGGCATCAGCTGCCCTTAATGATAAATACTCTTATCCAAGAGTAATAAAATATTATGCATGATTAAACATTCATCATAATTCAGAGGAGAAGCTGAATACAATAAAAAACAAACTAATATTATAAAAAAGTAAGTTATAAAAAGTTAATAAGCGCTTCAACTGTGTAAATATTCTAAAATTAAAAAATGAAAAAAATCATCATAAATAAAGAAACAATTAAATAAACCGATTATGTGCTGTGAAACCCCCCTTACAACACATAGAAGAATAGTTTTGTCTAGAAAATCATCCGAAAGACTAAGACGCTTCAACTAGCATGGGAAATTAGAAATCAGGTACAATTGGCGGGATTAATTTTGTGTTTGGTGTATTTGAAGGCCAATACATACATTCTTTGTTAAATAATAGGCCTGCCAGGAGTTATCCCCGCATGAGTGCCATTACTCCATACGACTGGGCGATTATCGCCTTCGTGATCGGCGTTACATTTCTTTGCGTCTTTATGCTCACAGTTCCCTTACTCCTCGGGGGAAAATCGTGGGGACGTGCTAAGCAAGAGCAGTTTGAATCAGGTGTCGTGAGTGCTGGTGGCGCTCGCATTCGCCTGTCTGCAAAGTTCTATTTAGTTGCAATTTTCTTTGTTGTCTTCGACTTAGAGGCGCTTTACCTCTATGCATGGTCTACTTCTGTGCGTGAAGTAGGGTGGTTGGGATATACCACTGTAGTGATCTTTGTCGTTGATTTATTGATTGCGCTTGTTTATGCCTTCTCTGTAGGTGCTTTAAGTTGGTCACCAGCAGATCGCCGTAAATCAGCAGGTGAGGCGGTTAAAATCGGTTCACCAACAATGAACATTGCTGAAATTACACGCTTTAATTCTATTGAAGAGCTCGTAACTGACCCTACAGGCCAGATTCCAGCTCAATCATCAGGTCGTGTTAAGTCAAAAACTACACCTGCATTGTCATCTGAAAAGGAGTAAGTCGGGATGAAATATACTCTGACCCGCGCGAATCCGGATGCTGATCAATACCCATTGCAAGAACGTCAAATTGTGACGGATCCGCTTGAAGAGGAAGTGAATAAAAACGTATTCATGACTCGTTTAGAGGATGTCTTGCATACAGCAGTAAACTGGGGACGTAAAAACTCTTTGTGGCCATTTAACTTTGGTACCTCATGTTGTTACGTCGAATATGCAACGACCTTAACCGGTGTGCATGACTTGTCACGTTTCGGTGCAGAGGTTATCCGTGCTTCACCTCGTCAGGCTGACTTGATGATTGTTGCAGGTACCTGTTTCGTAAAAATGGCACCAGTTATTCAGCGTCTGTATGAACAGATGTTAGAGCCTAAATGGGTCATTTCGATGGGTGCTTGTGCAAACTCTGGAGGTATGTACGACATCTATTCAGTAGTACAAGGTGTAGACAAAATTATTCCTGTTGACGTGTACGTCCCAGGTTGTCCGCCTCGTCCTGAAGCATTAATTCAAGCTTTAATGCTTTTACAAGACCAGATTCAATTAGAGCGACGCCCGCTTTCTGCCGTGATCGGTGATGATCTTCAGCCAGTATATAAGCCAAAGATGATGCCAGAACGTGACCGTAAGAATGCAGAGCGTATTGCCGTTAAAAACTTACGCTCTATGGATGAGATTAAATAATTTTTTGACGGTGTTTTGACATATCTAACTGATATGTTCATCGAGAAAATTGACAGAATTTGTATTAAATAGGAAGCCAAGCCAATGGCTGAAACTGACATTGCTATGCCAGAGTCAACAGCAGTTGATTCACGCCCAGCATTTGCAATCGTAGAAGAGCTCAAAACCAAATTTGGTGAGAACTTTTACGTGCAGGCGACTTTTGAAGAGTTTCCAACAGTCTGGGTCGAGCGCGCACGCGTGCAAGAAGTCCTTATGTTCCTGCGTAAAGTGGAACGTCCGTATGTAATGCTGTTTGACTTATCTGCGATGGATGAACGTTTACGTGTTCATCGTGATGGTTTACCAGCATCTGACTTCACTGTGTTCTATCATTTATTATCGCTTGAGCGTAATAGTGACATTCGTATCAAGGTTGCCTTGAACGAAAATGACCTAAACATTCCGACAGCGACAAATATCTGGCCAAATGCCAACTGGTATGAACGTGAAGCTTACGATATGTTCGGTATCAATTTCGAAGGGCATCCAATGCTCCGTCGTATTTTGTTGCCAACCTATTGGGAAGGTCATCCGCTTCGTAAAGAATATTCAGCACGTGCGACAGAATATACGCCGTACATGCAAGACAAAGCGAAACAAGACTTTGAACAAGAGCACTTACGTTTTGTACCTGAAGACTGGGGTCTTAAGCGTGGTAACGCTGATGAAGACTTCATGTTCTTGAACTTGGGTCCTAACCATCCATCTGCACATGGTGCGTTCCGTGTTGTATTGCAGTTAGATGGCGAAGAAGTGAAGGACTGTGTACCTGATATCGGTTATCACCACCGTGGTGTGGAAAAGATGGCTGAACGTCAAACATGGCATTCTTTCATTCCTTATACTGACCGTGTTGACTACTTAGGTGGTTGTGCTCAAAACATGCCGTATGTGATGGCTGTAGAGCAAATGGCAGGTATTAAAGTTCCTGAGCGTGCACAAGTGATTCGTGTCATGTTGAACGAGTTGTTCCGTATCAATAACCACTTGTTATTCTGTGGTACGGCAATTCAGGATGCCGGTGGTATGACACCAGTATTCTATATGTTCGCAGACCGTCAAAAAGTTTACGACATTGTTGAAGCAATCACGGGTTACCGTATGCATCCGGCATGGTTCCGTATTGGCGGTACAGCACACGATCTTCCAAACAACTGGCAAAAGCTTGTTAAAGAATTGCTAGAGTGGATGCCTAAACGCTTAAACGAATACTACACAGCTGCATTAAAAAACTCTGTGTTTATTGGTCGTACGCGTAATGTTGCACAATACGATGCCAAATCTGCACTCGCATGGGGTGTAACTGGTACTGGTTTACGTGCAACAGGTATCGATTTTGACGTTCGTAAATATCGTCCATACAGTGGCTATGAAAACTTCGATTTTGATGTGCCAGTTGAGTATGAAGGCGATGCATACGCACGTGTGCTTGTTCACTTCCGTGAAATTACCGAGTCGCTAAAAATTATTCAACAGTGCTTGGATAACATGCCTTCTGGTCCATACAAAGCGGATCATCCATTGGCTGTTCCACCACCGAAAGATAAGACATTACAAGATATTGAAACCTTGATTACGCACTTCTTGAGCGTTTCATGGGGTCCTGTCATGCCAGCGGGCGAGTCATCATTTATGACTGAAGTGGTTAAAGGTGCAAGTACTTACTACTTGACTTCAGATAAAGCGACGATGAGTTATCGTACTCGTATTCGTACACCGACGTTTACTCACTTACAGCAAATGCCTTCAGTGATTAACGGAAGTTTAGTATCTGACTTAATCATTTATCTGGCGACCATTGACGTGGTTATGGCTGACGTGGATCGCTAAGAGGTAACACATAATGATGATTTTGACTGATAAAAAACCACGTGTGAATGTCGAAGGGATTTTGACTGCGGAAGAAATTCACGAAATCGAACATCACATTGGTCACTATCCATACCCTCGTGCAGCCTCTTTGGATGCATTGAAGTGTGTACAGCGCCGTAATGGTTGGGTAGATGACGCTCAAATGAATGCCATCGCACAGTTGTTGTCGATGAGTGTTGCTGATTTGGAAGGCGTTGCAACATTTTACAACCGTATCTATCGCCATCCGGTAGGTCGTCACGTAATTTTACTTTGCGACTCAATTGCTTGCTTCTTAATGGGTGCAGAAACTCTTGCTGAAGCATTCCAGCGTGAATTAGGAATTCAGTATGGTCAAACGACACCAGATGGTCGTTTTACATTGCTTCCAATTTGCTGCCTAGGCAACTGCGACAAAGGCCCAACTTTAATGATTGATGAAGATACTCACGGTTTAGTAGAAGTGACATCAATTAAACAGTTATTGGAGAAGTATGTATGAATACTGAACCAAAACCAATTTATGGCGACGGTAATCCGGAAACTCATCCGCTCACTTGGCGTTTAAGCAAACAAGAAGCGGTACGTAGTGCTGATGATTACGAAGCACTTGAAGGCTATGCTGGCTTTAAAAAAGCTTTAGGCATGAAACCTGCTGAAGTGTTAGACGTCATTAAAGCTGCAACTGTAAAAGGTCGTGGTGGTGCGGGTTTCCCAGCGGGTATTAAATGGTCATTGATGGCACCAAATGATGGTGGTCCACGTTACTTGATCTGTAATGCCGACGAAATGGAACCGGGTACCTTTAAAGACCGTTTGTTGATGGAAAAACTTCCACATCAATTGATCGAAGGGATGTTAATTGCGGGTTATACCTTAGAAGCAACTCAAGGTTATATCTTTATCCGCGGTGAGTACATCGAGGCTGCTCAATATCTAAATGAAGCGTTAGAACAGATTCGTGCTAAAGGTTATTTAGGCGAAAACATCTTAGGTTCTGGCTGGAATTTTGATCTGCATGTACATACGGGTGCAGGGCGTTATATCTGTGGTGAAGAAACTGCATTGATTAACTCGCTTGAAGGCCGTCGTGCTAACCCACGTACTAAGCCACCGTTCCCGCAAGTTGCAGGAGCATGGGGCCGTCCGACGATTGTGAACAACGTTGAAACTTATAACAACTTGCCAGCAATCATGCTTCGTGGACCAGAGTGGTATATCGGCTTGTCAGCGGGTAAATCAAAAGATCCAGGCACTAAAATTTATGGTGCATCGGGTAAAGTTAAATTCCCGGGTCTTTGGGAATTGCCATTTGGTACAACTGCGCGTGAAGTGATTGAAGATCATGCTGGTGGTATGCGTGAGGGCTTAAAGCTCAAAGCATGGTTACCGGGCGGTGCTTCAACTGACTTTTTGCCAGCAGATACTATTGATTTACCAATGGATGCGGACACGATTATGAAAGCAGGTTCTCGTTTGGGAACATGTTTGTTAATGGTAGTAGACGAAACTCAATGTATGGTATCGCTCACTCGTAACTTAGAAGAGTTCTTTGCGCGTGAATCATGTGGTTTCTGTACACCATGTCGTGATGGTTTGCCATGGGCTGTTAAAGCGCTTAAAGCACTTGAAGCAGGCGAAGGTAAGAAAGAAGATATCGACCATTTACAAGAACTAACTCGTAAATTATGGATTGGTAAAACTTTCTGTGCCCACGCACCAGGTGCGATGGAGCCGCTTATGGGCGCACTCAAACATTTCCGTGGTGAGTTTGAAGCGAAAGTGACGAATCGTCCTGTCGTGCAAACCAGCAACGTAGAACAAGCTTAAGGAATTCGACTATGGCTACAATTCATGTCGATGGAAAATCGTATGAAGTCAACGGCTCGGAAAACTTGCTACAAGCATGTTTGAGTCTGGGCATCGACATCCCATATTTTTGTTGGCATCCATCCTTAGGTTCGGTTGGTTCTTGCCGTCAATGTGCTGTTACGCAATATGCGAATCCAGAAGATACGCGTGGTCGTTTAGTCATGTCTTGCATGACACCAGCATCTGACAATACCTATATATCAATTGAAGACAAAGAAGCAACGGATTTCCGTGCATCTATTGTTGAATTTTTGATGACGAATCACCCACACGACTGTCCAGTTTGTGAAGAGGGTGGTCACTGTCATTTACAAGATATGACTGTAATGACGGGTCATGACCGTCGTCGCTACCGTTTTACAAAACGTACGCATTACAACCAAGAACTCGGCTCATTCATTGCGCATGAAATGAACCGCTGTATTGCTTGTTACCGTTGTGTTCGTTACTACAAAGACTATGCAGGCGGTACAGACTTCGGCGTATATGCCAATGCATCTCGTGTCTACTTTGGTCGTCCGGAATCAGGTACTTTAGAGTCTGAATTCTCTGGTAACTTGACTGAAGTATGCCCAACAGGTGTATTTACTGATAAGACTCATTCAGAGCGTTATAACCGTAAGTGGGATATGCAGTATGCACCAAGCGTGTGTCAAGGCTGTTCTTCTGGTTGTAACATTTCTCCGGGTGAACGTTATGGTGAAATCCGTCGTGTAGAAAACCGTTTTAACGGTTCGGTTAACCAATACTTCCTTTGTGACAAAGGTCGTTTTGGCACAGGTTATGTAAACCGTGCAGACCGTCCACGTCAGCCTCAGTTCCGTAATGGTGAAACTGTTGCAACTGTTTCTGTCGATCAAGCTCTCGATCAAGCGATTGCTAAGCTTCAAGGCAAAAAAGTTTTGGGTATTGGTTCTCCTCGCGCAAGCTTGGAATCGAACTATGCATTACGTGAGCTTGTAGGTCAGGCAAACTACTCAACTGGTATTGCACAAAAAGAGCAAAAGCTTGTTGAACTTGCTGCATCTATCATGCAAACCGAGGGTATCTACAACCCGAACATGCGTGAAATTGAAAGCTATGATGCTGTTCTGATCTTAGGTGAAGACCTAACTCAGACTGCACCTCGCATGGCATTGTCTGTTCGCCAAGCTGCGAAAAACAAAGCACGCGAAATGGCTGCAAAAACACGTACACCAGATTGGTTAGCTGAGCCTGTACAACGTATTGGTCAAGAAGCAAAATCTCCGGTTTACATTTTAGCTGCAACTCAAACTCGTCTTGCTGACGTTGCAACTGGTGAAGTGGTTGCTTCTCCAAATGACATCGCACGTTTAGGCTTTGCAGTTGCTGCGGCAGTGAATGGTGAGGTTGTAAGTGGTTTAGATGAAGATGCAAAAGCATTTGCTCAAACCATTGCTGACACTCTAAAAGCAGCAAACAAACCATTAATTATTGCGGGTACAAGCTTGCAAGATGCTTCTATTATGGAAGCTGCAGCACAGTTGACTCAGAACTTAGGTCCTAAAGCTGGTTTAAGTCTTGTAGTTCCTGAAGTGAACTCTATGGGCTTGGCATTGTTCGGTGGTTTAAGCCTTGAACAAGCATTTGCTCAAGACTACGACACACTTGTTATTGTTGAAAATGACTTGTTCCGTCGCTTACCAGCTGCACAAGTACAAGCTGCATTAGATAAAGCTGAAACAGTAATAGTGCTTGATCACAGTGAAACTGAAACTGTGAAACAGGCTGATATCGTTCTTTCAGCAGCAAGCTTTGCAGAGGGTGATGGTACTGTTGTAAGCCAAGAAGGTCGTGCACAGCGTTTCTATCAAGTTTACGATCCAAGCTATTACAAACCTGAATATGCAATTAAAGAATCATGGCGTTGGTTACATGCCATTGAAACTGGCATTAAAGGTAAGGCTGTAGATTGGACATTGCTTGACGATGTAATTGAAAGCATCGTGAAAAATGTACCAGTACTTGAAGCTATCCAAGATGTTGCGCCTGATGCAGGTTATCGTGTACATGGCTTGAAAATCGCGCGTGAACCACGTCGTTATTCAGGTCGTACAGCAATGCGTGCGCCTTTATCGGTTCATGAGCCTAAACAGCCTACCGATCCAGATTCAGCATTAACATTCTCAATGGAAGGTTATGTTGGTCCGCAAAAAGCATCATCATTAGTACCATTTGCATGGGCTCCGGGTTGGAACTCTCCACAATCTTGGAATAAATACCAAGATGAAGTCGGTGGTCACTTAAAAGGTGGTGATTCTGGTGTTCGTTTATTCGATCGCTTGGCAAAACGTCCTGCACGTAGCTACGTTGCTCCAGTGCCAGTAGTGGCAAATCCTGAAAGTTTCCGCTTAGTTCCAATGCACCATATTTTTGGTTCTGGCGAATTCACCATTAAAACACCTGCAATGGAAACTCGTATTCCTGAAGCTGTGTTTGCAGTGGGCGAACAAGATGCAACTCGTTTGAACCTTCAAGAAGGTCAACGCATTACGGTAAAAGCAGGCGAAACGACTGTGAGCTTGCCAGTACAAGTAATTGAATATTTACCTACAGGTTATATTGGTTACCCAGTTGGTTTAGCACCAATGGTGTCACTAGCTGAGCCTGTTTCAGTGGCTTTAGGAGTGTAATTCATGAATCAAGAAATTATACGTCAAACGCCACTTTGGGCTGAGAACTGGCCGATTGCCTATGCTGTCGTTCAAGCAGTCGTAATTCTGCTTGTTGTTGTTTTAGTTGCAGCATTGATGTCTTTTATTGAGCGTCGTTTACTTGCTTGGTGGCAAGATCGTTATGGTCCAAACCGTGTTGGTCCTGGTGGTATGTTCCAGATCGTTGCCGACATGCTCAAGATCATGTTCAAAGAAGACTGGACACCAAAATTTGCTGACAAACTTACATTCCGTTTAGCACCAGCTGTTGCAATGGCAACAGCGGTTCTTTCGTTCATGGTAATCCCAGTGAGTCCTTCACTGGGTGTTGCCGACATGAGTATCGGTTTGTTGTTCTTCATGGCAATGGCTGGTATTGCTGTCTATGCAGTTTTATTTGGTGGCTGGGCTTCAAATAACAAATACTCATTGCTTGGTGGTTTACGTTCAGCAGCTCAAACCATTTCTTATGAAGTGTTCTTGGGTATTTCATTGATGGGTGTGGTTGCAATTGCAGGCTCATTTAACCTTCGTGAAATTGTTGAAGCACAACGTGATGTTTGGTTTGTCATTCCGCAATTCTTAGGTTTCTTGATTTTTGTAGTTGCTGGTGTTGCGGTAACTCACCGTCATCCATTTGACCAACCAGAAGCAGAACAAGAATTGGCAGAAGGTTACCATGTTGAATATGGCGGTATGAAATGGGGTATGTTCTTCGTTGCTGAATATGTCAACGTAGTACTGATCTCTGCATTGATCGTAACTTTATTCTTTGGTGGCTGGTTAGCGCCATTCAATTTAGAAATTCCATTTGTTCCACCAGTATTCTGGTTTGTGATTAAAACAGCATTTTTTGTAATGATGTTTGTATTGGCACGTGGTTCTTTAATGCGTCCACGTTATGACCAAGTCATGAACTTTGGTTGGAAAATTTGTTTGCCATTGGCGTTGGTCAACTTGTTAGTGACTGGTGCTGTGATTCTGATGAATCAGGCCTAGGACAGCAGGGAGTACAAAATGTATAAATTTCTAGCTGGATTCGGATCAATTGTACGTACGTTACTCATGGTGTTTAGCCATGCAACGCGTAAACGTGACACGATTTTATATCCAGAAGTTCCGGCTGAACAGATTGTGCCGCCACGCTTTCGTGGTCGTATCGTATTAACGCGTGACCCTGATGGGGAAGAGCGTTGCGTAGCATGTAACCTATGTGCGGTTGCATGTCCGGTTGGCTGTATCTCACTACAAAAAGCAGAAACAGAAGATGGTCGTTGGTACCCGGAGTTTTTCCGTATCAACTTCTCACGTTGTATTTTCTGCGGTATGTGTGAAGAAGCTTGTCCAACAACTGCGATTCAGCTCACACCAGACTTCGAGTTAGGCGAATATGTACGTCAAGACCTTGTTTATGAGAAAGAAAACTTACTCATTTCAGGTCCAGGCAAATACCCAGATTACAACTTCTACCGTGTAACGGGTATGGCAATTAACGGTAAAGAGAAAGGTCAAGCACAAAAAGAAAGTGCACCAATCGATGTACGGAGTCTATTACCATGATGTGGCCGTTTTATTTGATGGCACTCGTGGCCATCGTTTCTACGGTTCGTGTAGTGACTAACACGAACCCTGTACACGCTCTACTTAGTCTAATTGTTTCATTGCTTGCTGTTGCTGGTATTTTCATGATCGTGGGGGCGCCTTTTGCAGGTGCTCTTGAAATCATCGTTTATGCCGGAGCAATTATGGTTCTGTTTGTCTTCGTGGTGATGATGCTTAACTTAGGTCAACACACCGTTGAACAAGAACGTAAATGGCTTTCTTCAGATGCTTGGGCATATCCAGCACTCATGAGTTTCTTGCTCGGCTTGCTTTTAGTTTGGATGCTTGGTGGTGAATACACCACTATTTCAGCACCGCTTGGGGCACAAGTGATTGGACCAAAAGTAGTTGGTCAAGCACTCTTTACTCACTATTTATTATTGGTTGAAGTTGCCGCGATGTTATTGCTAGCAGCCCTTGTTGCAGCATACCACTTAGGTAAACGTGAACCAGGTGCAGAAGAGGAAAAAGAATAATGGGCCAGATTCCTTTAGAACATGGTTTGATTGTTGCAACCATCCTTTTTGCACTCGGTTTTTACGGTGTAATGGTGCGACGCAACCTATTATTTATGTTAATGAGCCTTGAGATCATGATGAATGCTGCAGCATTGGCATTTGTTCTTGCGGGTAGCGTATGGGCACAACCAGATGGGCAAGTGATGTTCATCTTGATTTTGACCCTTGCAGCAGCAGAGGCATGTATCGGTCTTGCGATTGTCCTTCAGTTCTATCATCGCTTCCATCATTTGGATGTGGATGCTGCTAGTGAGATGCGCGGATGAGTTATTTATATTTAACAGTATTATTTCCGCTAATCGGTTTTATTTTATTGGCGGCAGGACGAGACAAACTCTCTGAAAATGTTGCAGCAGTTATTGGTGTAGGTTCTGTAGGTTTATCTGCATTATTTGCACTCATTGCTGGAATGGCATTTACCACGAGTGGTCAGCAAGTTTTTGTTCAAAACTTGTGGACATGGTTCAATGTTGGCGGTTTTGCTCCGGGCATTAGCTTACATTTAGATGGCTTATCTTTACTCATGATGGGCATGATCACGGGTGTTGGTTTCCTAATCCACATCTTTGCATCATGGTACATGCGTGGTGAAGAGGGTTATGCGCGTTTCTTCTCTTATTTCAACCTGTTTGTTGCAAGCATGCTTGTGCTTGTATTGGGTGACAACTTGGCGTTGTTATTCTTGGGTTGGGAAGGCGTAGGTCTTTGCTCTTACTTGCTAATCGGTTTCTATTATGCAAACCCTGCAAATGGTTGGGCTGCGATCAAAGCGTTTACAGTGACCCGCGTTGGTGACGTATTCTTGCTTATTGCTTTATTCTTGCTTTACCAACAATTTGGTACGTTGAATACTCAGTACATCGTTGAACACGCAGCAGAAGTAATGACGAAGAGTTCGTCACTTACAATCTGGACTGCATTAATGTTGTTCTTGGGTGCTGCTGGTAAGTCTGCTCAAATTCCATTGCAAACATGGTTGGCAGATGCAATGGCAGGTCCAACACCTGTTTCTGCATTAATCCACGCTGCAACAATGGTAACGGCTGGGGGGGACTTATGCTGCCGTCTATTCAGCGTATTTGAACTTGCTCCTGAAGTGATGCAATTCATTTCGGTAACTGGCGCGGTAACTTTGTTAGTTGCAGGTTTTGCTGCACTTGTACAAACAGACATCAAACGTATCTTGGCTTACTCAACAATGAGTCAGCTTGGCTATATGTTTATGGCTGTAGGTGCGGAAGCTTATCAAGCTGGCTTGTTCCACATGTTGGCTCACGCATTCTTTAAGGCATTATTATTCTTGTCTTCTGGTGCGGTGATTCTGGCTTATCACCACGAGCAAAACATTTTCAAAATGGGTGGTTTGTTCAAACGTAACAAATTCCTGTTTGCTTGTTTCGCGATTGGTGGCGGTGCATTAGCAGCGATTCCATTCTTAACAATTGGCTTCTTCTCTAAAGATGCGATTCTTGGTGAAGTTTGGGTACAAGGTCAATCAGTTGCTTTATATCACACCTTATATTGGGTGGGTGTAGCAGGTGCATTCCTGACTTCAATCTATACATTCCGTTTAATCTGGGTTGTATTCTTTGGTCAAGAAAACACGCCTTACCATGAAATTAAAGGTGCAACTTACTGGGCTCCATTGGGTATTTTAGCTGTATTGTCTACTTTTGTTGGTGCGGTATTAAAAGCACCGGTAGCAGGTATTCTGAATACTGCAAAAATCCCTGAATTCCATGTCGCTGAACAATTTGTAGAAGGCATGCATGGGGCAGAGCACTTAGCAGTAGGTATTGCACTAGTTGGTCTAGTTGTTGGTATAGCATTATTTACATTTGCTTATGGTGCAGTGAAATCATTCGCTCAAACAAGTTTGGGTTCAGGTCTGGCACATATTTGCCGTACTGCTTTTGGTTTTGATGCATTGTATGACATCGTTTTTGTTAAACCTTATTTATTCTTCGCCAAAATCTTTGGCCGTGATCCGATTGACGGTTTGTGGTTAGTTCTTCCTGCGCTCGTGAAAGGCGGAAACAGTTTTACAAGCTCACGTCAAACAGGTTCATTGCGTGAATACGCATCAAGCATGTCACTCGGTGTAGTGGTGTTATTGATGATCTTGATCGTTATTCAGGTAGTGGGGAAATAAAATGGAAAACAATTTAATTTTACCCGCGCTGATCCTTGTTCCGTTCATTGCCGGTTTTATTTGTTGGTTAGTCGATAAGCTCGACAAAACTTTGCCACGCTGGATTGCCTTAATTGGTATGCTCATTACTTTGGGCTTAGGTCTTGCGCTTTGGCAAAGTGGAACTTATAGCTACGAGTTGGGTTCTAAAATCCCAACTTGGTCTGCTGAGTTCTATTTACCGTGGATTCAATCACTCGGTATTGGTATTCACTTGGCTGTGGATGGCTTATCTTTACTCATGGTGTTATTAACAGCGTTACTTGGTGTACTTGCTGTTGGTTGTTCATGGGGCGAGATTCAAAAGAACGTTGGTTTCTTCCACTTAAACCTATTATGGAGTTTAGGTGGCGTTATCGGTGTATTCTTAGCGATTGACTTGTTCTTGTTCTTCTTCTTCTGGGAGATGATGCTTGTACCAATCTACTTCTTGATTGCGTTATGGGGTCATAAAGGTTCAAACGGTCGTTCACGTGTTTACGCTGCTACTAAGTTCTTCCTTTACACACAGATTGCTGGTCTGGTGATGTTAATCGGTATCCTAGGTCTTGTAGTTTATGGCTACATGATGACGGGCATGATCGGTTTTGATTACAACTATTTATTAGCTGTAGCTAACCATTTACCTGCAGGCTTAGCGTACGGTTTCATGATCTGTTTCTTCATCGGTTTTGCGGTGAAGTTACCAGTATTCCCATTACACGGTTGGTTGCCAGATGCGCATGCTCAAGCTCCTACAGCAGGTTCTGTAGACTTAGCAGGTATCTTGATTAAAACAGCTGCGTATGGCTTGCTTCGTTTTGTTATTCCATTCTTCCCGACAGCTTCTGCACAGTTTGCAGACATTGCGATTATTTTCGGTTTGATTGGTATTTTCTACGGCGCATGGTGTGCTTACCAGCAAACTGACATGAAACGTTTACTTGCGTATACGTCGATTTCACACATGGGCTTTATCTTACTTGCAATCTATGCAGGTAATATTTTGACCTTCCAAGGTCTAATGATCATGATGTTGGCACACGGTTTGTCATCAGCTGCATTGTTCATTATGTCTGGTCAAATCTACGAACGTTTACATACACGTGATTTACGTTTAATGGGTGGTCTTCGTGGCCAGCTTCAGTACTTGCCATTTTTCTTGATGTTCTTCGTTGCTGCTCTTGTAGGTGTACCAGGTTTAGGTAACTTTATTGGTGAATTCCTGATTTTGATGGGTTCATTTAATAAATATCCTGTCTTCACGATTCTTGCTTCTATCAGCCTTGTATTTGCAGGTTTATATGGCTTGATCTTGATTCACCGTGCTTTATTTGGTGAACCAAATCCTGAACAAAAGCAACATTACACTAGTCCATTGAAAGACTTATCTGCTCGTGAAGTTGGTATTTTGATGATTTGTGCGATTGGTCTCGTTTGGCTTGGTATCTACCCACAAACATTCTTGGATGTATCTCATTCAAGCATGCAGTGGTTGGTCAATAGTTATGTGCCAGTACAAGAAGTCGTTGAAACTGTTCAGCAAACAGCTACTCAACTTGACCATGTGGAGATCCAATAATCATGAACTTCACAGTATCATTTTCTACGCTTATGCCTTTAGCTCCGGTGATGATTGTTGCTTTGACAACAATCGTCGTCATGCTGTTAATTTCAATTAAGCGTAATCATAATTTAATCGCAACAGCTTCTGTTGTTGGTTTAAACCTTGCTGCACTTTATATTTTATTTGCAGTATTTGGCGGTAAGTTTGTACCGGCAAATGTGATGGGCATGTTTATGGTTGATCCATTTACCATGTTCTATCAATTTATGATTTTGATTGCGGCATTGGCATGTTGTACTTTGTCTCATGCTTACATCGAAACTTATAAAGACAACCGCGAAGAGTTATATCTTTTGTTACTTGCTTCAGTAGCAGGTGCAATGTTGATGGTTGCAAGCTCTCACTATGCATCGTTCTTCATTAGCCTTGAGTTAATGTCGATTCCTGTATATGGCTTACTTGCTTATACTTATCAACGTAGTAACTCACTTGAAGCGGGTATTAAATACCTTGTACTTTCAGCGACAGCTTCTGCAATGTTGTTGATGGGTATGGCATATATCTATGCATATACAGGTTCGCTTTCATTCTATGATTCTGTACAAGCATTATTTGAAGCAATCAAACAGCCAATGGTGTTATTAGGTTTAGCACTTATTATCTTTGCTGTTGCATTTAAATTGTCGCTTGCGCCGTTCCATAAATGGACACCGGATGTATATGCAGGTGCACCAGCACCAATGGCAACTTTCTTAGCGACTGCTGCTAAAGTTGCAACAATTGGTTTGTTCGTGCGCTATATGCTTGCTTCAGGCGCAATGATGGTGAACTCGTTAGTAACTATTTTGACGATCATTGCTGTATTGTCGATTTTAGTTGGTAACTTACTCGCTGTTCGTCAAGTTAACTTAAAACGTATTCTTGGTTATTCATCTATTGCTCACTTTGGTTATTTGTTAATTGCTTTAATTAGCATGACTTATGCGAGCTTGGGTAGCGTAACTGTATATGTGGTGTCTTATGTATTAACAACTATTGGTGCCTTTGGTGCGGTAGCGTTAATGTCTAGCCCATATAACAACGTAGATGAAGCACAAAGCCTTGCAGACTACCGTGGTTTGTTCTGGCGTCGTCCAGTACTTACAGCAACTTTAACAGTCATGATGTTGTCTTTGGCTGGTATTCCATTAACAGCAGGCTTCATTGGTAAGTTCTTGGTGGTAATGGCTGCTGTAACAACTCAACACTGGTTCTTAGCTGCAATGATTATTGTGGGTAGTGGTATCGGTTTGTACTATTACTTACGTGTGATGGTTGTAATGTACATGACACCACCGGAAACTCCTCGTATTGATGCAGATGCTCATTGGGGACAAAAAGTGGGTGGTTTAATGGTATTGGCTGCTGCTGCATTAGTTATTATTTTGGGTGTTTACCCAGATCCAATGATTAATTTGGCACTAAAAGCAGAAATTTTATCTCCATTACATTTCATGCTTTCACAACAGTAATTCTGGTGTACAAAAAAGCCTCTAAATCTGGAGGCTTTTTTTTATTGAGCGTTAAAAAAAGATTATAATAAATACGTTTTTATATTTTTAGGTAACATCTGTGGCCATTCAAGAAATTCGTCACCCACTTATTCGTCATAAATTAGGCTTGTTACGCCGTGCTGACATCAGTACTAAGAATTTCCGTGAGCTTGCTCAGGAAGTGACTATGTTATTGACTTATGAAGCAACAAAAGATTTACCAGTTGTGGATTGTGAAATTGATGGATGGGCTGGAACTGTTACTACTCAGCGTATTGCTGGTAAAAAAATAACGATTGTACCGATTTTACGTGCCGGAATTGGTATGTTGGATGGCGTACTTAATCTAATTCCAAGCGCAAAAGTGAGTGTTTTAGGTCTTGAGCGTAATGAAGAAACATTAGAAGTTCGCACGTATTACAAAAAATTAGTTCCGGATGTGGCTAATCGTCTTGCGATGATTATTGACCCAATGCTAGCAACGGGTAATTCGTTAGTTGCTGCTATTGATGTGTTAAAGGCAAGTGGTTGTAAAGATATCCGTGTTATGGTGTTGGTTGCTGCTCCTGAAGGCGTTGCTAAAGTTGAAGCAGCTCATCCGGATGTGCAAATTTATACGGCATCTATTGATAATGGCTTAAATGAACAAGGTTATATTGTTCCTGGCTTGGGCGATGCTGGCGATAAAATTTTTGGTAGTGTACAAAAAGATTAATTTTTTGAAATAGCATTAAAAAGAGACTTCATTCAACCGTATAATTTTAAAAACGGAATCGTGAGTCTCTTTTTTATTTACTGCAACGACTGGATTGGAAAAGTAGGGGAAAGATCATGAAGCAAGAGTTTTATACTGGATGGGTAAAACAATATAACCCTGATAAAGGGTTTGGTTTTATTGAAACTGCTGAAGGAGATATTTTTTTTCATATTTCTGATTTTCCTGCATCAGAGGGCGAACCGAAAAGAAATGAAAAAGTAAGATTTCTTGCCGTAGATAATCAGGGCAAATTTAAAGCGATCAAAATTGAGCGTGTTGACCCGAATCCTGCGAAAACCAAGAAAAATAAAATTGCAGATCACAATAAAGCGATCACAAGCGAACTGTTATCAAATTTTCGACGCTAATCAATGAAAAGATCAGGTTTTAAACCTGATCTTCACAGAATTGTAAGAATGCTTTGAGACCTGGACCCTGATACTTTTGACGGTGTACCAGCATATAAAGCGGACGGGTAAGCTGCCAGAATGGTGTATCTAAAATTACTAATTGTCCCTTTTCAATTAAAGGTTCAATGGCAAGTTTAGAAATACATGACATACCTAAACCACCAGCAACGATTTTTAAAATTGCTTCATTGTGACCTAGGGTTAAGCGAATATTCGCGTCTGGCAGATCGTGCAATATCGCATTATCAAATACTTCACGCGTTCCTGAACCTTCTTCACGTAAAATCCATTCGACTTGAAGAAAATCATGCGCTGTTAGAGGTCTATTTAAACGTGCTAACGGGTGATTTGGGGCGCAGCAAACTGCAAGCTCATCATCACGCCAATGAATACATTGGAGTTGAGGTAAGTGACATGAGCCTTCAATTAAAGCTAAATCAAGTTGGAATTGATTGACTGCTTCAATCATTTGGCGTGTATTGCCCACCTGTAATTGCAAATGTGCTTTAGGATGATGTTGTAAAAAGTTTGCCATTAAATCTGGCATGAGGTAATCACTAATCGTTAAAGTGGCCCCAATACGTAAATCAATGCTTTGCAATTCACCTTTTGCAGCTTGCTCAAAAGCTTCACAGCGACCTAATATTTCTAAGGCTTGAGGCAATAGAAAACGACCTAAATCATTAAGCTGTAATCGTTTACCTAAACGATCAAATAGAGGCGCACCAAGACCATCCTCTAAATCGGCTAAAGCCATACTTGCTGCACTTTGCGTCAGTCTGACCGCATCACTCGCTTTGGTGACAGTTCCTTCTTGAGCGACTGCTACAAAAACAGCCAACTGGCGTAATGTCATGCGCATGTTTAAAAAGCCTTAACGTTTAAAAGTATTCATTATTTCGGCTGTCATGCTAACATGAGCGCACTATTTCATGCCACGTTGAAATCATGTCAATTGAAAAATTTAGCGTAGAAAAAGTTTTATCTGTACACCGCTGGACTCCAACTCTTTTCAGTTTCACCATGACTCGCCCTGCACATTTTAAATTTACAGCTGGGCAATTCGCACGTATTGGGCTAAAAGTTGGAGAGGAACTCGTTGTTCGTGCTTATTCGGTAGTCTCATCACCATTTGATGAAACGCTTGAGTTTTTTTCGATTGTAGTACCAGACGGTGCATTTACGTCAAATCTTCAACATTTAAAGGTAGGAGATGAGCTTTATTTAGAAAAAATACCTTATGGTTATTTGACTTTAGCTCGCTATCAACAACCTTTACCGCATGATTTATGGTTATTGGCAACGGGTACAGGATTAGCTCCATTTTTATCTATGCTACAAGACTTCGATACATGGTCTAAATATCAAAAAATTAATTTGGTCTACAGTGTCCGTACCGCAGCTGAGTTAGCTTATGTTGATCGTATTCAAGAGATTGCTGAAACTTTTGGGGAAGGACATAACGGATTTAAATTTATTCCGATTATTACTCGAGATCCATCTGCGCCATTGCATGATCGTTTGCCGATTCTAATTGAAAATGGTGAATTAGAAAAATCTGCTGGTATAGAACTGAACCCTGCCACAAGCCACGTCATGCTTTGTGGAAATCCGCAAATGGTAGATGACACGAAAGAGGCTTTAAAACGCCGTGGTTTGACGATGAACCGTCGAGGTGAGGGAAATATTGCGGTAGAAAATTACTGGTAATAAATTGCGGTGAAAACAACTTTATAATTAATTTTATGGATATGTTTATTAGTGGACAAACATATCCATAAATTCGCGAATTTCTGAAATTGCGCTATCTACATCGGTTGAAAGCCAAGTTGGCTCAAAAAGACCTGCATAATGTTCCAAACGATCTTGTGGAACGACTAAGCGAACAGGACAGTCTTCTTCTAGTAAGCGCCAAGGCAAGATTGGAACATCATTGTCTAGAAAAATATTGATATTACGAATATCAACAATCATGGCATTAATACAGTCAGGAAATGGCATGACGGAAAATTCTTCAGTACGACGACGAAAATACTCTAAATCACCCCATTTGAGTTCATAACTTGGTTTATTAAATTCAATAATACCAATGAGATGTTCGTCTCTCGTCTGATGTATATAACATTGATGTGTGACGTCAGTGTCGAGATCAAGTGTTACGTTTTGCTGACGATACATCATAAAATAGAGCAGCTTTAAAACAAGGGGGCTTATTATAGCCTATTTTATAAAAAGTAAGCGCTAAAACATATTGTATTACAAATAGAACCTTAAAGAAGCTCGAGCATAACTTGCCATTATTTTTTAATGGCTAAATATTTTTGCCTAAATTTTATACTGTTTTTATTATTTTAATAGTAGAGTTTTGCAAACACAGACACCTTAGCATAATGCTTTTTCACACAATGCAACAAACCAAATTGCTATGATGATTATAAAGTTAATGATAAAAGAAGAGGGGAAAGAAGATGCATGATTTTTCAAAACCACCTCATGTGACGAGTCCTGAAGAAACTGCGAAAAAAAGAAGATTGCCAGTTTACATTTTAATCATTGTTGGGCTTTTTCTTATTGCACTCATCGTCTACATGGTTGCTGATCACAGCAAAACACCTAAAGAAGAAGCCGCTTTTCAACATGAGGCCACACCACATGTCATTAAGAGCACTTCAGATTTGAATATTTATAAAGGGTAATAAGCTAACCAGTATATCTTCATAGAAAGCCTTTGGGATGTGACCTGAAGGCTTTTTTTGCAACCTTTTGCATCAATTTGTTGTATTTATGCAGAAGTGTGTTGATTACAAAATATTCAAAACATAAGGTGAGATAGACCGCATTTATCGTCATTTTTAACAACGAAAAGTGTTTTTCATAATTGATGGCACTGAAAAGAACATAACAATTGAGGACATAACAATATGAATGAATTTTTTGATGGGCCTCGCGGCGCTCAGTTTGATGCGATGTATTACTGGGATCAGTTTCATCCTATTTTAGCTGCAATCGTCATCTTACTGGTTGGCTGGATAATCGCTTTATTAGTTGCGGCAGGGGTAAAAAAACTTCTGCAAAAAGTAAATACCAATGCAAAATTATCTTCAGCAACTGGGCGTGCTCCAAACATAGAAGGTCTTATTTCAAAAGTCGTATTCTGGTTTATTCTAATCTTAGCTGTTGTCGCAGCTCTCAATGTACTTAACATTAGTGGAGTAAGTGGCCCGTTCAGCAATATGGTGAATCAGGTACTCGTCTATATTCCAAATATTATTGCTGCTGTTGTGGTGGGTTTTATTGGTTGGATCGTTGCTCGACTGGTGCGAGCGGGGGTGACCAATGTTTTATCCCGAACGCAACTCGATGATAAGTTAAGCAGCGAAGTGGGTGTAGGTGGAATTAGCCAGAATATTGGTGAAATTCTTTACTGGCTTGTATTGTTACTTTTCCTTCCGATTGTTCTTTCAATATTAGGATTAACAGGCTTACTGATTCCAGTTCAAAATATGGTAAATGATGCTGTAGCATTCTTACCAAATATCTTTATTGCTGGTGTTATCGTTTTTGTTGGTTATATCTTGGCAAAAATTGTACGCGGTATTGTTGAAGGTTTAGTAAATAGCTTAGGTGTTCAGGCTCAAGCTGAAAAAATTGGTCTTTTCAAAAGCTCTAACGTAGGCAAATTCTTAGGTTCATTTGTTTTCGCAATCATCATTATTACAACATTGATTGTAGCGTTTGAAGCTTTAGGGATTGAGACAATTTCTCAGCCAGCAACAGCAATGCTTAATGAAATCTTGCAGGCAATTCCAAACATTATTGCTGCTGGTTTAATTCTACTAGTTGCTTATATTGTTTCTCGTTTTGTTGGCCGCTTAGTAGCCGAATTAATTGCAGGTACTGGTGTTGATGAAATTCCTGCAAAGTTAGATGTACAACGCTTTTTAGGCCAAACTAAAGTTTCTAATGCAGTTGGCTGGTTAATTGTATTCTTTACTATGTTATTTGCAGTTTCTGAAGCTGCGGATCGTCTTGGTTTCGATCAAATTAGTGGTCTAATCGCAATGTTTATCCATTTCGGTGCAAACATTCTATTGGGCGCTGTAATCTTGGTTATTGGTTTCTGGCTTGCCAATGTTGTGGCGAACGTGGTTCAACGCGGCGAATATAATAGCTCGCGTTGGTTAGGTAGTTTAGTTCGTGTGTTAATTATTGGTCTTGTACTTGCGCTTGGTTTAAGAGCGATGGGTATTGCAGATTCAATCGTTAATCTTGCATTTGGCTTGACTCTAGGCGCAGTTGCAGTTGCTTTCGCTCTTGCATTTGGTTTAGGTGGTCGCCAACCAGCAGAAAGACTGTTGAGCGATTTGCTAGATAAAGCTAAAAAAGAAGCGAATGAACCAAATCCTCTGTATCAACCACCGTCTACTACCACAACGAGCAGCCCATCTGCTGGTAGCTCATCTGTAACTACGAGTTCGTCAACATCTACAGTTGCACCAACGACTACAACTTCACCATCAACTGTTTCATCTGATGCAAAACCAGCTGATTCTGCACAAGTAAATCCAGCAGAACCACCAGTAAATAAACCGTTTGGATCTACTGGAGAAAATGACGAAATTTAGTAAGTAAAACTAATTTTCAGATAAACCGTACAAAAAATCTTTGATTTTTGTGATAAGTTCGACCACTCTATATTGAGTGGTCGTTCTTTTTAGACGTTATAAAAACAAATAAGTGAGGAAAATACGATGAAGAAACCAGGTCGTTTTTTAGCACCGATTGTCATTGCGGGAATTACGGTAGGTTTTTTAGCAAGTGCTTATAAATTTGTGTTTAATAAATCTAACTCATCAAAACAGGCAACAACTCATACTCGTAATTCTGAAAAATCATCAAATGATTCGAAAGCCTCAAATTAGCTTATTGATCATTTAAACGTATTGTGCTGCTGCATAAGCGGAAGACCAAGCCCATTGGAAGTTATGACCTCCTAAATGGCCAGTCACATCAAGTACTTCCCCAATAAAAAACAGTCCTTTCTGCTTTTTACTTTCCATTGTTTTGGAAGATACTTCACTTGTATCAACTCCACCTAAAGTAACTTCGGCAGTACGATAGCCTTCTGTGCCTGATGGTTTCACAGCAAAACCATGTAGTTGCTCGGCAATATGATCTAGCTGTGCATCACTGATATTACCAATTACTGTCTCGCTCTGCTCTGGCCATATAAGTTGTTGTAACTCTTGTACAATACTTTTTGCCGTAAATTCATTCAGAAGAGTACGCAATAAAACTTTAGGTTTGGCTTTCTTTTTGTCTTTTAAATAATTTGCTAAATCTTGGCTCGGGAAAAAGTCAATTTTAAAACTTTCACCGGTATTCCAATAGTTTGAAAGCTGTAAAGAACTTGGACCACTCAAACCACGATGCGTAAACAATAAGGCTTCAGTAAAGCTATTTTTCGAGTTACTTAGAGTCACATCTAAAGCATTACCACTTAGGCGTGTAGTGACTTCTTTAATATGATCTGAAAAAGTAAATGGGACTAAACCTGCGCGAGTTGGGAAAACCGTATGTCCAAATTTTTGTGCCAGTTCATAGCCAAACCCAGAACCACCCAAAGTTGGAATGGATAAACCACCTGTAGCAACCACTAATGACTCACAGCTAAATCGGCCTTGGTTTGTGTGTACAGTAAAACCGCCTTTTTCTAATGGATCAATCTGTACAGCTTCACATTGAGTTTGGATATCAACGTTATTGGTTTTATCACATTCACTCACTAGCATCTCTAAAATTTCTTTAGCGCCGTTTAGCGTGAATAATTGCCCGTGTTTTCGTTCTTCATAAGCAATTTTATAATCACATACCAAACCGATAAAGTCCCAGTTGCTGTAGCGTGATAGGGCAGAAATAACGAAGTGTGGATTATGAGAAATATAGTTGTCAGGCTCTACATACAGGTTGGTAAAGTTACACTTGCCACCGCCCGACATTAAAATCTTTTTACCAATTTTATTGGCTTTTTCTAAAATTAAAACCGAGCGCCCTCGTTTAGCAGCATGTGCAGCCAACATGAGTCCAGAAGCACCTGCACCTAAGACAATGACATCAACATGACTGTTAGACATAAGAGATTCTCGATTAATCGTGAAAATTTAAAAGGGGCATATACTATCATGCCGAGCCTTAGTCATGCTAAAGACATTTACTGCTATGCGGAGTAATGTGTACTAAAAGCTAATAAGTTATTGATGTGTTTTTATTTCTTATATCTGCCTGTAAACCACCAGAATGAATTGCCAGAATGCGAGTACCTTCAGAAAAGTAATTATTCTTTATAAGATCAAACAGACCGAACATCATCTTTCCCGTATAGATCGGTTCAAGTGGTACCGCATGCTGCTCTTCAAAACTTTCTATAAACGCCAATAACTCGGGTGAAGTTTTTGCATACCCACCACAGCAGTATGCATCTGTCACAGACCAGTTCTGTTTTTTGGTCCACTGCCGAATTTCTTGTTGTAAAAAGTCACCTTTTAAAGCCGAAAATCCTAAGACTTTTTGATCGGCTGAACTCCTTTCAATAAGACCTGAAATCGTTCCGCCAGTTCCTACTGCACAGCAAATCACATCATAGTTTTGCAAATCGCTTTGATTGATAATTTCCTGACAACCTTGAACTGCCAGTTCATTGGTACCGCCTTCAGGAATAATGAAAGTTTCAGGAAATTGATGGTGTAACTGTTGAAGATAATTTGCCTCATCTCGTAAGCGATATTCATTGCGTGAGACAAAATGTAGATACATTCCTAAACTTTGAGCTTTTGCTAAGGTTGGATTAAGAGGTTTATCAGCTAACTCTTCACCACGAATAATCCCAATACTTTTTAAGCCAAAAAGATGAGCGGCATAGGCAGTCGCGGCAATATGATTTGAATAGGCCCCTCCAAAAGTCAAAATGCTCGATAAACCTTGTTGTTTTGCGACAAGCAGATTGTATTTTAGTTTGAAAAATTTATTGCCCGAAATTTGAGGATGAACTAAATCTAATCGCTTAATGTCGAGATGAACTAAAGAGGGGAGTTCAATATGCTGATAGGAAACAGGTTGGGCAATGTGATCAAACATTAGAAATTGAGAAAAATAATGATTGATCACATTGTAGCTTTTTAAATAGAGCTTTAAAAAGCTGTTTACGAACTTGTATCGACAGAAGTAATTACTGACATGCCAGGGCGTAAGTGTTCCATTCCTTCTTGATTTGGATCAATGGTAATACGTACGGCAATTCTTTGAACTACTTTGGTAAAGTTTCCTGTTGCATTGTCAGGCTTTAACACACTGAACTCAGAACCCGCAGCAGGTGAGATCTGCTCAACATGTCCTGTAAATTTTTTGTGTTTCATGGCATCGACTGTGAACCATGCTTTTTGTCCAATTCGCATATTGGCAATTTGGGTTTCTTTAAAGTTAGCAATCACCCAAGTTTGTTGTGGAATTAAGTAGAGTAACTGTGAGCCTGCTGCTACATATTGCCCAACACGAGGGTTCACCTCACCAAGTTGTCCATCCATTGGAGCAACAATAACGCTATAGTCTTTGGTGGTTTGCGCTTGGTCTAACTGTGCTTTAGCACTGGAAACTTGTGCTTCTAATCCAGCTTCTGCCACTTGTGCTGTTTTAAGCGCTTCTTTGGCAACTAAAACATTGGCCTCTGCCTGCTTCAGTGCTGCAAGGTTATTTTCAGCATCTGCTGCGGCTTTATCTTGCTCAGATTTAGAAGCTGCTCCACTATTTCCTAACTGTTGATATCGTCTAAGCTGTGCTAAAGAAAGCTCATATTGAGCCCTAACTTGTTCAACTTTAGCCTGTGCAGCCACAATATCAGCTTGTTTTTGAGCAATAGACTGTGTCTGATTGGCTAAAGTATTTTTAGCTTGTTCAACTCCAGAAGCCGCTTGCGCTACTTTTTGGTCGTAAGTGGTTGCATCAATATGCATTAATACTTGACCCTTTTTAACGTGGTCAAAGTCCTTAACTAATACATCTTTAACATAGCCATTAATTTGCGACGATAAAATCGTTGTTTTACCTTTAACATAACTATTGTCAGTTTGCTGGACACTCGTTGCAAATGGCCCGATTCTCCATGCCCATAAAATCACTAAAATACCGACAATAAGAACACCTAACATCCATAACAGTGTTGAGCGTTTTGTCGGAATCAGTTTGCTCGCAGGTGCCGGTTCGTTAGATGGAGCGGGAGCTGCTTGAGGTGGAGCTTGTTCCGGTTTGTTTTGATCATCTGACATATATCAATCTCAATTTCTATTTCATCAATAAAGAAGCCGTTAAGGACGGCTAATTCCTCTACGTTGTAGATATTTACTTCGTGCAATATTAAATCCACCCCACAAGAGTAATGCGATAGCAAAAATACCATTTAATGCAATCACATCATTGTAGGCACGCACTTGTGCTTCACGAGTGACCACTTGATTAAGTGAGCGCATGGATTGAGCTGTTTGTAATGCTGGGTCATTTGTTGAGATGGCTGCACTACGCTGATAGGTAGAAAGCCTTTGAGCGACCAACGGGTCGGCTTGTTCTAAATCTTTTATGATCTCGACTTGATAGTTCTGCGTGCGGTGTTGTTGATAGGTCGAGAAGAATGAAGACCCCACAAGACCACCAAATGTTTGAGTTGCAGAGAACAGCACAATAAAAGTCACCACATACGAAGGACCTTTAGCCAAAGTTTGCGCAAAGCCGATCAGGAGCAATGGCCCAATAAATAAACCACCTGCAAAGCCTACTAAAAACTGACTTGCGAAGAAGTTCACAGGTCGGACATCACTGGTTAAGTGATAATCTAATCCACACGCGACTAAAATTAAAAATTCTGCAAAAAGTAAGTGGAAGATAATCCGTTCACGTGAAAAAGTCAGTGCACTAAAAAGTGTTCCGCTTAAAATCCCTACCAATATGACCACATAGAGTGGAACAAATTGGTCAGGACCCATTCCCATAGTTTTTAAGAAATTAACCGCTGCGTAGCTTTGTTCTGACATTAAAAGTCGAATAGCAAAAGCACCAAAAATGAAGCGTAGGGTCGAAGCGGCACCTAACCAACGTGTCATAATTAATGGATTGGCGCGATAGTGCTCATAGAGCAACCCCAAAACAACTAAAATAAAACCTGCAATTAAGACGTAAGCAAGCCATTCACTGTTAAACCACCATAAAATTGGACCTTGCGTGAGCACAATACATAAACAAGCAAAGCCGGGAGCGAGTAAAGCAAAGGTGAAAAAATCTTGCTTCTCAAAAACGTAAATTCTTAAGCTACGTGGTAACTTCAATGAAACGACCATGGCTAAACAACAAAGTGCTAAGCCGAGCTCAAACGTATATAGAACAGACCAACTGTCTGTATTTACGAGAAATGGAGAAATAATCCAGGCGAGGGGAACACCTAACTGCTGAAAACCAAAGGCAATATATATTCCTTTTGCCATGTCTGCCTTTTTAAAAGCTTGCATGGTGTAATACATACCTAGTGAGCTTAATGGCGCACCAGCTAAACCAGCTACAACCCGTGCAAATAAAGCCATTTCATAAGTATGCACAAAAATATGTAATACCAGAACTGCAATAAAAATCACGAGTCCTATTTCCGAAAATACTCTCAGGCCATACTGTTGCCGGGCTTTAAATAAAATCAGGTTTGAACTGACATTTGCCATGACATAAGCAGCAGGCAACCAAGCCGCTTCGGAAGGAGTTAGTCCATACTCACCTTGGATTAAAGGTAAATTTGCCGTAATAAAACCATTACTTAAGCTTGCCGAAAGGGCGATAAATAAACCAATAAAAAAGTAAATAAATCGCTTAGGTACAGAGTGTGCAATAGCTGCTGGTGAGCCAGGTAAAGTCGGTTGCTCTTCTGGGGTCCAGTCGGGGGGTGGTTCTAAGTAACGAGGCGGTTTACTCATTCTATTCCTCGCATTTTTTGTATTTGAATACCATGAAATAGTAATTCAATTGCTCGTTTTGCTAAGCGAGTCTGTTCTTCTGGCTCATGTCCTTGAAATGAAGAACCCAACATTGCTGTGACCATTGCATAGTCATCGGCGGTCAGATCAGCTCGGCACAATTTTTGTTCTATCGCATTTTCAATCAGTGGGTTAAGTGCATTATTTCGCCGTTCATAAATTTTTAACATAATTGGATCTTGTCGATCAATCACTCTCCAAAAATCTTGCAAAATTGCGAGCTTGGGAAGTTGCCCAATATGTCCTTCAATTAAACGAAATAAACCATCTTCGAATTGTTGAAAATGAGCTGCTTTTTGCTCTAGCTGTGTAATCGCACGTTCTAAAAGTGCACTAATTAAAGCTTTTCGATCACAAAAATTACGGTAGAAAGTCGCTCTGCCTACACCAGCGTGGTCAATCACAACTTGTAAGGGAACATTAATGCCATGAATACGAAAACATTCTTCGGCTGCATTGAGTAATTCATCCCGATTATGGGCAGCAATTTTTTGACGTTTACTCATGTCATCGGTTTGGGGAGTTCGAAAGGTTATATATTTAACGGACATTTTTGTCCGTTGTGAAGATCTAAATTGTAAAAACATGAAAATTCAATTTTCATTATTTATATCTTCGCCATTTTTATATGTGTCATAAAAAGCTGTTAGAATACCGCGCAATTGCGTGATGCTAGGTCAATACAATGTTTGAGTCCCTTATTCCTCTTTTTTCAATTGCGATGGCATTGATGCTTGGAGCAATAAGTCCTGGGCCAAGCTTTATTTATGTTGCACAAAATTCAATTTCTAAATCACGTAAACATGGGTTGTTTACCGCTTTAGGGACGGGGACAGGTGCAGCACTTTTTGGTCTATTAGCAGTTATGGGATTGCAAGCAGTTTTATTAGCGGTGCCTTCTGCTTATTTAATTTTAAAAATTGGTGGTGGGCTATATTTGCTTTGGCTGGCTTTTAAAATTATTAAACATGCTAAAGAACCAATTGCGATGGAAAACGATGGCAAATCGAAAATGACCTATAAACAGGCATATCGATATGGCTTAATTACCCAGTTAAGTAATCCAAAAATCGCAGTCGTGCTAGCGAGTGTATTTACGGCTTTACTGCCAAAAGAAATCCCTAATTATTACTATGTCGCATTACCAGTGATTTGTTTTATGATTGATGCTGGATGGTATTCATGTGTTGCGATGCTGTTATCTTCAGAGAAGCCCCGAACAATGTACTTAAAAGCAAAAACAGGGGTGGATCGAGTTGCTGGAAGTATTGTGACTTTATTGGGTTTAAAATTAATTTTCTTCAAATGATTACTCTTTAATTAAAATATCTACAAAATCCAAAGCCAGCTATTTATAGTCTGGCTTTATTTTTGAGTAAAATATATACAAATTGAAATATCTTTTTTAGCACTTAAATACCTTAAAAGTGGTAACTTAATAAATAAAACAAAAAGAAATGAGGATCACGTTATGAAAAAACTAATAGTGAGCATTTCTGTAGTTTTTCTCATCTTAACTACAGGATGTGAGATGAGAACGACGAGTAAACAACAATCGGCAAATGAGCGGACTATGAGTATTGTGGGTACTCCAGTTCACGAAAAGGATTATAAAATTTCCGATATACAAGTGAATAATCATGAGCAATCTAACTATTAGGTTACTTGCTGGATGTGCAACTTACTGTGTTTTGAATATGGTAAGTGCATGTGAGCCTGCTTCTTTAGATTGGGAGCTTTTTCAGGAAAAATATGATTTAAATCATGATGGCATGTATAGCCAAAAAGAATTTCAACGGGTTGAAGACTTTTATCCTTATAACTGGCCGAGTGATAAACGTTTTCAAGGTGAAAACAAGCAGACAGAGCTATTTCATTATTTAGATGAAAATAAGAATGGCTATTTAACAAATGAAGAGTTGGGAAATATACACGTTTTATTTAATAACCCTTGCGAAGGGTGGCCGTGGTCCTAATTTAGTAAGCCCCGTTTAAACCTATTCAAAGCCCTTAAAAATAAAAAAGCTCCCAATTTAGGGAGCTTTTTTTGAAAGCAGATTAAGAAACTTTATCGCCTGGTTTCGCACCGCTGTCTGGAGAAATAATGAAAATACCTTCACCATTTCCAGCAGCAAGTACCATGCCGTTTGAAATACCAAAACGCATTTTGCGTGGTGCAAGGTTAGCCACCATAACAACCAATTTACCTTTTAGGTCTTCTGGTGCGTATTGGCTACGAATGCCACTAAATACATTGCGTGGTTCAGCTTCACCAACGTCTAAAGTAAGTTGTAGTAATTTATCTGAACCTTCAACTGTACCAGCTTCAAGTACTTGAGCAACACGCAAGTCAACTTTTAAGAAATCTTCAATACCAATAATTTCAGCTTCACCTACTGCTGGAGCAGGGGCAGCTTTTTTCTCGGCAGCTTTGTCCTTTTTCGCCGTTGCTTTAGTTGCTTCTGGAGCAGGAGCAACTAAAGACTCTTTAGAAGCATCAACCATAGCTGCAACAGCTTTTGGATCAACACGCTGCATAAGCGGTTGGAACTGCGCAATCTCATGGCTTACAAGAATTTGTTTGCGTGACTCGAAATCGAAGCTTTCAAGTTTTAAGAAATCTTGAACTTGTTGAGCTAAAGTTGGCAGAACTGGAGCTAAGTACACCGCGAGTTGACGGAATAAGTTGATACCCACGGAACATACATCAAGAACTTGTTGCTCTTGACCTTCTTGTTTAGCAAGAGCCCAAGGTTTTTTCTCATCAATATATTGGTTTGCACGGTCAGCTAGCGCCATGATTTCACGGATCGCCGTAGAGAATTCCCGTGCTTCATATGCAGCAGCGATTGAATCGCCAGCATCAATAAAACTTTGTACTAAATCAGTTTCTGCACATTGAGCAGATAACGTATTGTTAAAGCTGCTGTTGATGAATTTCGCACAACGGCTGGCAATATTAACGACTTTACCGACTAAGTCTGAATTTACTTTTTGAACAAAGTCATCAAGATTTAAGTCAGAGTCTTCAACTTTATCTGAAAGCTTAGATGCAAAGTAATAACGTAAATATTCTGGGTTTAAATGCTGTAAATACGTCTCGGCCTTAATGAAAGTACCACGTGACTTAGACATTTTTTGTCCATTTACAGTCAAGAAACCATTTACAAAAAGACCAGTTGGAGTGCGATAGTTCGCACCTTCAAGCATTGCAGGCCAGAATAAAGCATGGAAATAAACAATGTCTTTCCCAATAAAATGATAAACATCGTTTTGGCTGTCTTTTTTCCAGAAATCATCAAAGTTTAAATCTGGGCGTTTAGTTTTGATGTAGTTTTCAAAACTAGACATATAACCAATTGGGGCATCTACCCATACGTAGAAATATTTATTTGGTGCGTCTGGAATTTCAAAGCCAAAATATGGTGCATCACGAGAAATATCCCAGTCTGCTAAACCAGCTTCAAACCATTCATCTAACTTGTTCGCAATTGAAAGAGGTAAACGTCCTTCATCACGCGTCCATTTTTGTAAATATTCAGAGAAGTTTGGAAGCTTGAAGAAATAGTGATCTGATGATTTTTCAACTGGTGTTGCACCACTTAAAGTCGAACGCGGGTTAAGTAACTCAGTTGCATTGTAAGTTGTACCGCACACCTCACATGAGTCGCCGTATTGATCTTCTGATTTACATTTTGGGCATGTACCCTTAATGAAACGGTCAGACAAGAACATCCCTTTTTCTGGGTCAAATAATTGAGTTACAGGACGAACTGCAATATTTCCAGCTTCACGGTTTTTAATATAGATATCTGTTGAACGTGCTTTGTTTGCATCGCTATGCGTTGAATCGTAATGATCGAAATGTACACCAAAACCGTCAAAATCACGGATGTGTTCTTTTTGGACATTCGCAATTTGCTCTTCTGGGCTAATACCATTTGCTTCGGCACGTAGCATAATTGCTGTACCGTGAGCATCATCCGCACATACATAAGTCACATCATGACCCATTGCTCGCATGGCACGAACCCAGATATCTGCCTGGATGTAACCGAGTAAATGACCCATATGAATTGGACCATTAGCATAAGGGAGGGCATTAGTGACTAAAATTTTACGCACGGATTTCATTCTCTCATTCGTATTTATAAGGTGGAAGATTTTAACTGATGCAGGGAGATAAGCAAAGATTAATAATCTCCAGCTTGGCATAAGCGATTTCTATTAAAATGGATTTTGGTCAGGCATGGTTTCTCTTTAGAACAGATAAACAAATCAAAAAATATTTGAATCTTCCTGTATTGTCTTTGTTTCAAATTGCAGTTACGGTCAGAAAATAAGCCATAACGATGTATAACTAATAACTTATTCAGGTAATTTTTTAATTAACTATGAGGATAACAACGATGACTACAGAAAATAAATTAGATGAATTAAAGGCAAAAGCGGCTGATGCAAAAGTACAAGGTGAAAAAGCTTTGGACGATTTAAAGGAAAATGTAAAAGAGAAGCAAGCTGCTGGTAAAGAAGCAGTTGAAGATAAGGTAGACCAATTAAAGGCAAAAGCAGCTGATGCGAAAGTACAAGGCGAAAAAGCTTTGGAAGATTTAAAGGAAAATGTAAAAGAAAAACAAGCTGCTGCAAAAGAGGCAGTTGAAGATAAAGCTAATGATTTAAAAGGCAAACTTGATGATGCTCAGCATAGCCTGCAAGACAAGTTTGACCATTTACGTACTGAAGCAGCGCATAAATTTGATGATGCTAAAGCCAAAGCTGCAGAATTAAAGGAAGAGGCGGCTACAAAATTTGATGAGTTAAAAACTCAAGCAACTGCAAAATTTGATGAGTTGAAGAAAACAGCTACCGAAAAACTTAATAAATTGAAAAATCATGATTCTGCTGAATAAGCTGATTTAAACTAAAATCCGTACTCCTTACCTAAAAGATGAGTTCTGAAGTTAGTAATTATTCATCCCAAGGTGAGCGAGTGCGGAGCAATACTGTTACACTATCTCCATTAAGCTGTAATGATCTGTTTTTGGAGTAAACAATATGTCTTGGCTTTCTTCATTAAAATCCGTTTTTTCACCCGCACAAGAAGTGAAAGAAGAGGAAATCCAAACCGTACTCCAAAATTATTTATTGCCAGATTCAAAAGATGCTTTAAAAGAGCGCATTAGTCAGCTTCAAGTGCAAGGTCGTGTTTTACAACTCACCATTAATACTTTCCCAGACGAAAAAGAATACTTGCAGCAAATTCATGATGATTTAGCTGGCGCTTTGCAAAAGTGCGGTATTGAAGAACTTAATTTACATGTAGTTCAACAAAAGCGCCCTACACAAGAGAGTTCGGGTCAAGGTTGTTCATCTAAAGCACCGAAAGAGAATTCGAATTTACCTCCTGTGCTTGATGCTTCACCTAAGTCTGAACCGGACCCAAATAACCCACCAATTCAGAAAGCAGCGCCGCAACAAAGAGATGTGCCACTTCATCCTCGGATCAAGAATGTTATTTTAGTTTCATCAGGTAAAGGTGGTGTTGGTAAATCGACAACAACGGTCAATTTGGCGCTTGCCTTACAAAAAATGGGACTTAAGGTTGGGGTATTAGATGCTGATATCTATGGACCAAGTATCCCGACCATGCTAGGTAATGCTGGTAAAACTCCTCTAATTGAAAGTGAAAATTTTGTACCTTTAGATGCTTATGGTATGGCTGTGCTTTCTATTGGACATTTAACTGGTGATAACAACACACCTGTTGCATGGCGTGGACCAAAGGCAACAGGCGCTCTAATGCAATTGTTTAATCAAACACTTTGGCCTGATTTAGATGTACTCATGATTGATATGCCACCAGGTACTGGTGATATTCAGCTTACGCTTGCACAGCGTATTCCGGTTACAGGCTCAATCATTGTGACTACTCCACAAAATGTTGCCTTGCTTGATGCCACCAAAGGAATTGAGTTATTTAATAAAGTTGGTATTCCAGTATTAGGTGTTGTCGAAAACATGTCGACTCATATTTGTTCAAACTGTGGTCATGAAGAGCAAATTTTTGGTATCGGTGGTGGTGATAAGCTTTCCGAGCAATACCATATTCCATTGTTAGGCCGTTTGCCTCTAAATGCTCAAATACGTGAACATGCTGATCAGGGTAAACCGAGCGTTGTGGCAATGGATGATGCGGCTGATAGTTATATTGAGATTGCTAAAGCAGTCTGGCAGCAGATTGAAAAAATCCCTCAACGCACACGTGATGATAAGCGTATTTTCTAATTTATTAAAACCCGGCTTTAAGTCGGGTTTTTTTATCATCTGATTAAAATAAAAAATTAAATTACTGAATCCTAATAACAAAGCTGAACTTGAAATTGGCATGTAGATTGCTACCTTACACTTTTTAAAAAGAAAGGTTAAAAAATGCAATTTAAGTATAGTTTGGGCGTAATCAGTTTATGTAGCGCTTTATTTTTAGTTGGATGTAACGATGACAACTCATCTGCTTCACAAACACCAACAGTTCAGGAACAAAAACAGAAGTTACAGCCGATCATTATTCAGGGTGCTTTGCCAGTAGAATCGGAAAAAATGGCTTCAAAATTAGAGAATAAGACTATTGAAGAAATTGGTGGGTGGAAATTCTGGAAGGGTACCTATAACGGTTATCCAATGATTATTTCTAAAACTCGCATGGGTATGAGTAACTCTGCTGCAGCAACTGCTCTAGCGATTGAGCGTTATAAACCGATTGCGATCATTAATCAGGGAACTTCAGGTGGACATGATCCTGATTTGCACGTTTACGATATTGTTTTAGGAAAATATACAACCAATATTGGTGCATTTAGAACACCTAAACAGCCAGTGGGCGGTGGTTCAGACTCACTCACATGGGTTGAAGCTTTTGATGTTTTGCCAACTCAAGAATCAAATCCAGAACCGATTGCAATACGCAAATTTGAAGGTGACCAAGAGTTGTTAATGGCAGCACATAAAGTCCGTTATGATAAAGGTGATGTGGTTGAAGGAACGATTGGTTCAGCAGATGTCTGGAATAATGAGCTAGATCGTATTCAATTTTTCCATCAACGTTATGGTACTTCTGTTGAAGAAATGGAAGCGGCTTCTGTTGCACAAATTGCAAGCCAGTTTAATGTTCCTTTCCTAGGCATTCGAATCTTATCTAATAATATTACCAATAACGGAGCTTATGACCCTGGTACAGGAGAGGCTTGCCAAGAATATGTGCTTAATGTGGCCGAAGAATATATGAAATCAAAACTACCGAAATAATGATTTAAACTTATGCAAGAAGAGTGAAGCTTTTATAAAACCTCTTCTTGCTTCTTTTGATGATGTCTACTTTTCCAGTTTTTAACAACCATCCAGCGCCAGAAAATTTCTGTGCATATATATAAAATAACCGCAAATACAAAAGCTTCTACAACAAGTCCAGTCATCAAGATTTTTGCAAGACTAAAATCAATGTGGCCATGGCCGAAATGAGTAATCCAACGAGAAATCTGATGCAATACACCTAGCAGCATTTCTTTGTTAATCATATGCACATGAAAAATATGAGCGCCAAACCAAAATCCAATATATAGAATAGGAACTAATGTAAGCGGGTTACTTAACCAAGCGAGCATCAAGCTAATTGGTAAATTTACTTCAAATAGTAATACCGCCATCACAATAAATACGCTGTGAAAAGGAATAGGCAGTAAACCAAAAAAAGTTCCAACAAAAACAGCTCGGGTGATTGATTTTCGATTGACATACCAAAGCACAGGATTAAGGGTCTTTTTACCAAAAATCCTTAGAAATTTCATATTTGAAACTTTCTCGGGGGAGGGAAGCCAAGATTGAAAAAAATGCTTTGCCATAATCATTAAGGGTAGTAAAGCGCGATGCTCTATATAAAAAAATCAGAAACAATATATGAATTGAAACTTATTAAAAGCTTAAAATTTAAACTTACCATTGCTATATATTTTTTATTATAAAGACTTTTGATGGAAAAATAGACTTAAAATAAAAATACTTATGTTACTTAACTCATAATCTATTTGAAATAGTATAACAACTGACCGTAAAGTTTTCTTCTCGACTTTATGTGATTTTTGTATAAATAATTGTTTTTATATACTTTATTTTTGTTTTAAAAATAATTTGAAATACTTTGTCTTACAATTACCTTTTGCCTTGTGACAGGATATCTATTAATCTGAGATGACTATATTGTGAGGTCATTCAATGATTTCATGGCTTTTTATTGGCTTAGTAGCCACAATTTTACTTACTCCTGGTCCAACCAATACTCTGCTCGCTTCTTCTGGGGTACAAGTGGGCTTAAGGAAGTCAGTAAAACTTATTCCAGCAGAAGTTTTGGGTTATGTCATCTCTATTTCTGCATGGGGAATGCTGATTGGAAAAGTGTCTAGCACACTACCAATGCTGCCGCCTATTCTAAAGCTATTGAGCGCTTGCTATATTATTTTCTTAGCCATCAAGTTATGGCATACAGCAAATCAAGAAGTTGAATTAAATCAGCCAACGATTCGTGCTCGTGAGTTATTCTGCGCCACTTTATTAAACCCAAAAGCATTACTGTTTGCCTCAGCAATTTTCCCAGTAGCTGCATGGAGTAATTTTCATATTTATTTAATTCATATGATGGCTTACTTGGCACTTATTACCCCAATTGCATTGTTCTGGATTTTTTTGGGATCGGTTTTAGCATCTAAGAAAGTGGGTTGGTTAAATCAAACTAACTTGCAAAAAACTGCCTCGCTTGTTTTGGTCAGCTTTTCAATTCCAATTAGTTATTCTGCTTTACTGAACCTTTAAATGTACCGCTGAGCTATTCTTATTTGTTTGAGTAGCTTTGTGTTGTTTTCATAATTGGTTTTTTAAGTTAAAGTACGTCGAAATCAATGAATTTACCTTTTGGATAGAAAATACATGGCCATTAAGTCTGATCGTTGGATTCGCGAAATGAGCGAAAAACACGGCATGATTGAACCTTATGCAGAGAATCAAGTCCGTTTTGATAAAAATGGTGAAAAGTTGATTTCCTACGGGGTCTCTAGCTATGGTTATGATGTACGCTGTGCCCGTGAATTCAAGGTTTTTACAAACGTACATTCTGCAATTGTCGATCCAAAGAATTTTGATGACAAAAGTTTTATCGATATTGAGTCTGACGTTTGTATTATTCCGCCAAACTCATTTGCTCTAGCGCGTACAATTGAATATTTCCGTATACCTCGCAATGTGTTAACAGTGTGCTTAGGTAAATCGACCTACGCTCGTTGCGGTATTATTGTAAATGTGACTCCATTAGAACCTGAATGGGAAGGTCACGTTACGTTAGAATTTTCAAATACGACAAATTTACCTGCACGTATTTATGCTGGGGAAGGCGTAGCACAAATGCTATTCTTTGAAAGTGATGAAGTATGTGAAACCTCTTATAAAGATCGTGGTGGTAAATACCAAGGTCAAACAGGTGTTACGCTTCCCAAAACCTAATGTTTCCTCGATGAAAAGATTTTAAAAATAATGGGTCACTGAGGTGGCCCAATTTTATAAATAAAATTTTTATGAGAAGCGTTTATCGGAATTATGATAAACGACAGTTTCCTTTTGTAAAAAATGATATAAAATGATCAATAATTGATTTGTTTTTTTGTTCTGCATCACAGAATTTAAAAGCAAATGTGGTTGATATAGGCTCTCTTTGATAATTTTTAGTTAAATATTTATCAAACGTAGATAGCCAAATAAAAAGAAATTAAACAGGATTATGCCCCCACGGATATGGAGGTCGGCTATGCGACAGTTTACGTCTCTTCGAGTAGCACTTTTGACACTCGGAAGCTTATGTTTTTCTTCAGCTTACGCTGCTTCTACACTAGTCCCTATGTCAGATTCGGAACTATCAGCAACTCGGGGCCAAGCCTTGATGAGTATGTCTTATATTGCACCTAATGATTCGGCAAATCTGGAAAAATTGCGTGATAGCAGTAGTAATGTAGGATTTTATAAATTAGGTTTAGAGGCCGAGTTAGAAATTAATGCCAATATTCGTAAACTGCAGTTAGGTTGTGGTGGGGTAAATGGTGCAGGCGGCTGTGATATTGATTTTGATAATGTTAGTTTAAGTGGTGTAGCAGATACACGCGAGGGCCGGGTAGCAAGCGATGCTAAACTGACAAACCCTTTTTTCGAATTGGCAATAAAGAACCCAAATAGTGCATCAACTCGTGAAGTAGCTGGTATTCGCTTGAGTGCTGAAGCAGTTGAAGGGCTTTTAACTATTGGCACAGAAAACTCAGCTACACCAAATGGTATTAATAGTTTAAGTGGTTATATGGTAGTAGCACCCCAAGTAGGTGCGGCGACTGTTGAGGCTGCACGCATCACGCAAACAGGTAGCCCTGCTTGTGGCGTATATCCATCTCCTTCGGGTTGTGGTGTTAACCAAGCAATTACAGGTAAAGCTAGAGGTGAAATTGCATTAGGAGCAGGATTTAATCTTGATTTCCAGACTAAGTCTTATGATATAACACTGTCCCCTACCCAAAAAGCACAGTTATCATTACCACAATCAATTGTATCCGGACACCGGATGAGCAGTGTAAATTTATTAGCCTCTGCTATAGTCAATGGTATTGATTTGTCGGGTACACTGGCAGCTGATGTTGATATCCTTGGGGGAATTACGTTAAATGGTAATCTTCGTGGGACCATTAATAATTTACCTGTAACAGTACCGTTGTTAGAAAATTTAGGTTATATCCATAAAATTGATTTGAGTGGTAGTCCATTATCATTATCGATGCAGGGACAAGATATACGTTGGCCTGGAACAGTATCAACAGCAATGCGTGGTTGGTGGCTAGAGTTATCAAATCCAATAGATATTGGTCGAATTGACCCGACTAATAGTGTCGTTATTAAAACAGATACTATTAGAGATGCACTTACTGAAGTGAGTAAAGAATTAACCCAGAATCCATTAAACTGTGGTTTCTTGGCTGTAAATTGTATTGGTGGTGATTTTAATGTTGGGACAAGGGATTTATCAAACGCGAGACCAGCAGTACTAGAATTACAGAATTTACAATTAGCTAATCAGTCTTTTGCTCCAAACTGCTACGGAAGTTTAAAATTCTGCTAAGTATGAATGCATAGTTTTAAATTTTACATTCATCGGAAAAGTAAGTTTTTAAGCTCTTTTTTTTGCATTCGTGCAAATATTGCGCATAATGGAAATGTGGAAGGGTTGGCAATATCTATTTGGATTTGCCTTCTAGTCTAGGGAGAAAAGGAAAAATTCACCTAGCATCAAGGATTGTTAAAGAAAAATAAATATGGTGCGCGGCATCGTATAAACAGGAAGGTCAAGATGACTACACTTAATTATACGGTAAGGTTTCAAAAAACCGTTCTGGCAAGTTTAATTGGCTTTTGTATAAGTCAGCCAAGTTTTGCTCTTGAAGAACTTTCTGATGCAGGTTTAAGTGAAACCACTGGTGAAGGTATTGCTATCTTGCCACAGAATACTTATATGGTATTTCGTGGAGCCGGAGCGAATGAAACTACAAACCAAATTTTAACTGACCGCACTAAAGATACGGGTTATATCAATTATGTACCCGTAGGTCCATTAAGTATGACTTCGGCAGACACCAATAAAAACGGTTCGGTTGATTCAGGTGACCGTGCAGTGGGTAAAGCTGATATTTATCTTTATGGCCTTGCTTTATCCAAATCTGATAATAATACTAATACACGTATAGCTTCTACTGAGGCAGCAGCAGCAATATCAAGCTGGGGTACAGCTGTTAACCCTTGGATATTTAAAGTTGCAACTGAAAATTCAGTACCGAATTTTAGTGCAAATAATTGTACAGGTGCGACTGATCCTACTTGTCAATTAACCTATCTAGCTTTGGAAGCACCTTTATATGAGGTTGGAACAAAAGATACGGCTGGTATAGATGCTTATAAGTTGAAACTAGGTCTATGGTCCGATATCTTCGTTCGAAATCCGAATAAAATAAATGGGACAGCAGATCAATTTAATTATGGCGACTCAAATGGTTTAATTGGTACAAGTACTGATGCAACTCGTGCAAACCGTCTTCGTTTACAAGGAGTGTGGAATAACTTTAGCTTAAATGGCAGCCGTTTACAGCTTTTCCAAACATTAGGCGGAGCAACATCTGCTGGTGGAATGAGCCCTTTTTATAATAATACTTTGGGTGTTGCCGGAGTTATACGTTTGAATAGCGGAGACAGCAAGGATGTTAAGGCTATTACTACAAGTTCTCTAACTGAGGGATCTACTACTACTCCGTGGACTCTTATTCATGCAGGTGCTAATTCAACATTAAGTACAAGCACAACAGGTGATTGTAATAATGGAGGAACAGGAAGTTTTGGTACCTCAGCGGGATGCCGCTATTATGTAGAAAAACGTACACGTACAGATAGTAAAACTGCCACAAAAACGTGGGATGCTTCAGGTTTATCGAATGCTGGAGTTTTACGTTTGAGTACACGTGAAACGAGCGATAGTGGAAACCTTATCACACCTGCAATTAATGGTGGCGTAGCACCCACTTTTGATGCTAACGAGGGAGTTTACCTTTATAACCCAAATATAAATCTTGTATTAGGTACTTTGTACCAGCCTTTGATTTTAGGTTCTGATGGTAAAAACTTTAGTTTAGAAATTGCCCGTATTGCGAATAAACCAGAAATTTATAAACAAATTTATACTGACTATAGCGGTGTGGATACCTCTTATAAAGGCTCAACTTGTAACGTTTATCAATGTGGTAACCAACTAACTTTAGGCGGTAAAAATTATCAAGGCTATAATGCAACACACAGTAGTATTACCATTGGTACTGCCTTTAGTGAGGATGGCGGAAAAACTCTAAGAGCTTCAACCGATGAAGGAGCAGTAGGTATTTCGTTTGGTAAGTTAAATTCAGGTACGGTTTCACGAACAACTTATTCAAATCAGATGACTGAAGTACATTATAAACAACGTGGAGTAAATACTCAGACGTGGGTTCAGTCTTATAGTTGTACTCTATTTATTTGTGGTGCTGGTACAACAGGATATTTATATCAGTGGGAATATAATAATGGCTCAACACCTTGGGCAATTTTAGCTCCAACAACAAAGCCTGCTGATGCTACATGTTCTCCAACTATTGGTTGTAGTAGCACTTCTGGAACTACACCTATGTATGGTTCAATTGCAAACCGTGTTTGGGCAAACTCATCAGCTGTTTGGTTAACTGCAGCAAATAATGAAGTAAATAATTTAATTGGCGCTAATAATGGAATGACAGGTACAACTTTTCCAACATTAAATCAGGCGCCCACACCTGTTATAAATTCTAGCCCAATAAATAACCTGGGGTCTGCTGTCATTGATGGTGTTTTAATCCAACACTTGAAACTGACAACTAAAGGTCTATAAGAGGTGGGTAACGCGATGAAAAAAATAACTGCTTTACTCCTTGCTCTTTGTGCAACAGTGACTCATGCAGAGCTACAAACTTTAGATAATGAAGCATTACAGGCGATTAATGGTCAAGCTGGTGCTGATTTATCTTTAATGCTCAATTTAAACCAAACAGCTAACGGTGTATTTGACAATGGTAGTGGTGGTGTCTGTGAGAACGTAGAGTTTTGCCATCTTGGCTTGGCAATTAATAAGCGTTTTGTACAAGCAGATGCGAGTAAACCAAGTGGTTGGGCCGAAAATAGTGATAGTGGTAATAAACTTTGGCTCGTATTTAAAGGCGTACAAGGTACTTTAAATATTCAAAAGATGGGTTTGGATGGCGCTGATTTAAAGTATTTGGATAAAAATAATACTGAAATGATTAAGCCTGCTATTCAGCTTAGTTTTAGTGCGGCACAGCCAATTTTAATTCGTAACTTTGGTTTTAATGCTTTATCAATTGAGCAAGATAACTTTACCAGCTCAACAACAGCGCAAGGGTCGAGTGCAAATATGTATGATTATGCATATTTCAAAAAGCCAACTTATGCCGCTACTGCTAATAGTGCAAACCAGCAAGTTGCTACTGCAACACCATCGGCGTATGACCATGGACGTGAAACTGGTTTTATGGGCTTGATGATGAATGGGAATTTGGCTATCCAAGGAAAAGTCATGGTCTTTAGCTGTGATGGCAGCCATCCTCGTTGTTAAGGGGTAATGTAGATTTCAAAGGAACTGAAGTGATGAAAAAAAATAAAGAAAATCACAGCTCAAAGTTTATTTTAAACGCATTAACAACCAGCATGTTGTTAGTGAGCGGACATGTTTTTGCGTTAGAAGCTTTAACAGATGCTGACTTGAGTGCTGTTAATGGACAAGATGGGATTTCGATTCAAACGACGTTTAATGAAATCAATATTGATAATGCTTACTGGGATGACCATGCAGGTACACCTAGTAGTGCAGATCAGGTCTTAAGAGCTCAAGCGAGCGGGATAAAAGTTCAAAAAAGTAATGCATCTAGTCAGCCTTTAAGTACAAATTACCGTTTAGATGTAGGGAGTAACCCAACTACGGGTAAAACTGGACTCGACTTTTCTATGCAAAGCAGTCCATCACTTATTACCGTAAATAGCGTTAAAGTATGTAATACCTCTGCTACTTGTTCACCAACAATGGGCCAGCTGGCTATTCAAACAACTTCCCCACTAAATTTGGCACTTACAACCCAAGATGGCTTATTTAATGCAAATAGCCAGTCAAGCATGACACTTGGTATTAATAATGCCAATATTTATCTAGGGCAATTGGATGCTCGCAGCCAGTTAAATCAATTAATTTTAAGAAATTTTAACTTTAATTTTGTTGGTAAAGGAGCCATGTTGATTGACCCAACTCGTGGCTTGGTTTTACAGACAAATACTGGAACTAATGTTGCTGGTGTAGGACAAACTCCGAATACTACCTATGGCTATGTTGATTTTAACCGTGTAGCAGATTCAGCTTCTGGTTTAACTGCGGGTACTTATGTTGACAGTAGTGGCAAAGTAACCAATTCAGGCCTGAATATTGAGGTGATGCTCAGTTCGAATGTAGATAAAACTAATCCTTATGCTTTAGATGCAACTAATAGCCCACAGAATGCAAAAGGTTTGATTCGTTTAGGTGCTAGCGGACGTATGGTAAATAGTTATTTACAAGTCCGTGGTATGGATGGTACGGCGGATACCACCACTTTAGGCACTGCAAATACCGCTACGGGTACGGGCTCAAGTAATAGTATTTTAGGTAATTCTGGAATTGCCTTTCGTATGAAAGGTGAATTCACTAAAGACAATGACTCAATGCTAGGCTCAGATGGCAAAGCAACCACTTTAGAAATTGGTGGAGCAGGTCTGAATGCCTATGGTTTCGAATTTGGTAATTTAACAGGTCTTAACTCAGCTACACGCGGTTATTTTGACAGCGGAAATATTTATTTAAATCTTGCTGATACAAAAACATTATTAATGCCAAACAACGCGACTTTAAATGCAATTCGTTTAGGGTCGGGTACTTTAACAACAGCTGCTGATTATCAGCATAATATTCACCGTGATACGGTGACTAATCCGTTTAGCTTAATTCTTGCGATGCGTGGAGCAGAGTTTCAAGCATTTTCAAGACGCGGTCGTTTTACTACAAGTGCAAATGTTGCTGCTGCCAATCAGTTTGCAGATAATGGTGCAAATAACCAGTGGGGCTTAGCCTTACCTTTTTATAATTTAAATGCTAACGCTGCTGTATATGGTTTAGATGCACCGGCAAATAGTGCTTATTACTATACAAAAGATGCAAATGGTAAGCCTATTCGAAATGCTGTAGCTGCATCTGGAACGACTTCGCGTTTAGGTTTTGGTATTGCTGCTGGAACTACGGGACGTGATGCGACTGGAACTAAAACAACCTCAATTTTATTAATTGATGGTTCTCCAAATGCTAATAATGGTGGTAGTCCTACTGATTATTACATGGGCTTACGTAATATTGATATGTTCCTCAAAGGTAATGGAAGTATTGGTTTAGAAAATGGCAGTCTTAATATTAGTTTAAAAGAGATGCTACTTGCTTTATCAACAGAAATTGCAGCTGGTTATTTACCAGGGGCTAAATATAAAACTTGTCCAGCGACGGGTTCATGTTCTTCACCTATTGATAATTTTGCCAAAAATAATGATGTCTTATTTGGTCTAAAACTCCGTTTAGGTGGCGATCTTAACTTATCAATTGTGCCAAATAGTTCAATTGCAGATGGTAGTGCTTTAACTGTACTCGGCGATTTCACAGTGCCTGCGACAGCAACTGGAAATACGGTTCAAATTAGTGATCCGATTGATGGTTCTGCAATTGGTTTTGACAATATTACAGGAAAGCTAGCGTTTAATACCGCTTTGGTTGTGGGTAAAGATACAACAAGTGGTTTAGGTAAAGTTGGGGTAAATACAGCGGTTTATTTCAACCCTGATAAGAGTATTGACGGCGCGTTACGTGTTAAAGATATTAATTTCTATCCGCCTTCAACAGGAGCGGGAGCACGTTTAGGTGAGCTTGCAATTACGGGTGGACGTTTAAATAGTAGCTTTAGTATTGTGCCTAGAAATGGGGCCTTTAACTAATATAAAAAAGTGACGATTATCGTCACTTTTTTATATAAATTTTATTTTAGTGTGATTGGATTTGCATTCGTCGGGTTATAGAGATAATTGCTTTGTACTTGAATATTATTCTGATAGTCTGAACAAATAATAAGCGTTTGTCTCTTAAGGATTAGAGCGACATGAAGAATAAAAATATAGGATTTTGGCTGCTACTTGTCAGTAGTTCAAGTGTTTTTGCAATGCAACCTTTGGATGATCAAAGCCTTGCAGCAACGACGGGCCAAAATGGTTTAACTTTAGGAATTCAGGCCGATAAAGTTAAATTTAATCAAGTCGCACTCATTGATACTAACGGTATTGCTTCAACTTCTTATAACAGCAAGGCTGGTTTTGTTATTGCTGGAAACTCTACTAATCCAGTTCCTGGTATAGAGTTTATTAAAGCCGCTGTATCGGGTAATCCTTCTTTTAATATTGCAATGGATACCGATGCTGGGGGGGGAAATCCTTTTTTAAATTTAGCTATATCTATGGGGAATGATGTAAACGGAATTCGACTTCTACCTTTTTCAGTTTATTTAGCCCCAAGTACATCTTTATCTAGCCCATCCGATTATGCATTAACAAGTTATGCACCAAAATCAATTTTTAGTTCGGGAACGACAGTAAATACGGGTGTAAAAGAAATCATTCGCTCTACTGGAAATCTAGATATTAACTTTGTACAAGCCAATAAACCTCGTTTAAATATTCAACTGGGCCATGCTGCGCAGTCCGTCATGGTTAAATTTGGTGGGGCAATTCAATCTATTTGTTCTGCTGCTACGGGTTGTCCAATTACTTTAGTGTCCGATAATACGGGTGCTACATTTGGGTTTAAGTTTGCAGGAACAAATACCTCAACTGGTTTTGTATTAGATGGTTTTTATGCAGGAGTTGATCCAACTGGATTAACTTTTGGGAATACAGGCGCATCTAGTAAATTTGATGCTTCACTTAATAATGTCACTTTAGGGAATATGGGTACTCAAAATACAACAACGTTTAATAATTTACCTAATGGTTCTATGGGGAGTTTTGGTGTCACTGGCGTTTCTGTAACTGACTTTAAAATGAAAGTAAGCGGCTTTTAAAAAAGAATAATAGCTTAACCTGAAATACGAAAGAGGGCAGTTGTGAAAACAATCGCCCTCTTTTTTTTAAAGGCTATGCCGAGTTAAATAGTATCTGATCTGGTGTGTTCTAATTGTTGAACAATTTCATCTAAAGCTTTAATACGTTTCACCTGATCCCATAATTCTTTCGCTTGAGGATAGGCTTTGGTCATCATGCCTAACCACTGCTTATAACGACCAACCATCCCAATTTCTGTTTTTGCTTGACCGTTTAAAAAGCGAATTTGTAAGTCAACGAGTTGTTCCCAACTAAATAATGCTTCATCCATATTTTGGCGAATGCATTGGGTTAAATCTGGAGTCGTTACCGCACCACGGCCAATCATTAAGTCTTCACAGCCAGATTGTTGCTGACAGGCTCTAGCATCAGCATTGGTCCAGATTTCACCGTTAGCAATGACATTAATTTTTAAAGCTTCTTTAATAGGTAGAATTTTTTCCCAATAAGCTGGTGGTGTATAGCCATCTGCTTTAGTTCGAGCGTGTACAGTTAACCAGCTTGCACCTGCATCTTCGACAGCGTGGGCATTTTCCATTGTATGGTTTTCATCGAGGTAACCTAAACGCATTTTTGCTGAAACAGGAATATGAGCAGGTACAGCATCTCTCACTGCTTTAATCAGCAGATGTACCACGTCTGGTTCATCAAGAAGGACTGAACCACCACGATGTCGATTAACGGTTTTTGCAGGACAACCGAAATTAAGGTCGATTGCAGGTGCACCCAATTCAACAACTTTTGCTGCATTTGCTGCCAGCATATCTGGATTATTACCTAGGAACTGAACATGAACAGGGGTACCGGCTGCTGTTTTACCATCATTTTTTAGTTCAGGACAAAAACTATAATAGATGTGGTCTGGCAAAATACTGTCTGTAACGCGAATAAATTCGGTCACACACCAGTCGAAATCACCAACAGATGTGAGTGTATCCCGCATGATCGGGTCAGTTAAACCTTCCATTGGAGCGAGTATGAGTTTCACAGTCTGTGTCACCTGAGTAAAACGAAAACAGCGTTATACGGGATATGCATAACGCTGTCTAGTATCGATTAAATTATAATTTCTCTAGCGCCCTAAAATCATCTCAAGTACAAATTTACTGCCGATAAATCCAATCGCTAAAAGTACAAAACCCATTAAGGTAAAACGAATTGCTTTTTGGCCTCTCCAGCCAAGTTTGTAATGGCCGATCAGTAATGAGCCATAGATAAACCAAGAAATAATACTAAATACGGTTTTATGAGCGAGATGCTGAGCAAAGAAGCTATCAATTGTTAAAAAACCAAATGTAAGCGCAATCGTTAATAAAATGAAACCTGTAATGATTAGGTCAAATAATAAAGATTCCATCGCTTGAATTGGCGGGAGTAAGTTGACCCAGAAACGTTTTTTTTGTTTCTTTTTGAGTTCACGATTTTGGAACCACATCAAGATCGCATGTATGGTTGCCATCAGTAAAACTGCATAGGCAGAAAGCGAAAGAATGATATGAGTATCAAGTCCTAACGAATGCTGTTCAATAAATTGATCTGGTCGACTAAAGGCAAACCCTAAAATAAGACCAATAGCTGCGACAGGAATGCCTAACAAATTTAATGGCAGAATAGGGCGAAAAGTACTAAAAATTAAGCTTAACAATAACATAAGCCCTGATGTAAAAGACATCAGGTTAAATACATCGTAGTTAATTCCTGCTGGTGTAAGCATGGCATCGCATAAAACTGTGCCGTGCAGTACTAATGCCAAGATAGTAACAAAAGCAAATAACCATGAGTTTGGTTCACGTTTTGACATTAAACGAATAAACAGATACCAGAAAGAAGTGGTATATGCGATGAGTGCCAAAATTGTATAAACCAAGGGGAGGCTAATCATGTCAAACCTTTTTCAGGATTAATTCATCTATATAAGATATAAATTCGCTGCGAACTAAAGTATCCTATAGCATTCTATGCATAAATTTTCTATTTCGAGAAAGATTTTTTTGCAACTAGCCATTTTAAGCGGATTTTGCAATGTTTGATACCTTAACAGAACGACTCACACAGAGTTTAAGAAATGTTACTGGCTCAGGGCAGCTGACCGAAGACAATATTAAAGATACCTTACGTGAAGTACGTATGGCACTTCTTGAAGCCGATGTCGCGTTACCTGTAACTCGTGAATTTATCGCGAAAGTTAAGGAAGAGGCATTGGGCCAAGAAGTGATGACTCAGTTATCACCAGGCCAGGCATTTGTAAAAATTGTTTATGACGAACTCACCAAGATGATGGGTGAGGCGAATGAAACACTTGATTTAAGTGCGAAACCTCCTGTTGTAGTATTACTTGCTGGTTTACAAGGTGCAGGTAAAACCACAACTGCTGCCAAGCTGGCACGTTTCTTAAAAGAACGTCAAAAGAAAAAAGTAATGACTGTCTCTGCCGACGTTTACCGTCCGGCAGCGATTAAACAGTTAGAAACTGTTTCAAATGAAGTTGGTGCAGGCTTTATTCCTTCAGATCCTTCTGAAAAGCCAATTGATATTGTTAATCGTGCAATTGAACAGGCAAAAATCCAGTTTGCTGATGTATTGATTGTCGATACGGCAGGCCGTCTACATGTCGATGCAGACATGATGGATGAAATTAAAGAATTGCATGCAGCAGTTAAGCCGACTGAAACTTTGTTTGTGGTTGATGCCATGACAGGTCAGGATGCTGCAAATACAGCAAAAGCATTTAATGATGCTTTAGCACTTACCGGTGTGATTCTTACTAAAACTGATGGTGATGCACGTGGTGGTGCAGCGCTTTCTGTGCGTGCCATTACTGGTAAGCCAATCAAGTTCTTGGGTATGGGTGAGAAGCTTGACGCTTTAGAACCATTCCATCCAGACCGTGTTGCTCAACGTATTTTAGGCATGGGTGACGTACTTTCTTTAGTCGAAGAAGTTGAACGTAAAATCGACAAAGAAAAAGCCGAAAAAATGGCGAAAAAATTGCAAAAAGGCGGTAGCTTCAACTTTGAAGATATGCTGATGCAATTTGAGCAAATGAAAAAAATGGGCGGTATGATGGGCTTCTTAGACAAGTTGCCTGGCATGAGCGGTGCAGGAATTCAGCAAGCGATTGAGCAAGCGAACCCTGAAAAACAAGTCAAGAAGATGGAAGCGATTATCCAGTCAATGACTGTTAAAGAGCGCCGTAACCCAGACTTGATGAACCCAAGTCGTAAAAAGCGTATCGCGGCAGGTTGTGGTATGGATGTTGCTGAAGTGAATAAACTTATCAAGCAACAAGCACAAATGGCCAAAATGATGAAGAAGTTTGCCAATCCATCTGGTATGAGCAAAATGATGCGTTCATTAGGCAATATGCAAAAGCAATTTGGCGGTGGCGGTGGCGGAATGGGTCCACTGTTTGGTAACAACGACCAAAAGAAATAAATCCATAAAATAAAAGGCGCATATAGCGCCTTTTATTTTGTTGTGTATTTTAGTCTTTAGGATAATGAGCAATATATTGCTGTAGTCCTTTGAGTAAAAGGTCGGTTTCCACCACAGGCTCATATTTTTGTAAGAACTTGGCAAATAGTTTTGCATCACCACCAGTCAGCAGCAGCTTTTTAGGTGATTGCTGCATAATATTTTCAATGGTACTAATCAGGCCTAATAAAATACCGTGATGTACTGCATCTACAGTGTTATTACCCGGATTTAGATTGTCAAAAGCGGAGTCTGGAATTTTAATACCCTTGGTATTTTGAATAAGAGCATCTCGCTGCAAATACAAATTAGGCAGGATGTAACCTCCTAAATGCTGTTTACCTTGAGTTAGGTCAATTGTGAGCGCTGTTCCGCAACCAATAATGCAATAGTTTTCATCTGCTTGAGCTACAGCGAGTACTTGTAACCAGCGGTCAATTCCGAGCTGACTCGGGACTTCATAACCACACTGTAAACCTGCATATTCAGAATGAACTTTGGCAAAAATTACTGGAATTTCAAGCCATTTTAAAATCTGCTGAATACGTTGGTTATTTTCGGTATCGAGTACCGAAGAAATCCCGATTCGATGCAGGCCTTGATGCTTAAAGTGTTGAATTAAACCAAGTAATAAATCGGCAGGGGACTGTAAATGTAGCTCAGCTGCATGTTCAATAATTTGCTGATTTTCAGTAATCCAGTATTTTAAACGGGTGTTTCCGATATCAAGCCATAAACTTTTCATGGGGGAAATACCTGATTACTGAGTTGTTTGTGGTCTTAGGCGACCTTGATAAAACTGCTGTGGTTCTGGAGTTTCAAGAATTACTGCACCTTCATTGGAGATTCCAACGAAACGGCCATGTACCAGTCCCTGACTATGTTCAAACTGAACTAGCTGATTAATCCATGCCGCATGATGGTTAAAACGTCCCGCTAAATTGTAGCAGCCATGATCAAACCAGCGAGCAGCATTTTGAATGGCAACATAGAGCTCTGAAATTAACTCAAGACGACCCATTTGCTCTAGACCTAAATCCTCTAAAGAGGTAATTGGCTGATCACTATCAGTCACTGGTGGTGTTTTTAAATTAATACCTACACCTACAATAGCCTGATGCTGAGACAGTGGTTCGACTAAAATTCCACCCCATTTGCCCTGAGCACTATATAAATCGTTTGGCCATTTCACTTGCAAATTCAGCGCTTGTAACTGGGGGATTTGCAAAATATTCAGAGCAACTTCAAGTGCTAAGCGACCATCTAAGGGTGTTCGAGTTTGCACCAATGTGCTTAAATAAATGTTTCCTTCAGGTGAAATCCATTGCCGTTGATGTTGACCTCGCCCTTGAGTTTGTTGAGCACTGCAAACCAAGCCCGTTGTAATGCCTTTTTGGGCAATTTCACGAATATCATCATTGGTCGAAGTTGTGGTTGCTTTTAATAAAACCACTTCTGGAAGCTGGTTTTTTGCGCTTAAAAGTTGTTGTAGTTGGCGAGTCTCTAAATCCATGTTGAATATGAGCAGAGTGGTAAAACATTTATGGAGTTAATCATATATTTACTCATTGGTGCAATTGCTGGTTTTACTGCCGGATTGTTTGGAGTTGGTGGTGGACTAATTATTGTACCAATCCTCTATGTCGTTTTTACCCAGTTACACTATGATCCAGCGGTAATCATGCATATTGCAGTCGGAACATCGCTTGCAACCATTATTGTGACGTCTTTTAGTTCTGTTTCAGCTCATCATAAAAAGGGTGCAGTACTTTGGCCTGTTTTTCGTAATTTAGCTCCTGGACTGGTGTTGGGTTCATTTTTAGGGGCGGGGATTGCTGACCTGATGTCTGGCCAGCATTTGCAACTTCTTATTGGTATTTTTGCGGTTGTGATGGCCTATAGGATGTTTAAAGGAGCACATGTAGTTGTTGATCCAACGCGTCAGCTCCCTTCAACCCCTATGCAATTCATGGCGGGTGGAGGCATTGGTATTGCCTCTGCAATTTTTGGAATTGGGGGAGGAAGTTTAACCGTTCCATACTTAAACCGTCATGGCGTGGTCATGCAAAAAGCAGTCGCGACTTCTGCCGCTTGCGGTTTACCAATTGCGGTTGCTGGAGCGATTGGCTTTATGTGGTTTGGTGCAAAAGAACAAATCTCAGTGCCTAACACGATTGGTTATGTACATATCTATGCGTTTATTGGCATTAGTGTCATGAGTTTTGTCACAGCGAAGTTTGGAGCAAAGGTTGCTCATGCGTTGTCGCCGCAGATGTTAAAAAAATGTTTTGCTTGCCTGTTAGTGGTGGTAGGTAGTTACTTTATTTATAAAGGGATTATGCACTAGAGAGTAAAATATTAATCTCACTAGAACTACGATTTAAGAGCTTGAGTTTTTAGAAATTCGAGCTTTTTTTATTCAGTAAAATAAGAACATTTGGGGCTTTTATTCATCTGATTTTGGTGTTGTTTTTAAATGAGTTGGCTTAAAATGCAATAAAATTGTCAGACAATGACATAGTTTTTAATCGATGGGATCAGTTAAAAACAAGGATGCGAAAGAAAAGCATGGATTAATGCATATAAAAAGTAGCGGGTGATTTATGAATCTCGAAGACACAGAAAGTCTTTCTGAGCAAATTGTCAAATATATTAGCGAACAGATCATTAGTGGCGAGCTAGTAGAAGGCGAACGTATTCAAGAACTACGTATTGCCAAAGAACTTGACGTTAGCCGAGGATCAGTTCGTGAAGCATTGTTATTATTAGAGCGTACTCATTTAATTGAGATTTTTCCACGCCGTGGGGCAATTGTTTCAGAAATGTCTGCACAACAAGTTAAAGCGTTGTTTGATACAAATATGATGTTATTGGGGCATATTGTACAACGCATGAGTGAAACATGGCGTGCGCATGAAGCAGATCAATTACAGTTGCTATTAGAGCAACTTCTTGAGCATGTCAAAGCAGGTGATATCGAAAAATTTTATGATGGAGTCTTCCAATATTTAGCTGAACAGCAAGATATGGTGGGGAATCCTTATCTAATGAAATTTTATAAAGAGTTACTACCTTCATTACGTCGTAGTTATTTTTTGACCTTAAATACCTCTAAGCGGGAACTACAAGAAGCATTTGCATTATTTAAACTCGTGACTGATGCAATTTTAATCCGAAAATCACAACAAGCCGCTTTATTTATGGAAGATTTTTGTCGACACTTACGTAACCTTGTGTTGGAATCGCTGACACGAATGAAACAGATTGAATTGGCTTGGGCAAGACGCTCACGCCGCTAGTTAGGGCATTATGCGTTTAAGCAGTTTAAAACTTTCCGGCTTTAAATCTTTTGCAGATAGTACAACCTTAAATTTTAAGGCTAACCGCACAGCAGTGGTTGGTCCAAATGGTTGTGGCAAATCCAATGTAATTGATGCGATCCGCTGGGTGATGGGTGAGTCAAACGCTCGTCAGCTCCGTGGTGGTAGCATGCAAGATGTTATTTTTACGGGGACTTCCAAACGTAAGCCCGTTGGTGTGGCCAGTGTTGAGCTACGCTTTGATAATACTTATGGAAAGTTGGGCGGATCGTATAATGCTTATAATGAATTAGCTGTTCGCCGTCAGGTCACGCGTGAGGGTAAGTCAGAATATTTCTTAAATGGTACACGTTGTCGCCGCCGTGATATTACCGATATTTTCTTGGGAACAGGCTTAGGACCACGCTCTTATGCGGTCATTGAGCAAGGCATGATTAACCGCTTGGTTGATGCCAAGCCTGAAGAAATGCGTGTGTTCATTGAGGAAGCCGCGGGTGTTTCTCGTTATCAGGCTCGTCGTCGTGAAACTTTGCAGCATCTTGAACATACAGAGCAAAACCTTTCGCGCTTAGACGATATTGCACTAGAGTTAAAATCGCAGCTTAAAACGCTTAAGCGTCAGTCGGAAGCAGCGGTTCAATATAAAACTTTAGAAAGCCAGATCCGTACGCTCAAAATTGAAATTTTGTCTTTTCAGGCAGAGAAAAGTGTACGTCTACAAGAAGAATATACTGTTCAAATGAATGAATTGGGTGAAACCTTTAAATTGGTTCGCTCAGAGTTAAGCACGATTGAACATGATTTAGAAGCAACCAGTGCTTTGTTTCAGCGACTTATTCAGCAATCTTCACCGCTACAACAAGAATGGCAACAAGCTGAAAAGAAACTATCTGAACTTAAAATGACTCTTGAACAAAAACAGAGTCTATACCAGCAAAATAGTACGACTCTCGTTCAGTTAGAGCAGCAAAGATTCCAAACTAAAGAACGTTTACAGCTTTCTGAATTGCAACTTGAAACACTGAATAATCAGCTAGAAGAACAAACAGAAGCTTTAGCGGGAGTTGAGCATACAGCGACGGAGGCTGAACAAAACTTTGCTGATTTACAATCTCAGCAAAAACAAGCACAACAACAGTTTGAACAAATAAAAGCTCAGGTTGAAAAACAACAGCAGCAAAAAATGCAGATGTCAGCTCAAATTGAACAGTTGGGTAAAAATGTTCAGCGCATTGAGCAGCAAAAAGAAACGCTGCAACATCAAGCAAACCAAATTCAATCGCATGTTCATGAAGATGAGCAGGGCGAGCTTGAGCAACTGCAACAGAAATTACTTGGCGAAATCGCGTCGCTTGAAACTGAAATTGAGCAACAATTACTGCATTTAGAGCAATCTCAACAGCAACATCAATCAAGTAAAAATCAGCAGCAAACTCTGAAAACAGAAATCCAAGTTTTATTATCAGAGCAGAAAAACCTAAGCCAGCTTGTTGCTAAACAAAGTTCAAAGCAGAACCAAGATACGCTACGTTTAATGCAGACTCTAGAGTTAACTGAGCAAGGTAAACCACATGCGCAGATTGTTGAGAAGTTTTTAGCAAAATGGTTACAAGCTCATATTCTTGAGACTGAACAAGTCTTTCAAGAAGGGGTTGCTCGCCAGCTAAAACCTTCAGAGCAAACAAGTAAATTTAAAGGTAACTTGGCTTGTTTGAATGAGTGGATTGCATCGCCACAGCTATCAATCTTTTCAAATGTAGCGATTGCACAAGATTTGACTCAAGCTTTAAATGAGCAAAAGCAGTTGCAACATGGTCAGTCTGTTTTGACTTTAGATGGCTATCATGTCGGGCAGGATTGGGTGATTGCCCTTATGTATGATGACGAAAGTCAAAGTGCACAAGGTATGCTGAGCCACCGTATTCGTCTAGATGAAATTGAACAAGCTCTTGAAAAGCAACAACCTCAATTACAAACACTAGATCAAATTGTAGTTCAACAAAAAGATGAGCTAGGGCAGTTACAAGTTGATCTACAGCAAAAACAACAAGTCATTAAACAAAAACAAAAAGACTTGCAACAACTTGATGTGCAAATTGCCAAGCAACAAACCGCAGCACAAGCATTTTTACTGCAAAAACAGCAATTAAAAGATCAACTTGGTCAGTTAGACATGCAGCTTGAAGAAGATGCAATGCAAAAAGATGATCTTGAAATTGATTTGCATGCATTAGCAATTAAGCTCGAAACCATTTTACCTGACTATAAAACTTTGCAATTTCGGGTAGAAGAATTAACAGAGCAGTTAGACGAGCAGCAACAAGCCTTGCAACATCAGCAACAAGAACGTGAAATTTTACGCCGTAATAGCACGCAGACAACTCAACAGATTGAGTTGCTTGAAAAAGATATCTCATTCTTGCAAAGCCAATATCACCAAATTAATGTTCAAATGGAGCAAGCGAAAAAGTTTGTTGACCCTATTCAATTAGAGCTACCAAATCTTGAGTCAGAGTTTCAGCAACAATTTGCTCAAACTGAAAAGTTGCAAAAGAACTGGAATGAATGGCAGATTGAACTCAATAGTGTGCAGGAAAAACAGCAGACTTTGACCGATCAGCGTCATCAATATCAACAAAAAGATGAGCAGCTTAGAGAACAACTTGAAGCGAAACGGTTGGCATGGCAAGCAGCCAAGTCAGATCGTGAACATTACCAAGAGCAGCTTAAAGAGCTAAATGCCGAGTTTCAAAAAGGCTTACAAATAGATTTAGCCGAGCACCAGCAAAAACTGGAAAAAGTACAGAAACAGTTTGAAAAAATTGGAGCGGTTAACCTTGCCGCTTCACAAGAGTTTGAAGAAGTTTCTCAGCGTTTTGATGAGCTGAGTCACCAGATTCAAGATTTGGAAAATACAGTAACTCAATTAAAAGATGCGATGAAAAGCATTGACCAAGAAACTCGTAAGCTGTTTATGACAACTTTTGATCAGATCAATCAGGAGTTGCAAAACCTGTTTCCAAAGGTTTTTAATGGTGGTGAGGCGAGTTTAAGTCTTGAAGATGACTGGCAATCTGGTGTTAAACTGATGGCAAGGCCACCGGGTAAGAAAAATAGTTCTCTAGCATTACTTTCCGGTGGAGAAAAGGCTTTAACAGCGTTAGCATTAGTATTTGCGATTTTTAGATTAAATCCGGCACCGTTTTGTGTACTAGATGAAGTGGACGCACCACTTGATGATGCGAATGTTCAGAGATATTGTAATTTGGTAAAAGAGCTTTCTGAACATGTACAATTCATTTACATTACACATAATAAGCTGGCGATGACCATGGCAACTGATTTGTTGGGTGTGACCATGCCTGAACCGGGTACATCAAAATTAGTCACTGTCGATCTAGAACAGGCAAAAGAATACGGGTTAGTTTCGGAGTCATAGAATGGAAATCAATACGATTATTGGCATCGTTGTTGCCATTATAATTATGCTAATTGGCTTAAAAATGATTTTAAAAAAGCCAAACCATGCTGAACCCTCATTAGACAGTGATTTGCATATTAATCCTGATAGCAATCAACCAGTTATACCTAGGTACGTGAGAGACCAGCTTGAGAAAACTGAAGCAGAATCTGTAGCGGTGACTAGTGCAGAGCGAGTAGAACCGACTTTAAGCGAAGCTGCGCCGTCACAAGTACCTAAAACAAAACAGTCAGAAATTGAGACCGTAGAACCCGCTAAAGCAATTCAAGCCGAACAAACTCAATCAGTTGTTGAAAACGCTTCTGTAGAAGAAATTAAATCTCAAGAAACAGTACCAAGCTCTGCCATTCATAAAGATGGTTCAGTTGAGTTGGTTGATACAGCTTCTGTTAAACCGGAAGCTGAAGCTTTAGCAAAAGAAAACCTGGAAGCTGAAAGCGAAAAAACTGAGCCTGAGTTGAGTTTGAACCCGAATATAGAAACCGCCGAAATTGCTGAGTTTGAAGGCGAGAGTAATATTCTGGATGTGCATTTACATGAACAGCAACGCTATGATGATGAAAGTTCATTAGCGATGGCTGAACAGATTATTGCGCTAAATGTTTATCCAAACCCTCGTCGAGCATTGTCTGGCGATAAAGCGCTTAAAGTGCTGTTAAAATATGGTTTACGCTATGGTGAAATGTCGTGCTTCCACCGTTATGAAAATACCGATGAGCCGAGCGTACTCATGTTCTCTGTATTGCGTATGACAGACAATGGACCAGCTGGGTTTGATCTTGAAACTTTATCTACTGAACAAGTTCAAGGGTTAGCATTTTTCCTTGCCCTTCCAAACAGTAAAGCCGTGACTGGTTTTGACATGATGGCGAGTATTGCAGGTTTAATTGCTCGCGAAATTGATGGCAAAGTTTACGATGAGAATAATCTTGAATTTACGCCACAGTTAAAAGAGCACTGGCGTCATCATGTGATTGATTATCGTCCGGCACAGGCGACTGCCTAGTTTTAATTTTTTACGTTCGTTGCGATAATTGCAACATATCTAGTCGCAGCTCAGGGTGGAGAAATTTCCACCCTTTTTTATGGTGAATAACATAATGGCAACAACTTCCGTGATCGAACAGATGCGTCAGCTTATTCAACTGATTGCAAAGCATAACCATGCCTACTATGTCATGGATCAGCCGACAATCTCGGACAGTGAATATGATCATTTATTTCACCAGTTAAAAGCTTTAGAAGAGCAATATCCTGATCTTGTTCAATCAGATTCGCCAACAACAAAAGTAGGTGGACAAGCTCTCTCTAAATTTCAAAGTGTGACTCATGTAGTTCCGATGCTTTCTTTGGGGAACGTTTTTAATCAGGAAGACTTGTTTGCATTTGCACGTCGTGTGGAAGAGCGTTTGCCTAAGCAAAAAGTACAATATGAAGTTGAACTAAAACTAGATGGTCTTGCGATTTCTCTCTGGTATGAAAATGGTGTGTTAATACGTGGCGTTACTCGTGGTGACGGAGAAACTGGGGAAGACATTACCCAGAACGTTAAAACGATACGTAATTTGCCTAAAGTGTTACATTCAGATCACTTTGAAATTCCACGTTTGCTGGAAGTTCGTGGTGAAGTACTTATGCCAAAGTCCGGTTTTGAAAAACTCAATGCCGAACAGGAAGCCAAAGGTGATAAAACATTTGCGAATCCGCGTAATGCAGCAGCTGGTAGTTTAAGACAGCTCGATCCTAATATTGCTGCGGCTCGACCGTTAGCATTTTATGCTTACGGCATTGCTCAATGTGAACCTAATCATGGCTTAACTACCATGCATGACAGTCTGCAATGGCTCACAAAACTTGGATTTGAAATTGCTGAACGTCAATATCTGTGTAATTCGATTCAAGAAGTGCAGCAGCGATATGAGCAAATTCAGCAAGAACGTTCAGATTTACAAGTTGAAATTGACGGGATGGTTGTAAAGGTTGATGACTTAAAGCAACAACAACAACTTGGTTTTTTAAGTCGTGAACCACGCTGGGCAACTGCTTATAAATTCCCTGCACAAGCTGCATTAACTACGGTTGATCAGATTGATTGGCAAGTAGGGCGTACAGGTACTTTGACTCCAGTAGCGCGTTTAAACCCTGTATTTGTAGGGGGAGTTACGGTTTCCAATGTAACTTTACACAACATTGGTGAGATCCATCGCCTAGATGTACGTGTTGGTGATACGGTGAGTGTTTATCGTACAGGCGATGTTATTCCTAAAGTAGAAAAAGTTTGGCCAGAATTCCGTCCTGTTGATGCCGAAGTTGTACATTTACCAGATAACTGTCCTGTTTGTGCCTCACCAGTGGTAATGCCTGAAGGGGAAGCTTTAGCACGTTGTTCTGGTGGACTGTACTGTGCTGCACAGCGTATTGAAGCGATTCGTCACTTCGTATCACGTAAAGCTCTGGATATTGAAGGTCTAGGCGATCGTTGGGTAGAGTCTTTATTACATCTCGATTTGCTCAAAGATGTTGCTGATATTTACCATTTGCACGAACACCGAGAAACTTTACTCGGGATTGAAAAAATGGGCGAGAAATCGGTACAAAATCTGATTGATGCCATTGAAGCCAGTAAGAAGACAACGCTTGCGCGTTTTATTTATGCTTTAGGAATTCGTGGGGTAGGTGAAACAACAGCTAGAATGTTAGCCAATACTTTCCAAACTTTGGAAGCGCTTAAAGCTGCTGATGTTGAAGCTTTAAAGAAAACACCAGATGTTGGTGATATTACTGCCGAGTGGATTGCTGACTTTTTCTTGGCACCGCACAACATTGAAGTGCTTGATCGCTTAATTGTCGCAGGAATTCATTGGGATGCACCGACTGCACCAACACGACAGCCATTAAATGGCGAAAGCTGGGTGTTAACGGGCACATTAGAGCAAATGACCCGTGATCAGGCAACACAAATGCTACAAGCATTAGGTGCGCGTGTAAGCGGTAGTGTATCGAGTAAAACCAAATGTGTTGTTGCGGGTGAGAAGGCTGGTTCGAAATTAGAAAAAGCAGCAAAACTAGGTATTGCTGTTATGAATGAGACTGATTTCTTATCACTCATGGCGAGCTACGGGCAGACTTTAAGCGAATAGATCTACCGAAATAAGAACCATTGATTTTAGTTACAAATTTATAAATTGATGGTTTGAGCCATATTTTAACGCTTGTCTGAACTTATAAATTGGACAAGCGTTTCTTTTTGCAGAGGAAATTTAAATAACTTAAACTGCAAATGCGTATGTTTCTCATTTTAATTTGATAAAAATCATAAACTTAACCATTTTTTGTTTTGCAATCACTTTTAAGATTGCCCATAATAGTTCTCATACGATAGGAGATTTATTATGCGTGGCAATCCAGAAGTCATAGACTATTTAAATATGCTCATTGGCGGAGAATTGGCTGCCCGTGATCAATATCTAATCCATTCTCGTATGTATGAAGATTGGGGTTTAAATAAAATTTATGAACGTATTGATCATGAGATGCAAGAAGAAGCTTCTCATGCTGATGCGATTATTCGCCGTGTATTATTTTTAGGTGCTAAACCAAACATGCATCGTGAAGATATCAATGTTGGTACAGACGTTGTATCGTGTTTAAAAGCTGATTTGGCGCTTGAATATCATGTTCGTGAAAAATTAGCGACAGGTATCAAACTTTGTGAAGAGAAGGGCGATTACATTAGCCGTGATATGTTGCGTCAACAATTATCAGATACTGAAGAAGACCATACATACTGGTTAGAAAAGCAATTACGTTTAATTGAGTTGATTGGCTTGCAAAACTATATTCAATCTCAAATTTAATAAAAAACCCAGCTAAGGCTGGGTTTTTTATTGGCTCATTTTAATAAAATGAAGTCTTAACTTGGATGTTGATTTTGTCAAATTGAACATATTCAAAGCCTTACTATATAAGGCTTTGGCAGTTACAAAAAAGTCAGAAAAATTGTATCACACCCCCTGTTTTTTTTATGAAATTGTTTATAATTTCGCCAACAAAACCCTTGCCTAGAAATTTAATGAGGCAAGGGTTTTTCTATGGAAAATCGGTTGGTATGGATCGCCAATGATTTTATGGTGAGTTCGCGAAATATGTTATTTACCAAACCTGCTGTTTTAGATACAGCTACTCTCCTAAGCACACAGCGTCTTGCAACACGACTAAGCTTTTTTAGCTTAGGTTTTGCGACTGCAGCTTGGGCACCTCTTATTCCTTTTGCACAGCAGCGTTTAAACCTAAATCATGCCGATTTTGGTTTACTTTTGCTGTGTATGGGTATCGGGTCAATGATTGCTATGCCTGCGACTGGTGCTTTAGTAAAGCGCTGGGGATGTCGTCCGTTAATTGCTTTGGCATTGATGTTGTTAATGGTTTTATTGCCTAGCCTTACGATGTGGAGCAGCATTGTGACGATGGCTGTAGCATTGTTTATTTTTGGATCGGCAGCAGGATGTCTTGGAGTAGCTATCAATTTACAAGCAGTAGTTGTTGAAAAACATAGTGTGCGAGCTCTTATGTCTAGCTTCCATGGAATGTGCAGTCTTGGTGGTTTAACAGGCGCTATGCTTGTGACAGCATTATTGGCAGTAGGGCTTTCACCCTTAATGAGTACGTTATCAGTCGTTATGATTTTACTTGTTATTGGTGGCGTTGCGATTCCATCTTGTTTAACGTCTTTTGAACAGGAAGAAAAGCCACATGAAGATACCACTCAAGCGCCCAAAAAACTTTATCGTCCTGATGGCATTATTCTGCTTATTGGTATGATGTGTTTTATCGCCTTTTTATCAGAAGGTGCAGCAATGGACTGGGGTGGTATTTATTTAACAAGTAAATATCAGCTTAATCCTGCTTTTGCTGGTTTAGCTTACACTTTCTTTGCGCTTAGCATGACGACTGGTCGTTTTGCAGGTCATATCTTGCTTAAGCAATGGGGTGAAAAAAATATTGTGACTTATAGTGCAATTGGAGCCGCTATTGGTATGGCTGTTATTGTAACTGCACCAGTGTGGCAAGTGGTTGTATTAGGTTATGCACTATTAGGATTAGGTTGTTCTAATATTGTACCAGTGATGTTTTCTCGTGTTGGTCGACAAAACAATATGCCTAAAGCAGCAGCACTTTCTTTAGTATCAACAATTGCCTATACAGGTTCATTAAGTGGACCAGCTTTAATCGGTTTAATTGGGGAATGGACTGGTTTAAGTACGGTTTTAACAGGCGTCGCTGTATTACTATTTATTATTGCTTTACTTAACCGCTTTACATTAGTAAAGACAAATTAATTTATAAATAATAATCACCAAATAGCGAACATCGAGAAATTAAATTTCTCGATGTTCTTTTATTTAGATTTATAAAACCTGATAAATAGATTGATAATTATCTTGTAATAATCGCTGAGGCTTCATTAGTAAAGTTGGTGTCTTTTCTAAATCATCCAAGAAATTATTTCGCCAATGGGTAAGATCAGATGATGTTAATCCCTCTATCAATTGTTGATAACGATTAATACGCTCAGCTTTAGACATTTCTAAAGCCATTTTTAAAGCATCCATCATTGCCGCTCTATCTTGCGGGTCAACAATCAAGGCTTGAGACATTTGCTCAGCAGCACCAGCATATTTAGATAAAATGAGCACACCTGGATTTTCTGGGTCTTGTGCCGCAATATATTCTTTAGCCACTAGATTCATCCCATCACGTAGTGAACTGATCCAGCAAATATCTGAATGACGATAAATGTGCATGAGATTATGGTGCTGTACCGTGTCATAGCAGCAATCTACAGGTCTCCAGTCTTCATGCGCAAACTCTTCGTTAATTAACTCTAGCTTGGTTTTAAAACGTTGGTATAAGCGTTGATAAGCTGGAATATCGGTACGAGAAGGAATCGCCACTTGAAGATGTCGAACTAGGCCATGATATTCGGGGCTGGTTTCCAAAAAGGTTGCAAATGCATTAAATCTTTCAAGTAAACCTTTTGAATAATCAATACGATCAACTCCAATAATAGTTTTTTGACGTGGAATTTCTTCAAAATTAAATACCGAAGAGGTCGCCAAATCTTGTTGTGCTTGTTTTTGTATAAGTTCAGGCTGAACACCAATTGGGTATGATTTAATTAATATTTGACGTTTTTTATAGCTAATACTGTTGCTTTGAATTTTTTGAGCTTCGAGTAAATTCAGGCAAGTCTGCATGCAGGCATTTTGGTCAATCTGAGTTTGTAAGCCAATAACATCATATTGGCTCAAGTCTTGAATTAACTCACGGGCTACCGGAATTTTGTGCCAGATATTCAGACTGGCAAAAGGAATATGTAAGAAGAAACCAATTTTGTTTTGCATGCCTAATTCACGGCAATAGCGAGCCACACTAAAAAAGTGGTAATCGTGCACCCAAATAAGATCTTCAGGCTGAGCAAGCTGTTTTAGCTTTTGAGCAAATAAGCGATTAACCTTTTGATAGGTATTGTACTCTTCTGCATCATATTCAATCAGATCATCTCTATGATGCATTGCTGGCCACAAAACTTTGTTAGCAAAACCACAATAATATTGGGCATATTGCTGATGAGTGAGGGGGCAGGTAATGTAGTCAATTCCTTGAGAATAAGCCTGCTCAAATTCTGGCGCTTCGCTATCGGTAATTTGCTGCCCATTCCAGCCTAACCAGATGCCATTACTATCATTTAGTGCATCTTGTACAGCTACAGCAAGACCACCTGCTGAAGCTTTACCTGATGGCATACTTATTCTGTTCGATAATACGATTAATTTAGACATAATTTTTCTCCATTCTGATTTTGGCTATTTTTGACATATAAGCTTTTTATTCTGTTTTGAAATAAAAGAAGAAAATCCGCGACATTATCAATATCTTTTAATCTATATTTTGCTTGTGTTTCGCCTGGACCTACTTTAATACTAAGGCCAGCTTGCTGATTAATGTAAGTGAAACCAGATTCATCTGTTAAATCATCACCTATAAAAATAGGTAATACTGCATGTAAATCAAGATGATTTAATATGGTTTCAATTGCTCTACCTTTATCAGCTTGGTTTGGAATTAATTCAACAACAAATTTTCCTCTATTTATTTTTAATTGAGGATAATTGAGATTAATTTTCTGCATAATATTAATGGCATTATTTTCTAAATTAGGATTTTTACGATAATGTAAGGCAATAGAATATCCTTTATCCTCAATTAATAATTCAGGATATTTATCACAATTTTTGGTAATATCTTGTTTTAAATTTTTGAAATTAATACTGCTTAAATCTGGTCGAATATAATTTCCTGAATCAAAATAAATATCTAAACCATGTAAACCAGCAATTGGAACTTCAATAGGATGTAGTAGTTTGCTTGCTGTATCTACATCACGACCTGTTATAGCAATAACAGGTATATTTAATTTAGTAATTTTTTTTATAACTTCTAATGTAGTTTGTGGAATAAAACTATGCTCAGGATTAATTTGAAAGGGTGCTAATGTGCCATCAATATCCAAAAACATGCAGTAATTTTTATCTAAAGATAAGTTATTTATAACATCATTGGGTGTAACAAAAGATGTATTTTTTTTTCTCCCATCAGATATTGTGCTTTGACTGTTCATATTAGCCTTCCTAATACTTTTTGATCAATAATTAATCTTCTAGCATTAAAATGAATTGGTGAGTCATTTTTTTTAATAAAAAAACATAAGTATTAACATTAATTACATTGCATAATGGATTTATAGGCGAAGTGTGGAGTATGTTGTTTTTTGATTGGCTTCAATGTTTAGATAATTAAATTTTTGTATATTTACTATGAATAATGCGGGTCTTACTTATCAATATATTTCAGAATATTAACTCATTATAAATGTTTAATTTTATGCTCTAAAATTTACCATTTATATTGATTTTAAAAGATATTTTAAATCGATATTATTATATAATCCTTATAAAATCGGCTTTGGACAGGCATATGAAGTTACAAAATAAAATTTTATTAATTACAGGTTGGGGAGTAGGAGAGGAGCCTTTGCAATCTCTAAAATTGCATTTGGACAAAAAGGGTTTTGAAACTCAACTTATTAATATTTTTGATGTTTTAGATCGTAACTTTCAAGCACAGCTTGATTTAGTTGCTGAGGTTGATGTAGTAATAGGTTGGTCTTTAGGTGGACAGTTAGCAACTCAACTGGTTGATATTTTTTACAAGCAAACAGGGCAAACTAAAACGTTAATTACGCTCGCTTCAAATCCATGTTTTGTTACCAACGATAATTGGCAAACTGCTATGCCTGCTGATGTGTTTAGTCAATTTAAGACTTCTTTTTTACAAACCCCGCAAGCCACTTTAAAGCGTTTTTATTACTTAATTACACTCGGTTCATCTCAGGCTAAACAAGATTGGGTAAGCATACAAAACATAGCAAATCCGCCTTCAATTGAATTGCTATCAGAAGGTTTGCAAATGCTTGAGCAACTAAATTTGGTAAATAACTTAAAAAACTATCTAGGTCCGCAGCTTCATGTGTTTGCCGAGCAAGATAATGTCATTCCTTGCAAAATTATTGAAAATTTCAAGGATATCGCGACAGAAAACATGACTTATAAAGTATTAGAAGGCGCTACTCATGCTTTTCCATACTTAGAAGTAGATCGAACAATTGAAGAAATCTGCCAATTTTTAACAATTCATCAGCAAAGTTAATAAGCTTTGGTTGATCTCGCAATTTTCTTTCATTCTTAACAGGTTTAACATGTGCTAAATGAAAGATTTAATTGCTGTAAAAGGGTATAGAGGATGACCGATAATTTTGATTTGGAACATATTTGGCATCCATATACCTCAATGACTCAACCTTTACCAACATTTAAAGTTAAACGTGCCTATGGGGCAACGATTGAACTAGATGATGGTAAGACTTTAATTGATGGGATGTCGTCATGGTGGTGTGCAATTCACGGTTATAACCACCCTGAACTCAATCAGGCAGTGACAGATCAATTACAGAACATGTCGCATATCATGTTTGGTGGTTTAACTCATGATCCTGCAATTGAACTTGGAAAAATTCTTTTAAAAATTACGCCGCCAAGTCTCGATAAAATTTTCTATGCAGATTCAGGTTCGGTTGCCGTTGAAGTTGCTTTGAAAATGGCTGTGCAATTCTGGACAGCACAAGGCCAACCACAAAAAACAAATTTTATTACTACACGTTCTGGTTATCACGGTGATACATGGAATGCGATGTCTGTTTGTGATCCGGTTACAGGCATGCATCAAATTTTTGGTACAAGTTTACCGAACCGTCTTTTTGTAGCAGCTCCGCAAACCAAATTTCATGAAGAGTGGAATCAAGAGGATATTGCTGAGCTAGAGCAAGCTATTCAGCAAAATCATGAAAACCTTGCTGCACTGATTATTGAGCCGATTGTTCAAGGTGCAGGGGGGATGCGTTTTTATCATCCTGAATATTTACGTCAGGCGAAAGCACTTTGTGAACAATATAATCTGTTATTAATTTTTGATGAAATTGCGACTGGTTTTGGCCGCACGGGTAAGCTTTTTGCTTGGGAACATGCACAAGTTGAGCCAGACATTATGTGCATAGGTAAAGGGTTAACAGGCGGCTACATGACGTTATCTGCTACCTTAACGACAAAGCATGTTGCAGAAACCATTAGTCGGGGTGAGGCTGGGGTGTTTATGCACGGCCCAACCTTTATGGCTAATCCACTTGCTTGCGCGGTCGCTTTAAAAAGTACCCAATTATTAATTGAGCAAGATTGGCAGGCTAATATTGAGCGAATTGAACAACAGCTTAGCCAATATTTAACGCCTTTAAGTCAGCTTGATTATGTTGCCGACGTGCGAGTGCTGGGTGCAATTGGTGTAGTAGAACTCACCTTTAATGTTGATATGAAAACCTTACAGCAACAATTTGTAGACCGCGGAATCTGGATCCGTCCTTTTGGAAAATTGGTTTATGTGATGCCACCATATGTCATCACGCATCAAGAGTTAAGCGATTTGCTCGAACAATTAGTTGAAGTTGTTCAAACGATGGGGGGAGCGAATTAAGATGTCATTGCTTGATCATTTTTCTGCCGAATTGGATGAGTTAAAGCAACAAGGTAACTTTAGACAATTTACCCAAAATGTGCAGCACGGACGTTTTATTTCGATCCAAAATAAAACGATGCTCAACTTAGCTTCAAATGATTATCTTGGGTTGGCTGCTGATATCAATTTTCGTCAAGAGTTTTTAGATAGCTTTCCAATCGAGCGTAGCTATTTTAGTTCATCATCTTCACGTCTATTAACGGGCAATTTTGATGAATATGAACAATTAGAAAATAGCCTAAGCCAAGCATTTGGTGGTCGCGCGGCACTATTATTTAATAGTGGCTACCATATGAATATTGGTATTTTGCCAGCTGTTGCTGATAGTAAAACTTTAATATTGGCGGATAAGTTAGTTCATGCCAGTATGATTGACGGTATACGTTTATCTGGTGCTCAGTATGTGCGTTATCGACATAACGATTTACAACACTTGGAACAACTCCTCCAAAAATATCATGAGGATGACAAGATTGAACGAATCATTGTGGTCACAGAAAGTATTTTTAGTATGGACGGTGATGAGACGGATTTAGCCGCTTTAGTTCAGCTAAAAAAACGGTTTGCTAAAACTATGTTATATGTTGATGAAGCGCATTCAATTGGCGTTCGTGGTCAGCAAGGCTTAGGATGTGCTGAACAATATAATGTGATTCAGGAAATTGATTTTCTGGTCGGTACATTAGGCAAAGCATTAGCAGCAGTCGGTGGTTACATTATTTGTGATCCAATTATTAAAGATTATCTCATTAATAAAATGCGCCCACTTATTTTTAGTACTGCACAGCCTCCGATTGTTATGGCATGGGCAAACTTTATTTTTCAGAAAGTATTAGTCTCTCAATCTCAACGTGAACACTTAAAAAATATTAGCCAATATCTTCAACAAGCTGTTGTGCAAAAGGGTTATGTAAGCCCATCGCCCAGCCATATTATTCCAGTCATTGTTGGAGAAAGTCAGGCTGCGATCGATAAAGCGAAATACGTTCAGGAAAGTGGTTTTTATGCTATGCCTGTGCGTCCACCAACAGTACCTAAAAACAGTTCGCGTTTGCGTATTTCTTTAACGTCAATGGTGCAGCAACATGAACTTGAAGAATTGGTGAGTTTTCTGTGAATTTGAATAAAAACTTAGTTGCCCAGCGTTTTGCCAAAGCAGGGCAAAGCTATTCAGAGCATGCAATTGTTCAAAAACAGATTTGCCAAAATTTAACAGGTTTAGTTCAGCAGTTCTGCCCGACTACGATGTCGCGTGTCTTTGAAATTGGTTGTGGTTCTGGCAATTTAACTCGTCTTCTTGCTACATATTTTAAGTTTGAAGAGTTAATTTTGAATGATCTATATGCAGATGTGCAGCAGCACTTTAGTCATCAAGAAAATTTAAAATGGTTGATTGGGGATATTGAAACTTTAGATTTCCCTCAGCAGCTGGATATGATTGTTTCAGGTTCAGCTTTACAGTGGATACAAGATTTACCGCATTTGCTCGAACGTTGTAATGAGGCTTTAGTCGATCAAGGTTGGTTGTGCTTCTCAACATTCGGTTCTAAAAACTTATTAGAGATTAAAGAATTAACAGGACAGGGTTTAAGTTACTGGTCAGTTGAAAATTGGAGTAGTGCCTTAACTCAGGCTGGTTTTGAGATTTTGCATTTGTCAGAATTAGAAACTCAACTCTATTTCGATTCACCTAAAGCTGTGTTGCAACATTTAAAAGCAACAGGTGTAACCGCAACGGCTCAGCATCGTTGGACTAAACAAACTTTACAACAGTTTTATCAAGATTATGATCGGTTTAAGTATGCCGAAGGATATTCCCTAACATATCATCCGATTTATTGTATTTCCCGGAGAATAAAGTAAATGAGTGGTCAGATCTATTTTGTGAGTGGGATTGATACCGAAATTGGTAAAACCTACGCGACAGGTTTCTTAGCAAAATTATGGACTGAGCAGGGTAAAAAAGTGATTACCCAAAAACTCATTCAAACAGGTAACGCTGATATTTCTGAGGATATTGAAAAGCATCGTGAAATTATGGGGCAGGGCTGGTTCCAAGAAGATCATGACAAGCTAACCATGCCTGAAATCTTTAGTTATCCTGCTTCACCTCATCTTGCAACACGTCTTGATAACCGAGAAATTGATTTTCAAAAAATTGAAGATGCGACCCAAACATTGGCTGAGCGTTTTGAAATCGTATTGCTGGAAGGTGCGGGAGGTTTAATGGTGCCATTAACCACTAGTCTGCTTACCATTGATTATGTCGCTCAGCATCAGTTTCCTGTTATTTTAGTAACATCGGGCCGTTTAGGAAGTATTAACCATACTTTGCTTAGTCTTGAAGCACTTAAGTCTCGTGGGCTGAAGTTGCATGCCTTGGTTTATAATCTAAAAGATGAATCAAAAGATCCATTAATTTCTCAAGATACTTCAAATTTTTTGAAAGATTATTTAGCTATTCATTTTCCTGAAGCTGAATGGATCGAATTGGCGAAAATGAATTAAGTTAAACAGGCTATAAAAAACCGCTCAAATTTGAGCGGTTTTTTTACATCTTATGAATGTTTAGAATTTCTTTGAACCACGGTTAAAACCAGTCGCTTTACGTTGGTTGCCCGTGTTAGTTGGCGCTTCTTTTTCATCATCACGACGTTGTTGACGTAAGTAACCGCCACGACGTGCTGCCATTGGTTTTTCAGTCATACGATCAGTACGGCGTTTCGCCATACCAAATAAACCTGTACCTTGACGTGGTTTTAACTCAACTGATTTTGCTAAGTTGTCGATGTCAGTTTTGTCGAGTTCCATCCAACGACCAGTACGTAGTTCGCGCGGTAAAATAACTGTGCCGTAGCGTGTACGTAATAAACGGCTTACTTTAAGATCTTGCGATTCAAAAATACGACGTACTTCGCGGTTACGACCTTCTTTTACTACAACTTGGTACCAGCGGTTAATACCTTCACCACCAATTTCAGAGAATGATTCGAATTTGGCAGGGCCATCTTCGAGCTCTACTCCGTTGACCATGTTTTGGCGTAGTTTTGGCGTTACTTCACCCATTACTCGAACAGCATATTCACGTTCGATTTCATTAGATGGGTGCATTAAGCGGTTAGCAAGTTCACCATCATTTGTGAATAGTAATAAACCAGTACTGTTAATATCCAGACGACCTACCATTACCCAGCGGTCATTGGCAATTTGTGGTAAATGATCAAATACGGTTGGGCGTTTTTCAGGATCATTACGTGAACAGATTTCACCCTCAGGTTTATAATAAATCAGTACGCGACGACGAATTTCGTCTTCAATCTGAAACTGAACTTTACGGCCATCAATGCGTAATTCATCGCCTGGTTCAATGCGCTCACCCACTTGGGCAACACGACCGTTTACACTCACGCGTCCTGCGGCAATAACCTCTTCCATATATCGGCGGGAACCTAATCCGATTCGCGCTAATACTTTTTGCAATTTTTCACTCATGACAGCACAACCTTAGACATAATGATCAACAGTCCACCTCTTTATGATTTCGGTGCATTTGCATCGAGAGCCATAAAGGCTTCCTTGGCGTTCTGTAGGGGAGGCAATTGGCCTAGAGAGGCTAGACCAAAAGCATTCAGAAACTGAGGCGTTGTAATTAGCAACGCAGGTCTTCCGGGTAAATCTCTAAAACCGGCTTCTTTAATCCAGTTCCAGTCAAATAGTGTTCTAAGAATCTGACTATTATTAGATACACCACGAATTTGTTCAATATCAGCTCGGGTAACCGGTTGATGATAAGCAATGACAGCCAGGGTTTCTAGTAATGAAGGCGACAGTTTTGTTGGTCGCTCTGGCCAAATTTGCGCAATAATACTACGATATTTAGATCTTACCTGAAAGCGAAACCCTTGCGCTGTTTCAATCAGCTCAATAGAGCGGCCATGCTGTAATAACGCGAGCTGTTGTAAAAGCTGACGAAGCTGTTGTTTATTATACTGATTATTAAATACTTCTTTTAAACGGGCAATTGAAACAGGCGCATCACTGGCAAAAATAATTGCTTCAAGTTGTAATAAAACTTCGTGATGTATGTCCGCTAATGACAAATCACTATTATTTTGTTCAAAACTACTCATAGTGAAGACCCTTGAATTGCTAACGGGGCTTCAATACCAGTGGCAATAATTTTAATTTTCTGTTGGCGAGTCAATTCTAAAACTGCCATAAATGTAACAACCATTCCCATACGACCTTGCTGGGGATTGAGTAATTCTTTAAAACTTAACACGTCACCAGACTCTAATTTCTCTTCAATATATGCAATACGTTCTTCGAGTAAAACAGGTTCTTGAGCGACAACATGGGTAATAGGTTCGGGGCGATTAAATACACAGAACAACGCATCATGTAGCGCAGAAATATCGTAACCTTCATAAACAGGAGAGATATGTCCCAAGCTTACATTGGCACTAAATGTATCGCGCTCAAGAATTGGCATTTGACCTAAACGCTCAGCTGCTTGCTTAATGCGTAGATAGGTTTCAAGACGATCAATAAGCTCCTGCTTAGGATCTTTTTCAATACTTATAATTGTAGGTTTTGGTAGAAGTAGGCGAGACTTCAAGTCAGCCAATAAAGCAGCCATCACCATATAATCTGCTGTCAACTCGATATTTAAAGATTTCATGCTATCCATATAGGCCAAATATTGAGTCGCTATAGGAGCAATATCGAGTTGAATTAAATCGAAACCGTTTTTCTGAATCAGATAAATTAAAAAATCTAATGGACCTTCAAACCGCTCGAGCAAAATCTCAAATGCAGCTGGAGGTATATAGAGATCTTCTGGAATTTTGTCATGCCACTCATCTAAAACACGGATGTGTGGAGCGTCTTCCATGGATTGATGAAGTGATTGATTCATTACGATTATAAGCCACGCGAATTTTCAAAAGCATGAGACTTGTTATTCAAGTCCTAGACAGCTGTAAGTAGAAGAACAGCAGATAGTGAAAATCATTCTAAATGAATTGTGTCTTTTAATAAATTACTTAACGACTAAAGTGTAAAAAAAATCCAAAATAAATAAAGAGTATTTTTTTAAGTGATAATACTTTTTTTTAAACTATTGGTGAAAAAGTAAGTGCTTATTCAAAAGCACTTACATCGCCAACACCACGGCGGATAATTTCAGGATGTTCGCCCGATAAATCAACGATACTTGTACTGGTCAAGGTACCAAAACCTCCGTCAATAAATACATCAATTCGTTTATCTAACTGATTTTCAATATCGTAAGGGTCATCTAGAGGGTCTTCTTGGCCTGGTAAAATTAATGTACTGGTGAGTAGGGGCTCGCCAAGTTCTTGTAATAAAGCCTGACAAATTGGATTACTCGGAATACGTAAGCCAATTGTTTTCTTCTTAGGGTGCATCAATCTACGAGGAACTTCACTTGTTGCAGGTAAAATGAATGTAGTAATAGCTGGTGTATTCGCTTTCAATAAACGATATGTCGCATTATCAACTTTTGCATAAGTTGCAATATCAGATAAGTCACAGCACATAATGGCATATTGATGTTTAGGCCCTAAGCCACGAATCTGTGCAATACGTTCCATGGCATTTTTATTACCGATTTGACACCCAATTGCATAGGCAGCATCGGTAGGGTAGACCACAACATCTCCTGCTCGGATACGTTCAACCGCTTGGGCAATGAGGCGTTGCTGTGGATTTTCAGGATGTACATGTAAATGCATCATATTTTAGAGACTCCATCACGCCAGTGTTAAAAATAATTATTAGGCTTTTTAAATGGCCTAGGCAAGCAATTAACGTAGCTTTTTTGTCAATTAATCAAGGAGTTCACGTTTAAATTCATTTAATTGTAAAGGTGTACCCGAACGTGTACATTGGCAAATAAAACCAATAAATGCTGCTGCATCACGTGGCAACTTAGCTTCACCCGAAAAGTAACGTTGCACTTGAGCATAAACGTTATCTTTAAATAGTTCGCCATCACCGCTATCACCTGTAAGGTTATCGAGTGAAACTCTAAATTTCCGGCCAAAAGATTGTGCAAATAACCATTCAATTGCTTGAGGCTTAATTTCTACTTGTTCAAATAAACTTTGCTGTTCTTGGGTGCGACCATCAGGTGCATACCAATAACCTAAATCTGGTAATAGACGTCTTTTTTCACCTGCAATAGACCAATGACTAATTTCATGCAAAGCACTATTAAAGAAACCGTGAGCAAATTGGATCTTGGCTGGTTCTTTATTTGTCGCTGGGAAATATTCAGGTTCAAAATCACCACGAACTAATGTCACATTATGGTGGGAAAACCAGTGATTAAAGTGTAAAATAAGCCAATCAACTTGCTCAGACTCCGATTTTGAGCTTGACCATGGTGAGAGTTGCACTAGGTCAGGTACAAGAGTGTTCTGATGAGTTGAATGGGTGCAAACGAGTAATGAAGTGTTAACTTCAGGTTGCGGCTGCAACAGGTGCATTGCTTAATTTACCCCGAGTTCTGTCTAAAGAAGTGCAAAATTGTATCTTAATCTTTGACAGAGTACCGATGAATTTGTAGAATTGCCGCCTTAATTATGTCAGCAAATACCTTTCCGGCACAGATTGAGCCGTTTAAATGGGCTGAACAAGGCTTTACATGGTCAGGTCAACTGCCCTTGTCTCGCTTTGCTCGTATCGCTCGTGAAGCTGTTGGATCAATTGATAACCAATTGATCAACATAGACTGTAAGCTATCAATGGATGCATATCATCGCATTGTGTGGATGGACGGTCACATGGACACGAAAGTTCCAATGGAGTGCCAACGTTGTTTGGAACCTGTTGAAATGCCTCTTGTCTTAGACTTCCATATTGCATTAGTGGATGATGAGTCACTGATAGAGCGCTTGGATGAGGATGCTGATTTCATCGTTTTAGGTGAAAGTGAGTCTTCGACGAAAGGCGATTATGATACGCCTGCCTCGATTAACTTACTCGCATTACTAGAAGATGAACTGTTATTGTTGATGCCTTTATCTCCCAAGCATGATGCTTGTGAACATAAACATCAACCTACCATTCAGAATGTTGTCGAAGAAAAACGGGATAATCCGTTTGATGTTTTGGCAGGTTTGAAGGGTAAACTTAACTCATAATTTGTGTTATAATTGTGAGATAAGACAACTGAATTTGTTCTGATCCATTTTTTCGATCTTTGTAAGGAGCCATCATGGCCGTTCAGCAAAACCGTAAAAGTCGCTCTCGCCGTGACATGCGCCGTTCACATGACGCTTTAACCGAGAATGCATTAACAGTAGACCAAGCAACTGGTGAAACTCATCGTCGTCACCACGTGACTAAAGACGGTTTCTACCGTGGTCGTCAATTATTCGCTAAAGCAGCTGATGCTGAATAATTGCATGATATGCATTAAGCGTGATGCTTAAGTATAGAAAAAATGGGAGCGAAAGCTCCCTTTTTTTGTTGTTTTTCGCAATTATAAATATATAAATAACATGTTAAATTTCCGCTCCAGAAATGAGTGAAAACCCAAAAAAGGATTTCTTATGTCTGCTAAACGTCTTGAACAAGTAGCTTTAGCCACAAAAACTGCATTTGTGTTTCCTGGTCAAGGTTCACAAAAAGTCGGTATGCTTGCTGAACTAGCAGAACAGTTTAGTGGGGTCGGGCAAACTTTTGCAGAAGCTTCAGATGCTCTTGGATTTGATCTTTGGCATATTGCGCAAAGTGGCGAAAGTCTCGACCAAACAGAAAATACCCAACCTGTGTTATTAACTGCCAGTATCGCTTTATGGCGTGTATGGCTTGATTTAGGGGGTCTGGCACCTAAATACCTTGCAGGACATTCACTAGGTGAATACAGTGCATTGGTAGCTGCAGGCTCTATGAGCTTGGCGGATGCAGTTAAATTAGTTAACTTGCGTGGCAAGCTCATGCAAAGTGCTGTACCTCAGGGTCAAGGGGCTATGGCTGCAATCCTTGGTTTGGCTGATGAAAAAGTGGTTGAACTTTGTCAAACCGTGAGTGCGTCAGGTAAAGGTTCTGTAGAAGCTGCAAACTATAATTCACAAGGTCAAGTTGTGATTGCAGGAAGTACTGCTTCTGTACAAGAAGTCATGGCTTTGGCAAAAGAGCAGTCAGCTAAAGCAATTGCTTTACCAGTGTCAGTTCCTTCTCATTGTTCGTTGATGAAACCTGCCGCTGAGAAATTTGCAGAAGCTTTGGAACAAACTGCCATTGAGCTACCTACCATTCCTGTAATACAAAATGTCAACGCGGGAATAGCTACCGATGTTGCTCAATTGCGTCAGGCATTAACTGCACAATTGTACCAATCAGTACAATGGACACGTACCATGCAGTCTCTACAAGACCAAGGTATTCAATACATTGTTGAGTGTGGTCCAGGTACAGTATTGAGTAACCTCGCAAAGCGTTTACCAAATATTGAAAAAGCTTTTTCTATTGATAGTAAGAGCAAAATGGAAGATGCCCTAAATGCTGTTTTAGTGGCAGAAGGAAAAATTGCATGACACAAGAACGCAAAGTTGCATTAGTAACGGGCGCGAGTCGGGGTATTGGCGCTGCCATTGCCCAGCAACTTATTCAAGACGGTTATTTTGTTGTAGGTACTGCGACTTCTGAATCTGGTGCACAAAAGTTAAGTGATAGCTTTGGTGAACAAGGTGCAGGTTTGGCACTCGACGTGCGTAATCTCGATGAGATTGAAGCAGTCGTTTCTCATATTGAACAGAACTATGGTCCTGTACTTGTTCTAGTTAACAATGCAGGTATTACGAAAGACAATTTGTTGCTTCGTATGTCTGAAGATGATTGGGATGACATTCTCAACATTCACCTTAAAGCAGTTTATCGTTTATCTAAACGTGTGCTTAAGGGTATGACGAAGGCACGTTTTGGTCGAATTATTAATATCAGTTCTGTTGTAGCTCACTTTGCAAACCCAGGCCAAGCGAACTATTCTGCTGCTAAAGCAGGTATTGAAGCATTCAGCCGTAGCCTTGCAAAAGAGATGGGTAGCCGCCAAATTACTGTAAACAGTGTGGCGCCAGGCTTTATTGCAACAGAAATGACAGATGCACTTAGTGAAGACATTCGCAAAAAAATGAGTGATCAAGTGGCTTTAAATCGCTTAGGTGAGCCACAAGATATCGCAAATGCGGTGAGTTTCCTTGCAAGTGATAAAGCAGGTTACATTACCGGTACGGTATTACATGTAAATGGTGGTTTATACATGGCCTAACGCCGATGTATAAACTTTTAAAAATTTTTATATTCAATTAAACTAGTGGCAAATTAAACGCCACAAGCAATGAGGAGAATTCCTGTGAGCGATATCGAACAACGCGTTAAACAAGCGGTTGCAGAACAACTTGGTCTTAAAGCTGAAGAGATTAAAAACGAAGCATCTTTTATGGATGACTTAGGTGCTGACTCTTTAGATTTAGTTGAACTTGTTATGTCTTTCGAAAACGACTTCGACATCACTATCCCTGATGAAGATTCTAACGAAATCACTACAGTTCAATCTGCAATTGACTATGTAACTAAAAAACTTGGTTAATTCGCATATTGCTGAATAAAAAGAAGGCCACCGTAAGGTGGCTTTTTTTATTTTAGAAAAAATTTAAGAGATACATATTTTTACAAGATCAACCTCAATTGATAGCAGAGGTATAACTTTTTTGAAGTATAACAATAAAGGTCAGTTTAATGACTTTACTATAAACAATAATATGAGGACTAAAAGATGGGTCTTTTTGATTTTGTAAAAGGTATTGGCAAGAAAAATACCGCACCAGCAGAACCACAACCAGCTCCAGCAACACCAGCAGAACCTTCTGCACAAGAAGTTGCAAATAAATTATTAGGTTTAATTAAAAGTTTGGGCTTAGGGGTAGAAGGCTTATCTGTAACCTATAACGGTACTACTGATACTGCAATTATTAAAGGGCAGGTAAAAAGCCAAGCAGATAAAGAGAAAATTATTCTTATTGTTGGAAACATTGATCATGTGGCTCAAGTAGATGACCAGATGACAGTGGCAACTCCTGAACCAGAAAGTAAATTTTATACAGTGAAATCTGGTGATAACCTTTCAAAAATTGCGAAAGAAGTTTACGGTGATGCAAATCAATATCCAAAAATCTTTGAAGCAAATAAACCAATGTTAAAAGATCCTGATGAGATTTTCCCGGGGCAAGTTTTACGTATTCCTCAATAATCGAGGTTAATAAAAAAAGGCGCTTTAAGCGCCTTTTTTGTGCTTTTAAAAACGCTTTGGAATCTTTTGTCCGTTTGGTACAGGGGTATCTGCATTTTTTAAAACACCGAATAACCATGTTTCAGCATGCTGTACTGCAATTTTTAAAGAATCACCTAAAGCTAAACGGCCAGCGATAAAGCTAGCTAAAGAACAACCTGAGCCGTGATATTCACCTTCAAGGCGAGGACAGCTACTACTCGCTACTAGTTCACCATCGATATATAAACTATTTTTAATATGATCTGGTGTATCTTCGTGTCCACCTTTCACTAGAACAGCTTTAGCACCCATTTCAAAAAGCTTTTGAGTGGCTTGATCTAAATCAGTAATACCTGTTAGAGCACGTAATTCAACGGTATTTGGAGTAATAATTGTGGCTAGAGGAATAAGTTCAACGAACGCTTTAACGAGAGTTGCCTGATCCCCTAAAGAGCCGCCACTATTTGCGACTAAAACAGGATCAAGTACATACTGATAGTCAGGATGAGCACGTAAAAATTCAGCTAGTGCCGCAATATTATCTGTTGTGCCAAGCATGCCTGACTTAACACATTTAATGGGTAAGTCACCTACAACTGCATTTGCTTGTGCTAATAAGAGTTCTTTTGAGGTTGCTTCGAAGCCAAATACTTGTTGTGAGTTCTGAATGGTGAGGGCAGTACATGCAATTGCTGCATGGGCACCACTTTGTCCAATTGCTTCGATATCGGCTTGTAAACCTGCACCACCTGAAGGGTCTAAACCCGAGAAACAAAGTACGGTTGGACGCACGGTTATTTCCTTTTCAATTTAAATTTACGTTAGTATAAGAGAGTTTGATTAAACTCTCGACCAATTGAATTAAATACTTTACTGGGTTAGTGATTGAATGGCTATAAAACATATTTTGATTGATTTAGATGGAACCTTAACAGACCCAAAAGTTGGAATCCATACTTCAATTCGCTATGCAATGGAGAAATTAGGCTATCCATTGGCTGCCGATTTAGATATTGACTGGACAATTGGCCCACCACTAAAGCCATCACTCGCAAAATTATTAGCTACTCAAGATGATGCTTTAGCTGAACAAGCTTTACTTGCTTATCGCGAGCGTTTTTCGGTGGTTGGCCTGTTCGAAAATGAAGTATATCCATCTGTTGCAAAAACGCTTAGCGCTTTAAAAAAAGAAGGATATCGTTTATTTGTCGCAACTGCTAAACCAACGATTTATGCAAAACGTATCTTGGACCATTTTGAATTAAGTCAATACTTTGTACATATCTATGGGAGTGAGTTAACGGGTGAGCGGACTAATAAAGCTGACCTTATCCATTATATTCTTGAGCATGAGCAATTAAACCCAGAAGAGTGTTTAATGGTCGGTGACCGCCAATATGACGTTTTGGGTGCTCGTCATAACGGTATCGAGGCGGTAGCGGTGACTTATGGTTATGGAACAGCAGAGGAACTTGCTCAAGCACAGCCTAAAGCAATGATTAAGCAATTCTCTGAACTTTTGGACTATGTTGAAGAACTGGCAGCACAAAAGAAAGTTTCTTAAATATTATTAAATTTTAATTTGAAGGTTTGGCTTTGATCTAAAGCCAAACCTTTTTTATTTAAATACCGTGTTGCTGGCGGTATTGAACAAGTTCTTCAATCGTAATCACCGTTAAGTGATGAGTTTGAGCGTATGCTAAAACTTGAATGCCCGATGCCATCGTGCCATCTGGATTGGTTAATTCACATAACACACCAGCAGGTTTTAAACCGGCTAATCTTGCTAGATCAATTGTTCCTTCAGTATGACCACGTCGAGTAAGCACGCCACCATTACGTGCACGTAATGGGAAAACGTGACCCGGACGATTTAAGTCACTTGCAACAGCACCATCTTTAATAGCAGTTTGAATAGTTGTTACACGGTCTTTAGCAGAAACACCAGTGGTAACGCCTTGAGCTGCCTCAATGGTCACTGTAAAAGCGGTATGAAACTGACTCGAGTTTTGAGAAACCATTGGAGGGAGTTCTAGATGATCTGCTAGCTCTTCTGTAAGGCATAAACATACAATCCCTGAACCATCACGAATCATACGTGCCATTGTTTCTACCGTTAAAGTTTCGGCTGCAACAATTAAATCTGCTTCATTTTCGCGATCAAAGTCGTCCATAACCAAGACAGGCTTGCCTTGACGGATATCTTCTAATGCTTGTTGAATGCGTTGCTCAGCAGGAGAGAGGGCTGAGAAAAAAAGTTCTGGTTGAATTAAGCTAGACATAATGAAACGCTCTCGTAAAAAATACGGTTGAACATTTCAGGACTGATGTAAAAACAGGCTGGCACTGAAATAAAACGGATTTATCCCAGTTCGTCGTCTTCTTTCATCCGGACTATACCGTCGGCTTTGGAGTTTCACCAAATCTGCTCAAATTACACAATTTAAGCTCGTGGGCTTGTTAATCTATTTATAAAAATTAACTTTACCACCGGTGGGGAATTACACCCCGCCCTGAAGCGATGGGTTTTATTATAGCGCGCTTGATAGAATTGGCTAGATGCTTTTATAGAATGCTAAGTTTCTTTATGAATAAGCATTTTCATAAATCGAAATAGGCTTTTTAACAAGAGCTTACTTGTTGATATGAAAATGGAATGCTATGTTTTTTATAGAAAATTATAAATAAAATAGGTGTTTCATGCAGATAAGAGACTATTATCCTCTAACCAATAGCTCATTTATTCAGCATCTCCATATTTTCAGTTATGTATTTATGGCAGTAAGTATCCTTTATTTAATTGCTGCCAACTGGTTTATGCTTCCAGACAGTATTCAACTCGCTATCCCGCCCGTTATATTACTTGTGTCAGCATGGTTCAGCACAAAAGATACTTTAAGTGATGGGGTTAGGCAGACCTTACATAGCGTTTGTGGTTTGATGATAGGCTTAAGCTTGGCCGTTATTGGACAGGTTTATCAAACAGGTGCAGACAGTTATTTGCTTTTTTTAATTTGGACATTGCTTTTACTGCCGTGGTTATATCGGCCGAATATTGGAATCTTTGCTTTAATTTGTATTACCAGCCAACTTACACTTTTTTTATTTTTTAAACAGACTTTCTGGTCAGAAAAATTTCCTTATGTATATCTATTTGCTCTGAATTTATTAAGCCTTATTGAATTTTGGGTGTGTATAAAGAAATATCGTGCTTTACGATTTGTCTTTATCGCTTGGTTCGCCGTTATTTCGATTATTGGAATGATTCAATATTTATCGAATGAGAATATTCCTTATCTAATTTCTGCTTTCTTTTCGGGAATAATCGCTTTTTATTATTTCTTCAAAAAAGATGATCAGCTATGTGCTAGTTTGATGGCAGCTGTTTTGGGTGTGACTGCAACCATATGGCTTGTAGATGGGATTAATAACTTATTTAAAGACTCTAATGAGTTCATATTTTTATTGATTGCAGGCATTATTTTTATTTGGTTCGCGCTGATTAGCTATCTTTTAATAAAAATTTTTCGTCAAAGCCGCTTTTATGTCATTCCATTGGCAATTGGTGCTTGGCTTGCTGGCTTGGCACTTGCAGCTTTTACGCTGGGGTTTTGGGAAGCTATTTCTTTAGTTATTGGAGTTGTTTTTGTTGGATTGGCGTTTATTCTTTTAAAGAAATCACAAAGCTATTTCTTTCGGCAATTTGCCTATTGTTTGTTTATCAGTGGGCAGACCGCTTTCTTGTTTCATCTTGGTTCAGAAACAGATCAAATTCTATGGGTTTTAATTGCACAGATTTTTATTCTATGTATTAGTTATTTTCTTAAACCTCATTGGTTCTTCATTTTAATTCAAATGCTTGCTACGTATGGCATAGCTTTTATCTATTTGCTACAACTGGACCATTCATTGTGGTCACAACATTCTACTCAGACTTATTTAAATTTAACTTTGCTCAGTTACTTGGTTTTTAGTTTAGTGCTCTTACCTAAGAGAAAATCAATAGCTCTATATGAGCGTAGTATTTTTTTATGTGTGCTGGTCGTAATAGTAGTAGCTTCATTTTTTGATACTTTTATGGGGTGGGTACCAGAAAATTCGATAGATCAGCAGTTATGGGTTTTATATTTGCTACCTGCTGTCTGGTTATTTTGCTTTAGTATTTTTCATTCATATCGACAACTTAAGGCACTCACTTTTTTCGCCTTTTTAATATTTGGTGGGTTACTTATTGTGTTGGGATATTTTGAAATTTTCATCCTGCTTATTATTTTAACGTGGGCATTAAAAAAGAAAGATTATATTGTGTATGGAGTGAGCTTAACTGTATTCGTTTTTGTGTTCTGGCAGCTTTATTACAACCTACAAATAACTTTTCTAGCTAAGAGTGCATCTATTTTTATTTCGGGCATTGTTTTGTTGGCTCTGTCTTGGTTGCTTCAATGTGAAAATAAAAATGATCTTGTTAAAGGAGAGAAAGAATGAAAAAGTATTTTTCTCTTATTCTTGCCTTTATTACACTATTATTTTTTGCAGGTTTAGTGGCGAAAAACGAATGGCATTTGCACCATAGTAAAAGTATTTTCATTGAGCTTAAGCCAGTTGATCCTCGTTCAATTTTACAAGGTGACTATATGGCACTGGCTTATGAATTACATTTACAATCTCTTAAAGCTCTTGCAGGAAGTGAAGGTGAGGCTCTGGAACAGGTGATTTTTAATCGCTCTTCCGTTCCCGCAAAAGTTATTTTGGATTCACAAAATCGCGTAGTTCGTACCATTTTAGATATCAATAATTCATTTGCTGGGCAGAGGTTAATTTTAAAAAATCCTGAAAATCGTTTGCAGGCTTTATATCCTGCCTCTCGCAGTTTCTTGTTTGCAGAAGGCTTGGCCCAATGTTATGAAAAAGCCAAATATGCTGAATTTAAGGTAAATTCTAAAGGAGAGGCGATATTGTTCGAATTACGAGGAGAGCAGCTTCAACCATTAAATTGTGAAAAACAAAAGAACTGGTGGGAAGGAACTATTAAGGATTTATAAAATAATAAAAGCCCGTCAATGCGGGCTTTTTATTCTTAAAATAAATTAGGCAACTTGAACAGGAATGCAATTCGCTGTGTGGTTGACTGTATTATTTGGATTAGCATATACCAAACGTGGTTTATGAATATTTGCTTCAGCTTCAGTAAAATCACCAAATGTAGCAATAATTACTAAATCGCCAACGTCTGCTTGATGTGCAGCACCGCCGTTTACTGAAATAATTCCAGAGTTATCTTCACCACGAATCGCATAAGTTGTGAAGCGTTTGCCATTGGTTACATTCCAAACATGAATTTCTTCATATTCACGAATACCAGCTAAGTCCATCAATACGCCATCAATTGCACAAGAACCTTCATAGTGAAGTTCAGCATGGGTTACAACTGCACGGTGAATTTTGCATTTTAATAAACGAGATAGCATGGCTAGCGTCTCCTGAGTAGACCTAAGATGTAGATCTTATGGTGAAATCTTTAGCTTTTGCGGTTGGCAAAGTGGCTGATGCGCATTTTGCTCCTAAAAAAGCAAGATAGCAAGCATGATTGTTCAACAATTTAAGTGGGTTTATATGCATTAATTTGATTCATGGCCTGTGGAACTTGTCCTTGAACAAGTAGCTTCACTTTAGAAAGGGCATGATCAATTGCTGCATCCATCAGACTTTGTTCACTACTTGGTGCTTTTCCAAGTACGTGACCTGAAACTTTCTCTTTCGAGCCAGGATGTCCGATACCAATACGTAAACGGTGAAAATTTGGACCAATATGAGGGACAATGTCACGTAAACCGTTATGACCACCGTGTCCACCGCCTGTTTTAAGACGAATTACACCTGGGTTCATATCAAGTTCATCATGAGCAATCAAAATTGCTTCGGGAGCAATTTGATAAAATTTTGCAAATGGAACTACACTTTGTCCAGAACGGTTCATAAATGTAGTGGGTAGAAGTAGACGGACATCGTGTCCTTCTATATTACCACGTCCACTGATTCCGTGAAATTTTGGATCATTTTTTAATGTAATGCCATATTTGTCTGCAAGCTGTTCAATGAACCAAAAACCTGCATTATGGCGGGTTTGGGCATATTCTGAACCAGGATTGCCCAAACCAACAATTAGCGAAATATTTGACACTAATCTACGCCTTTAAACACTTATGCGCGTTTGAAGTCAGCGTGCATAGGAGTGTTTTTAGATGGGTGACGTTGTAACGCTTGGATTTTAACGTTTTCAA
>NZ_JFYC01000007.1:0-194908 GCF_000588535.1 Acinetobacter sp. 742879 | reverse complement strand
GCACACAGGTAGGAAGGACATTTTTAGCAAACTCTTGTCCCATATATTTTAGGGAATCCGCATCATAGCCCACGTATCCCACTTGGCAGAGTTTAGTTCGAATGGTTTTATCGGTTACCCATCCAAGCTTATAACCCGCTATATAAGGTGCAAGTCGAATACCACCTAGTATTTGAGTTTTTTTATTTAAAGAAAATTTAAGGAATAGGCTGAATGTATCGCTGTGAGTGATTGTGCCGTCAAAGTCAAATAAAGCTAAGTTCATTTATGATTATCTCTAATATAATTAAAAAGTTATAAATTTAGATTTTTTTAAAGTAATAAAAAACAGGCACAAAAAAACCGCTATAAAAGCGGTTAATTCTTCAAGTTGGTGCGCTCAGAGAGATTCGAACTCCCGACCCCTTAGTTCGTAGCCAAGTGCTCTATCCAGCTGAGCTATGAGCGCGTAACTTGTGTGCCTTTCAGCGATTCGTTCTATTTTACTTGGTGCGCTCAGAGAGATTCGAACTCCCGACCCCTTAGTTCGTAGCCAAGTGCTCTATCCAGCTGAGCTATGAGCGCGTAACTTGTGTGCCTTTCAGCGATTCGTTCTATTTTACTTGGTGCGCTCAGAGAGATTCGAACTCCCGACCCCTTAGTTCGTAGCCAAGTGCTCTATCCAGCTGAGCTATGAGCGCGTAACTTGTGTGCCTTTCAGCGATTCGTTCTATTTTACTTGGTGCGCTCAGAGAGATTCGAACTCCCGACCCCTTAGTTCGTAGCCAAGTGCTCTATCCAGCTGAGCTATGAGCGCATTAAGTAAATGGCGGTGAGAGAGGGATTCGAACCCTCGATACCAGTAATAGGTATGCTTCCTTAGCAGGGAAGTGATTTCAGCCACTCATCCACCTCACCGGAACGAGCCGCCATAATACAAACTAAAACCCTATTGTTCAAGTCATCATAGTGAAATTTTCTTGTTTTTTAGTTCAATGAATTATTTTTTAAGCAATTTTCTCATTATTTTCGTCTTTTTCGATCAAACGCTTGTTAAGATAGATATTATTTCTTCATCAAAATACTGTAGTGCATAACACATTATTGCAAACCTAAACGTGCAGTTCGGGTCTGCATGACTTATGCTAAACTTATCTGCCAAGCGTGAAACCAAACGACATGACAAAAAACTGGGCTGACCCCGAAGCGAAAGCTGAAGCTGAACGTTATGACAATCCTATTCCAAGCCGTACTCTTATTTTAGATACATTGGAACAATTGCAGACACCGCAATCTCATGCAGAACTTGTCGATCATTTTAATATTCATGACCAAAAAAGTATTGAAGCACTCAGTCATCGCTTAAGTGCTATGGTTCGTGATGGTCAAATCATGAAAGACGGGTTTAAATTTCAGTTGGTGGCAGATCAACCGACCTATGAAGCAACTGTTTATATCAATAGTAAAGGTTTAGGCACAGCGCATATTGATGGTCAAAGTGACCTTTTACTTCCTGAACGTGAATTGCGTTTAGTCTTTAACGGTGACCGAGTTAGAGTGCGACAGACTTCGGTTGACCGTAAAGGCAAACCTTGGGGATTTATCACAGAAGTTTTACAACATCGCGTTAAACAATTAATTGGTAAATTGTCGGTTCACGATGGCGAATATTTTATTCAGCCCAACAATCCAAATCAGCACCAACCTATTCCTTTAGAAAAAGAACTGGTAACACACGCTGAAGCAAATGTTGGCGACATGCTACGTGTCGCAATAGATAGTTATCCGACTCGTGAAGAGTTTGCGACGGCGCATATTATTCAATCTATGGCCGACAAAGCTGATACAGAAATTATTATTCCGCAGACTATTCTTGAGTTTGGCTTACCTTACGAATTTCCAGATGAAGTTATAAAAGAAGCTGAAAGTTTTAAAGAACCATCAGCTCAAGACCGTGAAGGCCGCATTGATTTACGAGATTTAGCATTAGTTACGATCGATGGTGAAGATGCTCGAGATTTTGACGATGCTGTTTATGCAGAAAAACGTCCAGGTGGCGGTTATCGTGTAGTTGTCGCAATTGCTGATGTTAGCCATTATGTACGCTTAGACTCAGCCCTCAATGAAGAAGCTGAGGAACGTGGTACTTCGGTATACTTCCCGCATTTCGTATTACCGATGCTACCAGAGGCATTGTCAAATGGCTTATGCTCTCTAAACCCTCATGTAGACCGTTTATGTATGGTCTGTGACTTGAAACTCTCTCGTACAGGCCGTGTAACTGGTTACGATTTTTATCCATCAGTGATGCATTCAAAAGCGCGTTTGACCTATACACAGGTAGCACAATATTTTGACGGCGCAACAGATGCGATTCCAAAAGATCGTGATGTTCATAAATCGTTAAATACGCTTTTCCAGCTTTATCAGATTTTGAAAAATTTACGTGCTGATCGTCATGCAATGGAATTTGAAACCATTGAAACTTACATGACTTTTGATGAGCTAGGCGGGATTAAAGAAATTTTGCCACGTACACGTAATGAAGCACATAAACTTATTGAAGAGTGCATGTTACTTGCTAACGTTGCTGCGGCTGAATATGCATTAGAACATGATGTTCCAATGTTGTATCGCGTGCATGAGGCTCCAGAGTTTTCACGTATTCAGAAAGTAAAAGACTTTGTGAAATTACTGGGTCTACCCTTCCCTGACCAACCAACTCAAGCAGACTATCAAAGAGTAATTGAAGCAACTAAAGATCGTATTGATGCTCCTAGTATTCATGCCGTCTTATTACGCTCAATGATGCAAGCTTATTATGGCGCAAAAAATGCAGGGCACTATGGTTTGGCTTATGAAGCTTATACGCATTTCACTTCGCCAATTCGTCGTTACCCAGACCTATTATTACACCGTGCCATTAAAGCTCACTTGAAACAAAAGCCTTATCCACTCTCTGGTGCTGCACTAGATGATGCAGGTGAACATTTCTCTCAAACCGAGCGCCGTGCTGATGAAGCTTCTCGTAGCGTAACAACTTGGTTGAAATGTCACTACATGCAGCAGCATCTAGGTGATGAATTCATTGGTATTGTAAGTGCAGTGACTGAATTTGGTTTATTCGTGACACTGAAAGATTTATATGTCGATGGTATGATTCATATTAGCCAACTCGGCGATGACTTCTTTATTTATGACCAAGCGAGTCAAAATCTAGTAGGTCAAAATCGTGGTCAAGTCTTTGGTTTGGGCGATGAAGTTAAAATTCAGGTTGCTGGTGTCAATCTGGAAGAACGTAAAATTGACTTTCAGCTCATTAAGCAAGTTACCCATGCAGGCCGAGTAGTTCGTAGCCGTGCGCCGCGTACGACTAAAACTACTACGCAGGCGACTGAAGAAGTTTTCAGTAAACCAACTGTCAGTAGTGATGGTGAGCGACCTGTTCACAAAAAGAAAGAAAAAAGTAAGCCAAGTTCTTACACCAAAAAATCTGGTAAGAAAACCTCAGCAAAAGCCGAGACTAAATCAGAAAAGGTGAAGAAAAAATCTAAGCCTAAAAAGAAAAAGTCGAATGCAAAATCAAAGGCTGAATAGTGAGTAAATAATTATCACACTTCAGAAATAAGTCTCCAATAGGAGGCTTATTTCTTTTTAAAAAGGGTTATTTTACACATTAAGCTTGATTTCCAGCCTGAGAGGACCTACATCTAATACCATGTTTAAAAAATAATGTGGCTATTAGCAATGACTTTACAGCAATCGACTTTACCAACTCCGCGTTTTGACCAAATTGAATTAGAAAATTTAAAACAAGACATTCAACAAGCGATCCAAGCAGGTCAAGAATTTTTAAATACTCTTACGGCTGCACCTACAGATGCAGCTCAGCAACTTGCCGTACTTGAGCAAGTCGATACGCTTGAAAATAATCTAAGTGAATCATGGGGCGTTTTATCGCATTTAAACGCTGTAATGAGCAATGCAGAAACGAGAGAAGTCTATCAATCTTTATTACCAGCATTAAGTGAATATTACACTCAGCTTGGTCAACACACGGCGCTTTATCAAACCTATCAACACATCCATGATGGTCAAGGTTATAGCTCTCTTAGCCCTGCACAGCAAAGTGCTATTCGTCTAGCTTTGCGTGACTTTAAACTTTCTGGCGTCGCTTTAGAAGGCGAAGAGAAAAAACGTTATGCAGAGATTTCTGCGCGTCTTTCACAGCTTTCTTCTGATTTTTCAAACCACGTTCTTGATGCAACACAAGCTTACTTTAAGCCACTTACCGAAGATCAGCTAAAAGGCCTTCCAGAAAGTAATATTGAGTTATTAAAACAGTACGGCAAACAACGTGAACTTGACCAAGCTGTCGCAACCCTAGATTTCCCAGCATATTTTGCAATCATGACTTATGCCGATGACCGTGCATTGCGAGAAGAGCTTTATAGAGCTTATGTGACTCGGGCATCTGATCAGTCTGAACAAACTGAGTTTGATAACAGCAAAATTATGGAAGAAATTTTGAGTCTTCGTCAGGAAATGGCGAAACTACTTGGTTTCAATAACTATGCTGAATATTCTCTGGCAAGCAAAATGGCGCCAGACGTAAAAACAGTACATGAGTTTTTGGTTGACCTCGCAGAGCATGCGCGTGCTCCTGCGCTTCAAGAAGTTGCCGAACTTCAAGATATTGCTAAACAAGATGGTGTAGATGAGCTTAAACCTTGGGATACAACTTACTATTCTGAAAAACTAAAACAGCAACAATTTAATTTATCTCAAGAAGCATTAAAACCATACTTCCCTGCACCTAAAGTTATTCAGGGATTATTCCAGATTGTGCAGCGCCTATATGGCATTAACATTATTGAAAGACAAGCACCTGTCTGGCATCCAGATGCACGTTATTTTGAATTAGAAGACCAAGGCCAAGTGATTGGTGGCTTCTTCTTTGACATCTATGCACGTACAGGTAAACGTGGTGGCGCATGGATGAACGGCTTCCGCTCGCGCATGCAGACTCTTCATGGTTTACAAAAACCAATTTGCTATATGGTGTGTAATTTCACTCCTCCGGTAGGTGACCAACCTGCTTTATTGACTCATGATGAAGTGATTACTTTGTTCCATGAGTTTGGACATGGTTTACATCACATGTTGACCGAAGTAGATAATATCTCGGTTGCGGGAACTCATGGTGTTGCTTGGGATGCGGTAGAACTACCAAGCCAGTTTATGGAGTTCTGGTCATGGGATAAAGAAAGCCTAGATGTATTAAGTGAACACATCGATAGTAAACAGACTTTGCCACAAGAATTACTAGATGCTTTATTAAATGCTCGATTCTTCCAATCTGGTATGCAAACTTTACGTCAGCTTGAATTTGCATTGTTTGACTTGACCATTCACACCAAAACGCCTGCTCTGAATAGTGAGCAAATTCAGCAAACCTTAAACGATATTCGTAAACAATATGCGGTCGTTCCTACTGTCGACTACAACCGTTTCCAACATAGTTTTAGTCATATTTTTGCTGGCGGTTATGCCGCAGGTTATTACTCTTACAAATGGGCAGAAGTCTTAGCGAGCGATGCATTTGATCGTTTTGAAAATGAAGGCATTTTTAACACTCAAACGGGTAAAGAATTCCGTCAGGCAATTCTAGCTGTGGGTGGAAAAGACACTGCGCTTGAGGCATTTGTTAATTTCCGTGGACGCGAGCCTAAAATTGACGCATTGTTACGTCATCAAGGTTGGACGAATGACAACAAAACCGCTTAAACTATGGGCCTAAATTGATCGTGTGGTTAGGGTGATAAAGATGAAAAAACGTTTCATTGCTGGGGCAAAATGTCCAAAATGTGAAGCCATGGATCGGATTATCATGCTAACCACCGCAGAAGACGAATGGATTGAATGTATCGAATGCGGTTATAGCGAAAATCGTCCGACTCATGTTGATGAGCCTGAAACACCTGCTGAACCGGATGAAATCGGGGTAATACAGTTCAAGCCACGTCGTCCCGACTAAAGGTCTTAAACATGCCACTACAAAGAAAACAAAACTCAAAATTATTATGGATTTTAATTGGGGGCTTAAGCATTCTCGTAGTGCTTTTTTTTGCAGCGCAATGGTTTTTTAAAAAAACCGAGTCGTCAGCACCACTGGTTGATCCACAACCTGTCTCGACTCCTGCTCCTGCTAAACCGAAACCAGCTGAGCCATTACCAAGTTCTGAACCCTTAGCTGAAAATGCAAGCTCTCAGCAACTTGTCAGTGAAAATGTGCTTAAAGAGCCTGTCCCAGCACAAGAGTCTTTAGCAAAAGAAGAAGTATCTAAACTTGAAGATATTCATCGCCAGCTAAAAGATCAGGAAGCCACCTTAAAAGCTCAGCATGCAGATGCGGATCAACTAACTAAACTCAAAGAAGAACAAGTTAAATTGCTTGAAGCTCAGCTTAAATAGCAGTAGTTTTTCAATGAACTCTTAAAAAAAGCTAAAGCTGTACATCTTTAGCTTTTTTGGCCGGATTTAAATAATTCTAATCATCTTGTTCTAAATTTACTCAATCTACTTATTAAAAAAGCCCTCCATTTAGGAAGGCTTTTTTGTATAACTAATACTTTGATTTAAGTTATTTATACCAATCGAATAACTTAAATACATATGGCACATAAGTCACTAATACCAATGATGAGAACAAGACAATAATTGGTAGCAACCAGCGCTCATAACGGAAGTAGAAGCTTGTATATTTCTCTTTCGCTTCAGCATCAGCAGCGTTCACTTCATCATCCCCCACGGACAACCGCGTAAGTAGATGGTTCAAGGCAACTGGTGGTGTTACGTAGCCAAATTCGAATGCAACCAACACAATCATCCAGAAATGAATTGGATGAATACCATTTTCGTATGCTACAGGTGCAATAGTTGCAGCAACTAAAATTACAGCACCAAATGGATCTGTACACATACCAATAATGGCAAGTAATAGCGCAATACATGCAAGTGAAATGTAAATACTGCCCAAATGAGTCGGTAATAATTCGACCACTTCAGAGCGTTCAATTAAACCACCTACACTTGCAGACAATGCCATCAAAATAATTAAAGCACCGATATGGCCTACAGTTTCTGAGGTCGCAAAACGAAGTGCTCCACCAAAACCAAGACGGTATTGAGAGCTATGCGGATCATGTGCACGAAGAAATGGTGATTTTTGTTCATGTTCACGAACAATCGCTTCATGAATATTGATTGCAGGTGCTTCTTTTGTCGCAACTAATTTATCATACAAGATCATTGCGATCAGAACTAACGGCAAAATTACTGGTGCAGTAAATTCATTCATTCCTGTATCTAGTGCATATTTATAGATTGCAAGAACAACAGCAGTGATCAGGATGTATGGAATTACAGGTACAAAGGCACGCATCATGCCTGGAATCGCAACTTTTGGTGAATTCACACGGAATTTTTCTTCAGCCAAGAGTAGTGAAACACCCAAGAAAATAAATGCAGTTAACCAAAATACATAAATACCATGCCCAAATAGCTCATCCGACGTAACATGACGGCTATCAAGCATTGCAATTAAAACGACTAATAGACATGGACGTACAACTACCCCTAAAGAACCTGACATTGCAGACACAGCCAAAGCATATTGACGGCGAGCACCCGCATTCCAGACTTCTTTATAAATAATTGCACCTGCTGCGATAACAAAAATACCAGATGCACCTGTATAAGCTGTTGGTACAGCAGCAGCAATTAGAATTAACCAAGTTAAGGTTTCTGGCGCCAAGTTCCATGGACGAAGCACATTAAGGAACAAGTCCATAACGCGTGTTTGAGTTAAAAGCATACCTGCCCAAATAAACAAGGCAAGGTTTAAGAAGATACCCGAGAACTCAACCAATAAACCAAGGTAAATACCTTGCCCCATTGGGTAATCCATAAAGAACGTAAATACGATGCCTGTAATTAGGGCCATGTAAGCATATAAAGGCACTGATAATAAGGCTAAGCCTATATTCCCGCCTTCACGCTTTGGTGGAGGTGAAACAAATAATTGATACAAACTAATTAAAGTCAGAACAACAAATAGAATCATCCAGATCCAGTAAATCGTTACTGTTTCATAGGTAGGTGTTACCCCAGAATTTATGACTGAACGATACTGACTAATGACAGAGGTACTAAGCAGCGCATTACCAATCAACATAAACAGGGAATACACTTTGTAATCTTTTTTTGTTGCTGGGTTACGAAAGCCAATATGGTGATATTTCAACGATGCAGTAATCGCAGAAATCAGCACCATAAAGACTAGTAAAATGGCACGGTTCTCTGTACCAAATTTAAAAATACCAAAGAAACCTGTCTCGATAGCACGGTAAGTACGTACCCCTGGGTTAGCTTCGATATATTTAATAGTTTTATCATACGCCTGATATTTTTCATCACATTGTTGCTGCGCTGCGAGTAGTGATGCACGGACATCACTTTCCGATGCTGCACCAAAGAAACTCGCAAAATCATCAGACGCGTTCGCTTTCATTTGTTCTTTTACTTGAGCCTCGATATTTGGATGTCGATCACAAGTTGGCTTTTCAGGCTCGGCACGCAAAAAAGAATATTGCATACCTGTAGCAGGGTCGCCATAAAGACGTTCCCCGATACGTAATAATTGTCCGTGGATCATTTCCCCGGTACCAATAATTAGCGTCATTAATAGCAGAATGAGGATGACGAATGTTGAGATCCATTCGTTCCAGATATAACCCAGCAGACCTAATCCAGATCTTTTTTCTTGATGTTCTTGCATAAATATTCCAATTTTGTTCTCTCAAGTCCCTAAAAATTAAAGAATTGAGTCATGCAATTTTTCTTGGTCAGGGGTTAAATCCATCCCCCTTCTACCAATCCCTTTATTCAACGATCAAATTTGCATCAAACTTTGTTAATAAAGAATGACTAAAATCTCTTTTTTAACAGTTTGTATTGTCAATGTTTCTTTTTTAATCTCTGGAAAAGCCAATAGCATCCTCCAAAGATTGCGCCACCAATTGCTCCATATAGGTGAGCTTCAGTTAAAACTGGACTCCCTATTAACTGAGCGGTCCCTGTTTGCCCAAAAGTGTTTTCCCATATAAGTTTGGCAATAATTAACCCTAAAACCAGCAAAGCAAAATTTCGCTCTTTACGATATTGCAGATAGACTAAAGCAACCGCTGTATATAGCCCATGTAAGACACCAGATAGGCCCGCATAAGCTTCGATATAAGGTAAATAAAAGTAGAACACCAAACTAATAAAAGGTGGCAATAGCAAAAGTAGACTTAGAAGATGCCATGCTTTTGTATGCGGAAAGATAAAGGGTAAACAGGCAAATGCCATCATATTTAAAAGGAAATGAACCCATCCAACGTGTACCCAATGTGCAGTCCATAAACGCCAGAATTCGCCAAGTAAACTTTCGCGCCAATAAATAAAAGTATCGGGAAACACCTGTAGACAAGCAGATATGGAAATGCACACTGCGACCAAAAGCACTTTACTATTCAGTACATGATCCTTCATGGCACACTCCTTGAAATTAAACTCCTTACGATTATTGTAGAATTTAACAATAGACTCGCAAGAAGTTAGTCTTTCAAATATTCTTTACTGCGCTGCTGGTGGAGCAGATGAATCAGCAGGAACTTCAGAAGCGGCTCCCCCATCAAACAACTCATCTAACTCTGCTGCACCTTCATTCTTATCATTCCAGAAATGAGACATACCATCATCTCCGGTACGTACACCAGTATGTTCAGTCCAGTAACGATCAGAGATACCACGTACAATAAGGCCAGCCATACTGTCAATTAACTTAAAGTTAGGATTGACAGGTTTGTCATCAGCTTGAGACGCCGCATAAGATCTTAATGCATCACGGATTTTTGCATCATCACCGCTTGCTTGGGCAGCTACGGCATATAAGGCATGAGATAGGCGAACACCTTTTTTCTCACCAATCTGAATTGACTGTTTTAAAGTTTGGTATGGATCAGGTTTCCCTTCATCAGCACCTGGCAATAAAGTCCAGATAACAGCACGCGTTGCGTTAGGTGCGCCCCAGAATTTTTCATTATCTAGACAAACCATGCCACGCTCTACAATAGCAGCAATATCTTTAGGAACATTGACTGCGCCGCCTGAGTTAATATCGTTGGTCACAGCCTGAAGACCACTGATCATGCCAAGTAAATAAACGGTTTGATCAGTATCATTACGCATCGTTGGGCAAGAGTCACCTAAGTGATATTTATATTTAGATTCCCAACGATCAGCAAATAATTTATAGCCTGTATACTGACGTTCAGCTGCAATTGCTGCCCAACGCTTCTGTGCAATACGTGCATCTTGGGCTTCTGTCACTTGACCTGCTTTTGAAGCACGTAAATAACGCAGTTCTTGTTCTAAAGCTTGATTTTCCGCACATACACCTGATGCTGCATACATTAATACTGCAACACGTGTCGGATCTGCACCCATCCCTTTGGTAGACATGATTGCAGGCGTTAACGCACTACCGGTATTACATACCATTTCAGCATCTTGCATTGCCAAAATAGGTGGAACGACGTGCTTTTCCGTAAAACCTAGAGCAACATTTGCTCCGGTTTTCACGACGTATGAACAACCTGATAAAACTGAAGCTGCAAGAAAACTCACCGCCAAACCTTGGCTTATTTTTTGGACTTTAGACATCTTCCTGTCCTCTATGTAATTTGTTTTTTCCTTTTCAGATGTACATTAGCAGATGCATATCTTGAATAAAAGAGTAATTACTCTAATTGTAGCGCTTATACTTTGACACACTTCACAGCAGATAAAATTGACAGTTTTTCGAGGAAACAGAAATTTTAGGCAAAAAAAAGTAGCATTGCGACGGTTCAGCACATGCTACTTATTAACTGGGATAAGCTTTTAACGGCTTATATTATTTTTGTTCTATATAATCCTTAAGTAAAGTTCCTGCTCTTCCTACTACTACAGCCATAACAACTGCAATTAACAGAAACATCCACATTGAAATCTCCATGAGAGACCTCCTTACAACAATCGCCCCCAGTTATAAACTGGACACTTGATGAAATTAATCGATTAACCAATTTTAATAATTGACTGATCGACGACCTTGCATCCTCTGTCTCTTAACCTTGTTAAAACTAACTTTGTTAAGATGTTCCCTGAGTAAAGTTCCTGCTCTTCCTATCACCACTGCCAGAATTATGGCAATGACCAAGAACGACCATGTTGGCATCTCCATTTTGAGACCTCCGACACACTTTACGTTGGTGTTTGTACTTTAACCGATCAAATAGATACCCATAGGCGAAATTGTCAGACAATCATATTTCCTTGGCTTTTTTCTATATTTTAATTAGACAATCCGACGTTTAATGAAGAAAAAAATTATTAAGTTTTTGTTTTTTATAATTTTTAAATAAATATACAATTGTAGAATTGTCTAACAATTAATAGAGTTTTTCTAAAACTTTTAATCTTTTCCACTGCTGAATAGGAAGCTGATCGAACCAAACAATAGCTATGTTCGTAGGAGTTTCTTCAAGATAAATAACTACAAATAACTGATAATCAATTATTTTAGTAATTTCCGCGCGGTAAATTTCTTTTTTCGAAAAATATGCAACCGACCATAATTTTTGATCTAAATATTCAATTTGAGATATTTGTGCTTGCTTTAAAAAGAAAATAGAACCAATAAATAGAAGAACGACAGCACATAGCCACCATATCGGTGTTAATAACTGATAAAGCAGGATTGCTAAACCCAAACCAACAAAAAGCTGAAATATTACCGAGACACGGCTATATTTCAGCTCAAAATTTAATTCTTTTATCAAAACAGTTTAGCCATGTACATACTGTTTTAGTTTATAAATAAATTCACGTAACTCAGTACGTGGAGTCTCAGAAACTTCCATGAACCAATCTAATAAATCTGGATCTTCTTGATCAACTAGTTCTGCAAATAATGCTTTTTCTGCCGGATCAGCTTTTAAATAATAGTTTTTTACATACGGGTCAAAATAGACGTCAATTTCTTTTAAGCCGCGGCGTGCTCGATAAATTACTTTACGTTCTTCCAAGGTCATTTCGTCAGACATTTACGTCCCCATCTGTGTTGATAGTGCGCCTAGTTTACCTGATCACACCCTAAAGATCGCTAAAAATATCAAATTGACCAAATTTATCATCTTGTCTGCATAATTGAGCATTCATCACATTGTGAGGCATGAAATGCTTACGTATGTTTAGGGCATAACATCACACCTGAACCAAGGAAGAAATACAAATGCAATCTGGTGCCATCCGTCCTATTCCAAATATGTTACCGAGACAATTATTCAATGAAGAACACGAAGCCTTCCGTGAGACAGTGCGTAAATTCTATGAAAAGGAAGTCGTTCCCAATATAGAGAAATATGAAAAACAGCAACATGTTGACCGAGATCTTTGGAATAAAGCTGGAGAATTAGGTCTTCTTTGCACCACAATGCCAGAGCAATATGGTGGTTCTGGCGTAGATCGCCTATACAGTATGATTCTTATCGAAGAACAAGCGTATGCGATGGACTCAAGTACTGGTTTTTCTCTACATTCCGATATTGTTGCTAATTACGTTAATAATTTTGGTAATGAAGAGCAAAAACAAAAATGGTTACCCAAAATGGCAACTGGAGAAGTTGTTACTGCTATTGCAATGACTGAACCAGGCACTGGTTCAGATTTACAAGCGGTAAGAACCACCGCAGTACTTGATGGTGATGAATATGTCATTAATGGCTCTAAAATTTTTATTACGAATGGCTACTTATGCGACATGGCCGTAGTCGTTTGTAAGACTGGTAATAGTGACAAAGGTTCGGCGAACTTATCCTTAATTATTGTAGAAGCAGACCGTGCTGGTTTTAGTAAAGGTAAACCTCTAAACAAAATTGGTATGAAAGGCCAAGATACCTGCGAACTCTTCTTTGATAACGTTCGCGTTCCTAAAGAAAACCTTTTAGGCATGGAAGGTATGGGCTTTATCATGCTCATGAAAGAATTAGCATGGGAACGAATGTTAGTTGCTATCATTTGTCAGGCAGGTGCTGAAGCAGCATTTGCACATACCGTTCAATATACAAAAGATCGTAAGGCGTTTGGTAAACCTATTGGCGCATTTCAAAATACGCGTTTTAAACTTGCTGAACTCAGAACAGAAATCGATTTCTGCCGGACATATTTAGATCGTTGTATGGAATTACAACTTGAAGAAAAATTGAGTGTAGAAGCTGCCGCAGCTGCTAAATATAAAATTTCTGATATGTTCTCGAAGATTGTAGATGAATGTCTTCAGTTACATGGGGGTTATGGCTATATGCTTGAATATCCAATTGCACGTGCATACATTGATCATCGAGCAAATCGAATTTATGCAGGTACAAATGAAATCATGAAAGAATTAATTTCAAGAACACTTTAATACCTTCATAAGAAAAGGGGCATTACGCCCCTTTTCTTATTTAACACGACTTAAGATACTAATTTTGGTTTACGCTCATTCGCTTCAGAACGCTTATGAAAATGAAGAATGCCATCTTCAAATTTTGCATTTTTCAAAGACTTTCTATCTTCTAAATAGTTATTAGTCACCTGCCATGGAGCACGCTTACCTTGTTTAGGAAGTTCATGTGCTGCACGGTTAATATAACCTGAAGATAATTTACCCATTACAGTATCTTCTTCCATCACAGTCTTATCACCCGATGGAATCACTTCATCATAACTATTTTTGTCCATATAGTTTAATAAGCGACAAATATATTCGGCAGCGATATCTACTTTGAGTGTCCATGAAGCATTCACATAGCCAATAATCATAGCCATATTCGGCACATCACTTAGCATTATGCCGTTATAAAGCATATGTTCAGATGAGTTGATTGGCTTCCCATCAAGAGTTGCCTGAACTCCACCCATAATCTGAACTTGTAGTCCTGTTGCAGAAACAACGATATCAGCATCAAGATGTTTGCCAGATTTAAGTAAAATACCTTTTTCAGTAAATTTCTCGATTTGATCAGTTTCTACACTCGCTTTGCCTTCACGTAAAATCTTAAATAAGTCACCATCTGGCACCACACATAAACGCTGATCCCAAGGATTATATGAAGGTGTAAAATGCTTCATATCAACCTTACCTTTAAGCTGCACTTCAATTGCTTTTAAAAGTAAGCGACGTACAGTTTTAGGATGTTTCTGAGACAACGCATAAATAGCGCGCTGCATACCAATGTTGCGGGCACGGGTAAATTTATAAGCTGCCTCTTCAGACATAAATTTACGCGTTTTTTCATAGATGAAATCGATAGAAGGAACGCTGGCAATATACGTTGGTGAACGTTGCAACATCGTCACATGACCAGCCCCACCTTTAGCCATTGCTGGTACTAAAGTAATCGCTGTTGCACCACTACCAATAATAACCACCTTTTTACCTGCATAATCTAAGTTTTCAGGCCAATGCTGTGGGTGAATGAGTTGCCCTTTAAATGCTTCTTGATTTGAGAAAGAAGGCGCATAGCCCTGATCATAATTATAGTAACCTGTACAACCTACAACAAAGTTGGCAATCCAAGTCTGCTGTTTTTTATTGCTATCTTCGACTACAACCTGCCATTTTTTTGAAGCCGAATCATAATTAGCAGAAAGTACACGATGACCAAAATGAATTTTTTCTTTTAATTTAAATTCATTAATTACTTCACCTAAATATCCTTTAATAGAAGCACCATCAGCTAATACATTCGCTTTACACCAAGGTTTAAAGTTAAAACCAAAGGTAGACATATCTGAATCTGAACGAATACCAGGATAACGGAAAAGATCCCATGTTCCACCAAAAGACTCACGACGTTCTAAAATCTCGAATCGTCGTTGTGGTGAATTTTTTGACAAATGGGCAGCGATTCCGATTCCTGAAATACCTGCGCCAATGATTAAAATATCAACTTGCTTTTCCATTTTATTTTTATACCCATTGTTGAGAATATAAGTTTATTAAAACACAATTTTGACAATACACAATGTCAAGTTTGACCGTTTATCAGCTTTTTTATGTCACTTGAGGACATTTTTATAATTTATTTTGTGACTAGGAATAAAAAAGACCGGTATAAAACCGGTCTTTTTTGAATAAAATCAATTATTCAGCTGAAGTGTTTACTTCACGATCTACAAGCTCAACGTAAGCCATCGGTGCTGCATCACCAGCACGGAAGCCCGCTTTAAGAACACGTAGATAACCGCCGTTACGTTCTTTGTAACGAGGGCCGAGTACGGTAAATAATTTACCAACAGTTGCAGCATTACGAGTACGAGCAAATGCTAAACGACGATTTGCTACAGTATCGTTTTTTGCTAGAGTGATTAAAGGCTCAGCAACACGACGTAATTCTTTAGCTTTAGGCACAGTTGTTTTGATCAACTCGTGTTCAAATAAAGAATTAGCCAAGTTTTGGAACATCGCTTTACGATGGCTGCTTGTACGGCCTAATTTCACACCACTATTACGATGACGCATGGTGATAGTCCTACTTAATTAACGGCTACGATAGGCAAAACGGTCGTCCATACGAAGACTAGCTGGTGGCCAGTTTTCAAGACGCATACCGAGTTGTAAGCCTTTCGATGCCAAAACATCTTTGATCTCTGTTAACGATTTTTTACCAAGGTTAGGAGTTTTTAACAACTCAACTTCAGTACGTTGAACAAGATCACCAATGTAGTAAATATTTTCTGCTTTCAAACAGTTAGCAGAACGAACAGTAAGCTCTAGATCATCTACTGGGCGAAGCAAGATTGGGTCAACTTCTTCACGAGGCTCTTGAGCAACTGGAGTTTGGTCTTTCTGAAGATCAACAAAAATTGCAATTTGTTGTTGCAAGATTGTTGCCGCTTTGCGGATTGCTTCTTCAGGATCAACCGTTCCATTTGTTTCGAGGTCGATTACCAGTTTATCTAAATCGGTACGTTGTTCTACACGCGCATTTTCAACGGTGTAAGAAACACGCTTAATCGGGCTATAAGAAGCATCTAATTGCAAACGACCAACCGGACGTGTTTCACCTTCAGGGAAACGAGAATCAGATGTTTCATAACCACGACCTTGAGCAACTTTCAAGCGCATTTTTAATGAGCCTGAAGCACTTAAAGTACCGATTAAATGTTCTGGGTTAACCACTTCAACATTATGAGGTAAACGAAGGTCAGCAGCAGTAATATCGCCAGGACCTTGTTTTTCTAATGTTAAATATGCTTCATTTTGATCGAACAGCTTAATAGACAATCCTTTTAGGTTCAGCAAGAGCTCGACGATGTCCTGCTGCAAGCCTTCTAAAGTACTGTACTCGTGCTCGACACCTTCTATTTCTACTTCAACCACAGCAGCGCCAGGTAAAGAAGACAATAGAATGCGACGTAAAGCATTACCTAGAGTGTGGCCAAAACCACGCTCTAAAGGTTCTAGAATCACTTTTGCCGAGGTCCCGCTTACCGCTTCGACCTTGATCGCTTGCGGAGTTAGAAACTCGTTTGCAGTACGCGTCATTATTGCTACCTCAAGGATTATTTAGAATACAATTCTACAATCAAGCTTTCGTTGATTTCAGCAGGTAAATCAGAACGATCTGGTGCAGCTTTAAACGTACCTTCAAGCTTAGAATGATCAACTTCGATCCAAGCTGGAATACCACGTTGTGCAGCTAACTCAATCGCGTTTTTAATACGCAATTGTTGTTTAGCACCTTCGTGAACCGCAATTACATCACCAGCTTTAACTTGAATAGATGCGATGTTTACACGACGACCATTCAAAGTAATGCTACGGTGACTTACTAACTGACGAGCTTCTGCACGTGTAGAACCAAAACCCATGCGATAAACAACGTTATCAAGACGGCTTTCAAGCAATTTCAACAAGTTCTCACCTGTTGCGCCTTTAACACGAGCTGCTTCTTTATAGTAGTTACTAAATTGACGTTCTAACACACCGTAAATACGACGGACTTTTTGTTTTTCACGTAATTGTAGTGAATACTCAGATTGCTTACCACCGCGTGCCTGACCATGTTGACCAGGTGCTTTGTTAGCTTTTTTAGTTTTGACGTCAAATGGTTTAACGCCAGATTTAAGTTGCAGGTCTGTCCCTTCGCGGCGAGAGAGTTTGCATTTTGGACCAATATAACGAGCCATGAATGTTTCTCCTTACACGCGACGTTTTTTAGGTGGACGGCAACCGTTGTGAGGAATTGGAGTCACATCGGTAATGCTGTTAATCTTATAACCCACTGCGCCTAATGCACGAACCGCAGACTCACGACCTGGACCAGGACCTTTTACAAGGACATCCAGATTTTTCAAACCGTAATCTAAAGCTGCTTTACCAGCAACTTCAGCAGCTACCTGAGCAGCAAACGGAGTTGATTTACGTGAACCACGGAAGCCTTGTCCACCTGAGGTGGCCCAAGCCAATGCATTACCTTGACGATCAGTAATCGTAACAATGGTGTTATTAAAAGACGCGTGAATGTGTGCAACACCTTCAGAGACGGTACGAGTGACCTTCTTGCGTGTGCGAGTATCTTTAGCCATCTTTTAGCTTCCAGAAATCTTACTTTTTAATCGGTTTGCGCGGACCTTTACGGGTACGTGCGTTAGTTTTGGTGCGTTGACCACGGACAGGCAAGCTGCGACGATGGCGAAGGCCGCGGTAGCAACCCAAATCCATTAAACGTTTAATGTTCATGGAAATTTCGCGACGTAAGTCACCTTCGGTAGGAACCTTAGCAACTTCTGCACGAATCGCATCAAGCTGAGCATCGTCCAACTCACGGATCTTAGTAGTTTCAGTAATACCAACTGCAGCTAAGATATTCTTAGCAGTGTGGCGACCGATACCAAAGATGTAAGTGAGGGAGATAACAGCATGCTTGTTATCCGGAATGTTTACACCGGCAATACGAGCCATTCACTTTCTCCAAAAAGGCAGTAGAGATAATCAACCGCCCCACAAAAATCTTGAGGGGCGGATATTAACCCAATTCGCCTACTGAAATCAACAGGTCTTGATTAGATTAACCTTGACGCTGCTTATGACGAGGTTCTGCGCTACAAATTACGCGAATAACCCCATTACGACGGATAACTTTACAGCTACCACAAATTTTCTTTACAGAAGCTTGTACTTTCATGATGAAACCTCTAAGTGCGCTTATCCCTTAGGATGAGCAGTCGTTTTTCTCATTAATGTTTGATTATCATATTGATGAGATGTTAAATGCGCTTGTAGCTGAGCCATAAAGTCCATAACCACGACAACTACGATCAATAATGAGGTACCACCCAAATAGAATGGAATCCCAAAAGAGCTTTGTAGAATCATTGGCATTAAACAAATGACCGTAATATAAATCGCACCAATAAACGTCAAACGATTAAGAATATGATCTAAGTAACGAGCAGTTTGCTCACCTGGGCGAATACCAGGCACATAAGCTCCGCTGCGTTTTAGATTTTCTGATACTTCCTTAGGGCTAAATACTAAAGCCGTATAAAAGTAACAGAAAAAGATAATTAACGCACCAAAGAGCACCAAATACAAAGGCTGTCCAGGCGACAATACTAAAGCTAAATCTTGTAAGCTGCTTTTAATAAAACCAGCATTTGGATCTGCACTTCCCACCCATTGACCAAGACTTGCCGGGAACAAGAGTAAAGAACTTGCAAAAATCGCAGGAATAACCCCAGCCATATTAATTTTTAATGGCAAATGCGTCTGCTGTGCTGTAAATATACGACGCCCTTGTTGTTTTTGCGCATAGTTTACTGGAATGCGACGTTGTGCTTTTTCAATAAACACAATAGCTGCCAATACACCTAAAGACAAAAGACCAAAGATTACAAGACCAATTAAACTTGTCTGACCATTATCTACAGAAGAAACTGATTGCATAATTAGTTTAGGCAAACCAGCGACAATACCTGCAAAAATAATCATTGAGATACCGTTACCAATACCTCTTTCAGTGATTTGCTCACCTAGCCACATTAAGAACATAGTTCCAGCGACAAGCGAGGTTACTGCTGGGATATAAAACGCAAGACCAACTGATAGAGTAATACCCTGACCAATCAAACCTGCACACATACCAACTGCTTGAACCACTGCAAGCAACAATGTGCCCTGACGCGTATACTGATTAATTTTACGCTTACCTTGCTCACCTTCCTTTTTCAAGGCTTCAAGTGATGGAATTACAGTAGACATTAACTGCACAATAATTGACGCAGAAATGTACGGCATAATCCCTAAAGCAAGAATAGACATTCGCTCTAAAGCACCGCCAGAAAACATATTGAATAGCCCAAGAATAGTTCCTTGGTTCGCATGAAATAAATTTTCTAACGCAGCATTATTAATGCCTGGTACTGGAATATGCGCTCCTAGTCGAAAGACCAGCAATGCACCGATTAGAAAACTCATCCGGCGAATAATTTCACGGTATTTCACATGAAATGGCTGACCTTTCATCATGTTGACATGACCTGAAGAACTAGGAGACATAGACACTCGAGATTACTCCTCGACTTTACCGCCAGCTGCTTCAATCGCAGCTTTAGCGCCTTTAGTCAATGCAACACCTTGAACAGTGAATGCACGAGTGATTTCACCAGAAAGTACGATACGAGCACGAATTTGGTCACGACGAACAACATTCGCAGCTTTCAAAGTTTCTAGGCTAACGATGTCGCCTTCAACTTTGCTTAACTCAGATAAACGTACTTCAGCAGTTTTTAAAGCGATTTGGCTAGTGAAACCGAATTTAGGTAAACGACGATAAATCGCAGTTTGACCGCCTTCAAAGCCTGGACGAACGCCACCACTTTTACGTGATTTTTGACCTTTGACACCACGGCCACCAGTCTTACCAACGCCAGAACCGATACCACGGCCTAAACGACGGTGTTCACGTTTTGCACCTTCTGCAGGCGCAAGTTCATTTAAACGCAGAGTCATGGCTTATTCCTCTACACTAACCATATAGTAGACTTTGTTGATCATACCGCGGTTAGAAGGCGTATCTTGCACTTCTACAGTATGACCAATACGACGCAGACCTAAACCTTGTAAGCAAAGCTTGTGATTTTTCAAGCGATGTGAAGAAGATTTAGTCTGGGTAACTTTAATCGTTTTCATGATTGATTACCCTTGAATTTCTTCTACTGATTTACCACGTTTCGCAGCGACTTTCTCAGGAGAAGTCATATCACGCAAACCCTTGAAAGTTGCGTTTACTACGTTTGCAGCATTAGTAGAACCATAACATTTAGCAAGTACGTTATGTACACCTGCAGCTTCTAGAACGGCACGCATAGCGCCACCAGCAATTACGCCAGTACCTTCAGAAGCAGGTTGCATATATACACGGCTTGCACCATGACGAGCATTCACAGGGTGTTGTAAAGTAGTACCTGCAAGGTCTACAGTAATCATGTTGCGACGTGCAGCTTCAAGTGCTTTAGAAATAGCAGCTGGAACTTCACGAGCTTTACCACGACCAAAACCAACACGACCATTACCATCACCCACAACAGTTAATGCTGTGAAAGAGAAGATACGACCACCCTTAACAACTTTGGCTACACGATCAACGGCAACCAGCTTTTCAACAAGACCTTCGTTTTGTTCAACTTTAGCCATGATTAGAACTCCAAGCCGTTTTCACGAGCAGCATCAGCCAAGGCTTTGATACGACCATGATATTTAAAACCAGAACGGTCAAATGCAACTTTAGTTACACCAGCTGCTTTCGCACGCTCTGCGATTAAAGCGCCTACTTTAGTAGCCGCGTCTACATTACCTGTAGTACCGCTACGTAAAGATGCATCCAAAGTTGAAGCTTGTGCTAAAACTTTGCCACCATCTGCTGAAATAACTTGAGCATAGATGTGACGCGGAGTGCGGTTTACACACAAACGAGTCGCACCCAATGCACGAATGTGCAAGCGTGTGCTTTTCGCACGACGCAAACGGGATTGTTTCTTTTCGTTCATAAGAACCTCGCGCCTTATTTCTTCTTAGCTTCTTTACGAAGAATGACTTCATCCGAATAACGAACACCTTTACCTTTATATGGTTCAGGAGAACGATATGCACGGATTTCTGCCGCTACTTGACCTAACAACTGCTTGTTTGCTGATTTCAAAATGATTTCAGTAGCAGTTGGAGTTTCCGCTGTTACACCTTCAGGTAAAGCGTAGTCAATTGGGTGTGAAAAACCAAGGTTAAGGTTTACAACAGTACCTTTAACCGCAGCTTTATAACCAACACCAACTAGCTGCAACTTACGTTCGAAGCCTTCACTAACCCCTTTAACAAGGTTATTCAATACAGCGCGAGCAGTACCAGCTTGCATCCAAGCATCTTTCGATTCTTTAACTGGAGCAAGTTGAAGTTTACCTTCTTCCTGTTTTAGCTCGACCAGCGCATGCAGGTTGAAAGACAATGTACCTTTGCTGCCTTTCACTTCGACCTGCCGGCCGTTCTGAGTAACTGCTACACCATTAGGTACAGTTACTGGGGCTTTAGCCACACGAGACATGAGGAATCACCTATTAAGAAACAAAAGCAATAACTTCACCACCAACGCCCGCAGCACGTGCAGCGCGATCAGTCATGATGCCTTTGCTTGTAGAAACAATTGCAATACCTAAACCTTGCTTAACGCTTGGAAGTTTATCTTTACCACGGTATTGGCGAAGACCTGGACGGCTTACGCGTTTAACCATTTCGATAACTGGTTTGCCTTCGAAATATTTTAAAGTAATTGTCAAAGTAGATTTTGTCTCTTCTTGAGCAACTTCTACATTTGAAATATAACCTTCTTGTTGAAGTACGTTTGCAATTGCAACTTTCAACTTAGAAGAAGGCATAGAAACAGTTTGTTTCTTAGCCATTTGTGCGTTACGAACACGTGTTAGCATGTCGGCAACGGTATCTTGCATACTCATTTAGTCGCTCCTTACCAGCTTGCCTTAACAACGCCTGGTACATCACCCTGCATTACTGTGTCACGTAATTTGTTACGGCTTAAACCGAACTTACGGAAGTAACCATGAGGACGACCAGTTAAACCACAACGGTTACGAAGACGTACCGGAGATGCATTACGTGGCAATGCTTGTAACTTTAACATCGCTTCGAAACGCTCTTCTTCACTTGCATTTACGTTTGCAATCGTAGCTTTTAATTCAGCACGTTTTGCAGCGTATTTAGCAACTGTTTTTTCGCGTTTCAATTCGCGATTAATCATACCTTTCTTAGCCATATCGACCTCTTATTTGAACGGGAAGCCGAATGCACGCATAAGCGCACGGCCTTCGTCATCGGTGCGAGCAGTCGTAGTAATAGTAATATCCATACCACGAATACGATCAATCTTATCGAAATCGATTTCAGGGAAAACGATTTGCTCTTTCAAACCCATTGAGTAGTTACCACGACCATCAAATGATTTCGAAGAGAAACCACGGAAGTCACGGATACGAGGGATTGCGATTGAGATCAAACGGTCCAAGAATTCGTACATTTGGTCGCCACGTAAAGTAACTTTACAACCAATCGGCCAACCATCACGGATTTTGAAACCAGCGATAGATTTACGAGCAAGTGTAATTACTGGTTTTTGACCAGCAATTAATTGCATGTCGACTACAGCGCCATCTAATAATTTCTTATCAGTTGCAGCTGCGCCTACACCCATGTTTAGGGTAATTTTTGTGATGCGTGGAATTTCCATCACGTTCTTAATGCTAAGTTCTTCTTGTAACTTCGCTTTAAGTTCTTCGTTGTAACGTGCTTTAAGTCTGGCCATTGCCTTTTCAACCTATTACTTCGCTACCGCCACTGATTCACCATTTGATTTATAAACGCGAGTTTTCACGCCATCAATCACTTGGTAACCAACACGGTCAGCCTTCTGGGTTGTAGCATTTAAAATTGCCACGTTTGAAATATGAAGCGAAGCTTCTTGAGTAACGATACCGCCTTCAGCGCCAGTTACACGATTCGGCTTTTGATGCTTCTTCACTAAGTTAAGGCCTTCAACCTTAACGCGGTCTTCAGAAACAGACAATACAGTACCCTGTTTGCCTTTTTCTTTACCTGCGATCACGATAACTTGATCGCCTTTTTTAATCTTAGCCATGATTGCCTCTTATAGAACTTCAGGAGCCAATGAAATGATTTTCATGAACTGTTCAGTACGAAGTTCACGAGTCACTGGTCCGAAGATACGAGTAGCAATCGGAGCTTTGTTGTTGTTCAGGATAACTGCAGCATTATCATCAAAACGGATCACAGAACCATCTGGACGACGAATGCCGAATTTAGTACGAACTACAACCGCATTCATCACGTCACCTTTTTTAACACGTGCGCGTGGGATTGCTTCTTTTACAGTAACTTTAATAATGTCGCCAACAGAAGCATAACGACGATGTGAACCACCAAGTACTTTAATACATTGTACGCGGCGAGCACCACTGTTGTCTGCTACGTCGAGCATAGTTTCGGTTTGAATCATTGCCCTACTCCAAAACCGAGCATCACCGGTCACAATTTCGAAAGGCTCAAAGAGTACTCGAAATTGACCGATGATGCAACAAGAACGTCGAATTACTCAGCAGCTGCTTCAACTACTTCCACTAAAGTCCAAGCTTTAGTTTTAGAAATTGGGCGGCTTTCTTTAATGGTCACAACATCGCCAAGTTTAGCAACATTGTTCTCATCATGAGCGTGTAACTTAGTTGAACGGCGAATTGATTTGCCATACAACGGGTGTTGAACGCGGCGTTCGATAAGAACAACAATAGACTTGTCCATTTTGTCGCTTACTACTTTGCCGGTTAACGTGCGGACTGTTTTTTCACTCATTGTCCGTTCCCCTGTTTTTCGGTAAGGAGTGTCTTAATACGAGCAATTGTCTTACGAGCAACTTGCACTTCATGCGATTTACCCAACTGACCAGTTGCTTTCGCCATACGAAGACGGAATTGATTAAGCTGTTGCTCATCAAGCAAAGCTTTCAACTCTTCTACCGATTTTTCACGTAGATCTTTAGTTTTCATTACATTACCGTCCGAGTCACGATAGTGGTTTTAAACGGAAGTTTAGCAGCAGCTAAAGCAAATGCTTCACGCGCTAATTCCTCGTTCACACCTTCAATTTCGTACAGGATCTTACCTGGTTGGATCTGGCAAACCCAGTACTCCACGCTACCCTTACCTTTACCCATACGCACTTCAAGAGGCTTTTGAGTAATTGGTTTATCCGGGAATACGCGAATAAAGATTTTACCACCACGCTTAATACGGCGGCTAATAGTACGACGTGCAGCTTCAATCTGACGAGCAGTCATACGACCACGTTCAGTTGCTTTGATTGCAATCGAACCAAATGATACTGTACTACCACGATGCGCTAGACCAGTATTACGGCCTTTGTGCACCTTACGGAATTTGGTACGTTTAGGTTGCAACATGGATTATTCTCCCTTGTCAGCAGCACGGTCACCGCGACGACCACGACGCTCTTGACCTTCACCACGACCACGACCACGTTTAGCTGGACGATCTTCAGCAGGAGCAGGGTTCATGACTTGTTTCATGCCACCTAAAATCTCGCCACGGAAAATCCAAACTTTAACACCAATCGTACCGTAAGTTGTTTCTGCACGCATAGTTGCATAGTCAATGTCTGCACGTAGCGTATGTAAAGGTACACGACCTTCACGATACCATTCTGTACGAGCAATCTCTGCACCACCTAAACGGCCAGACACTTCAACTTTGATACCTTTAGCACCAGCACGCATAGTGTTTTGAACCGCACGCTTCATAGCACGACGGAACATTACACGCTTTTCTAATTGAGAAGCGATTGCTTCAGCAACTAAACGCGCATCTAAGTCTGGGCGATCAATTTCGTTGATACTTACTTGCGCTGGAACACCCATAATGCTGGTAAGTTCGCGCTGTAATTTCTCAATATCTTCGCCTTTTTTACCGATTACGATACCAGGACGAGCTGTGCTAATAGTTACTTTAGCAGCGCCTGATGGACGTTCGATAAGAATGTTGCTTACCATCGCATTCTTAAGTTTTTTAGTTAAAAACTCACGAACTTGAAGATCTTTAAGCAAGTATTCAGCGTATTGTTTCGGATTCGCATACCAGTTAGCGTTATGACGTTTCACAACACCTAGGCGGATACCGATTGGATGAACCTTCTGACCCATATCAAACCCCTACCTTAACGGTGATGTGACAAGTACGCTTAGTAATACGATCTGCACGGCCTTTAGCACGTGGCATAATACGTTTAAGGCTCATGCCTTCGTCAACGTAAATCGTAGATACTTTAAGATCGTCAACATCTAAACTGTTATTGTGTTCAGCGTTTGCAATCGCAGATTCCAATGCTTTTTTTACTAAAACAGCAGCTTTTTTATTGCTGAAGTTTAAGATATTTAAAGCATGCGCAACAGATTTGCCGCGAATAAGATCTGCAACCAAACGTGCTTTCTGTGCCGAGATAGCGGCACCGCGTAATTTAGCAGTTACTTCCATCATGACACCTATTAACGTTTAGATTTCTTGTCAACACCGTGACCACGATAGGTACGAGTTGGCGCGAATTCACCGAGTTTATGACCAACCATATGCTCAGTAACAATTACTGGAACGTGGTTACGACCATTATGAACAGAAATTGTTAAACCAACAAAATCTGGAAGGATCATCGAACGACGAGACCAAGTTTTAATCGGCTTGCGAGAGTTACTAGCAACAGCCGCTTCAACCTTAGCGAACAAGTGCGCATCGACGAATGGGCCTTTTTTCAGAGAACGAGGCATTAGTCAGATTCCTTTACTTGACGCGACGGTCGCGAATAATCATCTTAGTCGTACGCTTATTGGTACGTGTCTTGTACCCTTTAGCTTTTTGACCCCATGGGCTTACAGGTTGAATACCTTTGTTACGCCCTTCACCACCACCGTGCGGGTGATCAATCGGGTTCATCGCCATACCACGTACGGTAGGACGAACACCACGCCAGCGCGAAGCACCAGCTTTACCCAATGAACGAAGGTTGTTTTCTTGGTTAGAAACTTCACCAATTACAGCGCGGCATTCAACATGTACTTTACGCATTTCGCCTGAACGAAGACGAATAATTGCGTAAGAACCATCACGACCCAACAACTGAACAGAAGCACCAGCAGAACGCGCTAATTGCGCACCCTTACCAATTTTAAGTTCAACGTTATGAAGTGTAGAACCGATCGGCATATTACGAAGTGGCAAGCAGTTACCTGGACGAATTGGAGCATCGTTACCAGATTGTACTTTATCGCCAGCACGTAAGCCTTTAGGTGCGATGATATAACGACGCTCACCATCAGCATATTTCAACAAAGCAATATGTGCTGTACGGTTTGGATCGTATTCAATACGCTCTACAACAGCTGGGATGCTGTCTTTGTTACGTTTGAAGTCAACGATACGGTAGTGTTGTTTATGACCACCACCAACGTGACGAGTAGTAATGTGACCGTTGTTATTACGACCACCAGTACGTTTTTTAGCTTCAACCAACGGTGCGTAAGGAGCGCCTTTGTGAAGATGGTCATGAACCACTTTCTCTACAAAGCGACGTCCTGGAGACGTTGGCTTACATTTTTGAATCGGCATAATTTTCGTCCTTATTCCGCTGCGCTTTCAGCGGTATCGCCCAAGTCAGCCATTTCAACATCTTGGCCAGCTTTCAGGGTGACGTATGCTTTTTTAACATCAGAACGGCGTCCCAATGTACGACCAAAGCGCTTAGTCTTACCTTTAGTAATAGTTGTGTTAACTTTAACAACTTCTACACCAAAAAGTTTTTCAACTGCTTTTTTGATTTCAAGTTTAGTAGCATTGATGTCTACTTTAAATACTTGAACACCAACAGTATCACCTAATACTTGTGCCTTTTCTGAGAAGACTGGTCCTTTTAGGACTTGATAGATACGTTCGTTGTTCATCCGAGTTCTACCTCAATTTTCTTAGCAGCAGCTACAGACATCACAACTTTATCAAACGCGATCAAGCTTACAGGATCGATTGCAGTTGCATCTACCACATCTACATGCGGAAGGTTGCGTGCTGCAAGATATAAGTTCTCATCTACAGCGTCAGTAACGATTAATGCACGAGCAGCATTTAAGTCGTTAAGCTTTGCAAGCAATTCTTTAGTTTTTGGAGCTGCAACTGCAAACTCTTCAACTAATACAAGACGATCTTGGCGAACAAGTTCAGCTAAGATACATTGCATTGCACCGCGGTACATCTTACGGTTTACTTTTTGAGACCAATCTTGTGGACGAGCAGCAAAAGTTTTACCACCGCCAACCCAGATAGGGCTACGAATAGAACCCGCACGAGCACGACCAGTACCTTTTTGACGGAATGGCTTTTTACCACCGCCAGAAACGTCTGCACGTGATTTTTGAGCACGAGTACCTTGACGACCACCTGCTAAGTAAGCAGTAACAACTTGGTGTACAAGAGCTTCGTTAAATTCACGTCCGAAAGCAACTTCAGACAATTCAACAGCAGAGCCGGAAACAGTTTTCAAATTCACGGTATTTCCCCTCAGGCCTTGATGGTAGGACGTACAATCACGTCACCGCCAGTTGCACCAGGAATTGCACCTTTAACAACTAAAACAGAACGTTCAGCGTCAATAGATACGATTTCAAGACCTTGTACTGTTACGCGTTCATCACCTAAGTGACCAGCCATTTTCTTGCCTTTGAACACGCGCCCAGGAGTCTGGTTTTGACCTGTAGAACCTAATACACGGTGAGAAACTGAGTTACCGTGAGTAGCGTCTTGGGTACGGAAGTTCCAACGTTTAACACCACCTTGGAAACCTTTACCTTTTGATTGACCAGTTACGTCAACTACTTGACCAACTGTGAACAAATCAACGCCAATAGTACCGCCAACTTCACGGCCTTCAAGCTCAGCTTCAGTAACACGGAACTCTTTAACTAAACGACCAGCAGCAACACCAGCTTTCGCGAAGTGACCTTTCTGAGCGTTAGTTACGCGAGATTCGCGACGTTCACCAGTAGTTACTTGAACAGCTTGATAACCATCAGTTTCAAGTGTTTTGATTTGCGTAATGCGGTTTGGATCGACTTCGATGACTGTAACAGGTACAGAAACACCTGCATCTGTAAAGATGCGAGTCATACCACATTTGCGACCGACTAAACCAATAGCCATGTGCATAAACCTCTAAAAAAGCGGCCTAATTAACTTAGAAGTTAATCAACCGAAAGCCTTAACCCAAAGCGATCTGAACATCAACACCAGCCGCAAGATCTAATTTCATCAATGCATCAACAGTTTTATCTGTAGGTTGAACGATATCGATCAAACGTTTGTAGGTGCGGATTTCGTACTGGTCACGCGCATCTTTGTTAACGTGCGGTGAAGTAAGAACGTTGAAGCGTTCGATGCGAGTAGGCATCGGAATTGGACCACAAACTTGTGCGCCAGTACGCTTAGCGGTTTCTACGATCTCTTGAGCAGATTGATCAATCAGACGATGATCAAAAGACTTCAAACGGATACGAATTCTCTGGTTAGACATACCAGTAAACTCCAAGCCAAACATATAAAGAATCACCCTTGACGCATCTCACCTATTGGTAAGTGTCAAAGGCAGTGAAAATCACTAAGGTCATGATCGATGCCACGACTGTAATGCACATTTACTACTTTCTTCGCAGTAAATGCCCCTCCTTTTGAGGGTCGCCCATTATAACGATTGTTTAAGTCTTATGCAATTCTCTTTTTCTATTTTTTGTTCAAAACGCACTTTAACCTAGTATTCTCAACTTGCTCTAGGCATTTATAACAAATTCAATCGCTTTATTTAAGAGTTGATTACCTTGTTCAAATTTTTGTGCTTCTGAATATTGCAGTTCACTCACAGGCTGAACATATTCCCCATTAAAAATAGATAGCTCTTCTTCATTTTCAAGCAAGAGTTCTAACGTTGCTGGTGTCATTTCTGGATGAAATTGAAAACCAAGCACATTTTTTCCAATTTGATACATCTGATTACGACAAGCTATATTCTCGGCTAAGTGTATAGCACCTTTGGGTATTTCAAATGTTTCGCTATGCCACTGCATCACCTTTATCTTTTCAGGCAATGGAAAGCTGTCTTGAGGTAAATTTGCTACCCTTTGAACTGTCGACCAGCCAAGTTCCTGATAGCGGTTTCGACTGACTGCGGCGCCTAGTGCATTAGCAATTAGCTGACCACCCAAACAGAGACCTATAGCAGGCTTTCCTGCTGCTAAATAACGACGCAACCATCTTTTCTCTATCTTAAGCCATGGATAATTCGCCTCATCATTTACACTCATGGTGCCACCCATGACTAATAATAAGTCAACCTCATCAATTTGTGGTAAAGCTTCTATTTCAAGTGACCGATCAACCGGAAGTGCAAAAAACTCCGTAGAACTAATAGTCGCGTGGTGAGCTTTTAAAAATGAATAACAACTCCCAAACCCCTCACCCGCGATATGTTGAAAATAATGAACTCTTAAATGCGACTTCATGCGCTTAAACCTATTGTTGTTAGAATGTTGTAGTGGTCTTTGCAAAAATAAAGCCAAGTTTTTGTTTTATAGGTCTACTGTAACGAAACGTCTTACAAAACTTTATAAATCTAGCGAAGAATTTAAATTTCTCTTAATCTAACTTTATCATTTAAAACATAACGCACTATGAAAAAGCATAACGATTTCCAGACTCGTCTCATTCATGCCCCAAGAAAGGCTCCGCAATTCATTGAAACAGTGCAACCTCCCTTATTTCGCGCATCAACTATTATTTTCAAATCAACTTCGCACCTTTTTGATCGTCATTGGACTGATAAGTATGACTATAGCTATGGAACACATGGCACCCCTACCACATTCACCTTAGGCGACAATATTGCGCAAATTGAAGGTGGCTTGCATTGTTTACTTGCACCGAGTGGCTTATCCGCAATTAATATTGTGAACTCAGCATTTTTAAGCACTAATGACGAAGTATGGGTTCCAGACAATATTTACGGTCCAAATCTAGAGCATTTAACTTATCTACAAAGTCAATATGGCATTATTGTTAAAGTATATAACCCCATTGACGCTGCAAGTTTTCAACCCACCGAAAGAAGTAAACTATTATGGTTAGAAGCTGCAGGTTCAGTTACTTTAGAATTTCCTGATCTTAAAAATCTAGTCAAAAAAGCTAAAAAAAATGGTGTATTGACTGCTCTAGATAACACCTGGGGAGCGGGGCTTGCGTTTAATGCTTTCAATTTTTCTGATGAACATCTATCTGTTGATTTAACCGTTCACGCACTAACCAAATATCCAAGTGGTGGTGGTGACATTTTAATGGGTAGCATTGTAACTCGTGATGAGAAACTTCATCACCGCTTATTCCGTACGCATGCTATTTTGGGCATCGCAATCTCTGGAGATGATGCGGCTCAAGTTCAACGTAGCCTTGCTCATATGTCTTTACGCTATGAACAACAGTCAGCCAATGCTCATACTCTACTTAAATGGCTAAAGAACCAGCCTCAATTTGCACAAGTTCTACACCCAAGTGATGAATCCTCACCAGGCCATCAATATTGGCAAGAGATCTGTATAGACGGTCAAAGTGCTGGCTTAGTGAGTGTTATTTTTAAACCTGAATATGACATTACAGCAGTACGTCGTTTCTGCGATGCATTAGAGTTATTTAAGCTCGGCTTTAGCTGGGGTGGACCTGTTAGCCTGATTATGCTTTATGATTTAAAAATGATGAGAAAACTTGAGAATACACATTTACAACAAGGATTATTGGTTCGATTCTGTATAGGACTAGAAGATCCGCAAGATTTGATACAAGATATCGAAAATGCACTGAAACAACTGTAAAACGACAAGATTATAGTGACTCAAACCATAGGATAAAAATATATGGGTACACCGATTGTTATTGCTAAAAATATTAAGGACACATCAAAAGAAATTGTTTTATTTCCCCAGTTTGCTAACCGTCATGGACTTATTGCAGGCGCGACAGGTACAGGTAAAACAGTTACGTTAAAAGTTCTAGCAGAGAGTTTCTCTCGAATCGGTGTGCCGGTATTTCTTGCCGATGCTAAAGGCGATGTTTCGAGTCTTGCAAAAGCTGGTGAAGCTTCGGATAAATTTAATGAACGCTTAAAACTTTTACAAATTGATAGTGTTCCATTCGCAGCGAATCCAGTTGTTTTTTGGGATTTATTTGGTCAGCAAGGTCATCCTATCCGAACCACCATTTCTGAAATTGGGCCAATTTTATTAGCACGCATACTAAACTTAAATGATACCCAAGAAGGTGTTTTATCTGCTGTATTCCGCATTGCAGATGACCAAGGTTTACTTTTAGTCGACTTTAAAGATTTAAAAGCCATGATCACTTTTGTGAGTGAACATGCAGCTGAATTTAAAGCCGAGTATGGCAATTTATCTCCAGCCAGCCTAGGTGCCATTCAGCGCAACTTACTCGCTCTTGCCGACCAAGGTGGAGAACAGTTCTTTGGGGAACCAGCTTTAAATATTCTGGATTTTATCCAAACCGATGCAAACGGACACGGTTATATCAATATTCTTGCTGCTGACAAGCTCATGAATACACCTAAGTTATATGCCACTTTCCTCTTATGGATGCTTTCAGAGTTATTTGAACAGCTACCAGAAGTGGGTGATATGGATAAGCCTAAACTCGTGTTTTTCTTTGATGAAGCTCACTTGTTATTTGATAATGCCAGCCAAGCTCTACAAGACAAAATTGAACAAGTGGTACGTTTAATCCGCTCCAAAGGGGTGGGTATCTACTTTATTACTCAAAACCCACTCGATTTACCCGAAAGCGTTCTTGGTCAACTTGGTAATCGCGTTCAACATGCATTACGTGCATTCACCCCTAAAGATCAAAAAGCTGTAAAAACCGCAGCAGACACTTTCCGTGCTAATCCCGAGTTTAAAGTTGATGAAGCTATTACCCAACTTGGTGTTGGTGAGGCACTCATTAGCTGTCTAGATGAGCAAGGTACACCACAGATTGTAGAACGTGGTTGGGTTATGCCTCCATACTCTGCATTTACACCGATCACTCCAGAAGAGCGTCAGACTTTAATCTCGCAAAGTATTATTGCTGGGGTTTATGAACAAGCTGTAGATCGTGATAGTGCCTATGAAATGCTACAGAATAAAGTTGCTGAACGCGAACAACAGCAGCAAGAAGCCGAACTTGCAAAACAACAAGCTAAAGAACAAGAAACTTTAGCAAAACAGCAAGCTAAAGAGCAGGAACGTTTGGCACGTGAGCAATTAAAAGAGGAAGAAAGAGCAGCCCGTGAACGAGCTAAACTCACACAAGACATTGTTGGAACTTTTGCCAAAAGTGCTGCACGCAGTTTAGGAGGAAGTACCGGCCAAAAACTCGTAAGGGGCTTGCTCGGCTCTTTATTTGGTAAATAAAAATATTAAAAAAATTGTGTTAATTTTAGGGGATTTTATATCCCCTAATTTTTTTATGGTTTTTTATAAAAAAGTTATTGCCATTAATTTTTTAAAGATGTATTTTAAATACATCTTATATAGCCAGATAAATAAGGTCTAGCCATGACTCCACAACAAATTGAACTTGTTAAATCTACTGTACCGGTTTTACGTGAACACGGCGTTACGCTGACTACATACTTTTATAAGCGCATGCTTAATAACAATCCCGAGTTAAAAAATGTTTTTAATTTAGATGACCAAACCAGCTTACGTCAGCCACGTGCTCTTGCAGCTGCTGTGCTTGCTTATGCAGAAAATATTGAGAACCCTACTGTTCTAGCTAAAGCGGTAGAACGCATCACCACTAAACACGTGAGCTTAGATATTCAACCAGACCAATATGCAATTGTTGGGGACAACCTACTTCATTCAATTAGTGAAGTACTCAATGTGCCATTCGAATCAGAGCTTATTGAAGCGTGGAAACAAGCATACTTACAGTTGGCTGATATCTTGATTGGTGTTGAAAAACAAAAATACGAACAACTTGAAAGCTTAAAAGGTGGATGGGCTGGCTGGCGTTCATTTGAAATTACTCAAATTGATCCTCTGGAATCTGGCAAACGCTTCACTTTAAAAGCAACTGACCATGAAGACGTACTGACTAGCCCAGCAAATGCCTTTATTTCAGTTAAAGTACAAGTTCCCGAACAACAACTTGAACAACCGAAAGCTTTTAAATTTACTGAAGCTCAAGAAGATAACTCGTATCACTTTGAAGTGCAGCCTGAAGAAAATCATACTGAGTTTTCAGTTGCTAATATTCTACTTGAGCATTATAGAGTGGGTGATCAAGTACAGGTTTCAGCCCCTTTAACGCTGTAATGTAAAAACCTCTTGCCTGAAAGTTTTCTTATTAAGACTTTCAGGCTAAGATGATCATCCTTTTAACCTCTTCCATTTTTGGTGATCATGCAGCTTAATAAATTTACCGATTATGCATTACGACTCTTAATGTATGTTGCACGCCCAAGTGATGCACCCTACACGATTGCAGAAATCGCGAAAGATTTGCATGTTTCACAAAACCATCTAGTTAAAGTTGTTCACTTCATGGGCAAGCAGGAATGGATTATTACCATTCGTGGAAAAGGCGGAGGAATTCGCTTAAATCCAGATGCACTTAACTCAAATTTAGGTTCAATCGTTCGAATATTACAGGGCGACAATCAAATCGTTGAATGTAATACACCACCTTGTGTATTACGCAGTCACTGTGGTTTAAAAGGTATTTTAGATCAGGCTTTAGAAAGCTTTTATCAAAGCCTAGATCAATACACACTCGGAGAAGTTTTGCAGCAATCAAAATCTGCTCCTGCCAACTCCCCTATTGCATTTTTACAAATCTAAGCTCTACTGATTTTGATAAGTCGACTTATTGAAAATTAGCAAGAATACCCAAGCTCCTTTATACTAGGCGCGAGCCCTCTCATTTAAAAAGTTATTTTTTATGCGTCGTAGTGAAAAATCGAAAGACACCAAAGCCAGACTCGCACCCAAGCAAAAGATCAGCTATGAAAAGAAACCAGATCCAGCGATCACGGCATATGCTGTGCAATCACTCAATTGGTTACGCCAAGCTGAGTTTCTAATGAGTGCACCTAAATTGGCACTTTGTGTTGAAGATAGTGGCTACGAGATCGCTTTTGCAGGACGCTCAAATGCCGGTAAGTCTAGTGCTATCAATGCATTAACCAATAAAAAACAGTTAGCGCGCGCCTCTAAAAAACCTGGCCGTACTCAGATGATTAACTTCTTTAGTCTAGGCAACCCCGATCAACGTTTAGTCGATCTTCCTGGCTATGGCTATGCAGCCGTACCTGAAGATATGAAACGAGTATGGCAAAAAGAATTAGAGAACTATTTAATCCATCGTAAAAGCTTACAAGGCTTAGTATTACTTATGGATATTCGCCATCCTCTACAGCATTTCGACATGATGATGCTAGAGTGGGCTTATTCACGTCATCTCTTTGTTCATATTCTCTTAACGAAAGCAGACAAACTTAATCGTGGCCCTGCAAACAAAGTGCTATTAGAAGTTAAGCAACAACTGAAAAAAATGAAGCTTGATTTCTCGATTCAACTTTTCTCCTCACTTAATAAGTTAGGTTTAGAAGAGCTAGCAAGTGTTATGGCTGGACGCCTGCATTTTACGCTTGATCAAGAGCCGGAATTTGACGTTGACGCGATCCCTGAAGCATCAGATGAGGATACTGAAGAGTAAATCGTCAAAACAGATACAATTTCTTTATTAAATTTATTTTCAAATTGGCCCCTATTGCTAAACACAAATGTAGGGGCTTTTTTTATACTCGTTATAACTTCATCGAGTTAAAAATCAGGACTAAATGATGAAATTGTTATCTTTTTTGAAGAACAAGGCTTTAGGTTCTTCTATTGACTATAAAATTCTTCCACGTAAAGTAAAATTTGACTGGAAAGATACCCCTGTTGACTGGATTCCAAATCAGCCTTTCGCAAGTTATTTTATTAATGAAATTAATAACATCTTACCTGCTGGAGAATTCTGGTTTTGCCGTTTGTACAATAAAGTTTTACCGCAAATTAAAGATGAAAAACTTAAACAGGATGTGCAAGCATTTATCCGCCAAGAAGCTATGCATGCCAATGCGCATACTTCTGCCAATAAAGAATATTTAAGCGCACGTAATATTGATATCCAGCGAAATCTGGACATTATGAATTATCTATTTACCACTGCCTTAGCAGATAAACCATTCGACAAAGAAGTCCCTCAATTTCTACAAGGGCAATGGGACCTTTTCCGTTTAGGCGTTATTGCAACTGTTGAGCATATGACCTGTGTGTTGGGTAAATATGCACTCTATAACACGCGTTGGGAAGAATTAGGCGCTGACCCTGAAATGGTCGATCTAGTTAAATGGCATGGTTCAGAAGAAATTGAACACCGTACCGTTGCTTTTGATTTATACCGCCATTTGGGTGGTGGGTATATTCCACGCTACTATTTAAGCCTTGCAGTAATTGTACTGGTGCTTGGATTATGGGTAGATGGCGCTGCACATATTATGAAACAAGATCCACGTTTTGCTGATGCTGCTAAATCTAGATTTTTCCCAGTATGGGTTGCTGTAGAGTGGTATAAAATTAGCAGAAAAGATAATCAGGTTTTACCAAACCCAATCTGGCTTATTGCTCAACAAATTGATTACCTCATGCCTTGGTATGATCCAGTCAAGGAAGGCAGCACTGAAGATGCGGTAAGTTATTTATCTCAATCTCCAGCAGCAAAAAGAGCCGAGTTACAAGCGGCTTAAAAATAAAAAAGCAGGATTTAAAATCCTGCTTTTTTATTTAGGAGATTAGACACTGATATCTTTATCTTTTGTATAACGGTCAACAACCACGCTAATCATCATATCACCCTGCACATTTACCACTGTTCTTACCGTATCCAATAGGCGATCAATCGGAAGTAAAATTGCAATTGCTTCAGCCGGTAAACCTACAGACTGTAAAACCATAATCATGGTAACCATACCTGCACTTGGAATGCCAGGGGCCCCTAGTGATGCAATCATTGCTGTTAAACACACAATAATTTGTTGTGTCAGGTTTAAGTCTAGCCCCACCAAATTTGCGACAAATAATGCAGCTGCTGCTTCATATAGTGCAGTGCCATCCATATTAAGCTGTGTACCTAAAGGAATTACAAAACCAGCTGTTTGCGGACGAACACCTAAGTTTTCCTGTGCGCATTTCATACTAAGTGGCATCGTGGCAGAACTAGAGCTGGTTGCAAATGCTGTAATTAACGCTGTACGTGTTCCTTTGAAAAAAGTCCAAGGACTCATGCGGCCAAAAATCCAAAGTAGTAGCGGCAAAACAACAGCACCATGGAAAATGGTAGTCCCTGTCACTACAACAGCAAACTCAGCCAAACGACTTAGTACCGAAATATCTTCCGTTGCCATTAACTTTGCTAATAAAGCAAAAATACCCAAAGGTGCTAGCTTCATTACCCAGCCGACTAGCATCATCATCATTTCAAAAAATTGATGACTTAATACGCGAATACTTTTAAAACGCTCACCGCCATGGACTAAAGCAACACCAACAAATAGCGCAAACACCACAACCGCTAAAACGTTACCGTCGCTGAATGCTTTAAATGGGTTAATTAATGTATTTTGAATAAAATTAGTGAAAAAACTTGCAGGATTTAAACTATCTGGTGCCTGATAGTTTTGCATAGACGTTTGGAAAATAGAGATATCTATACCACGTCCTACTTCAAATAGATGAGCACAACTTATACCTAAAATTAAAGCTAGTGTGGTTGTAGTCAAACAACATAAAAAGGTAATTTTCCAGACTGGACCTAACTGCCCTCCCGCCTGCAAATTAGATACACCCACAACAATCGAGCTAAAAATCAAAGGCACCAACAACATTTTAAGCAGCCCAATAAAGACACTACTTAATATGCCTAACCCATATAAACTATGTTTTACAAACGCAGTATCGGGATACAACGTTAATATAAAACCAAAGGCTAAGCCTAAAATGGCCGCAATAAGAATTTGTGTATTTAAGTTCATATCAGCATTATTTTTTTCAGTTGGCAATCCTTTTGCAAATATGACATGAGCTTGCTTTTCATACGAGCAATTTTTTGTCACATCGTTTCAATTAAAAATAAAAAAGCCATCTCATGAGATGGCTTTATAAATAAGCTTATTGCGTTTCAATTTCCCGCAAACGAATTAAACCCTCTTGCACGGTACTGCATACAAGTTGGCCATTTTGCCACATACGGCCAAAGTTCAAGCCGCGAGAAGCTGCGCTAACGGTTGCTTCCATATCGTAAAGCATCCATTCATCAGCACGCAGCGGGCGGTGAAAATAGATGGCATGATCAATACTCGCACACTGTAAACTTGGAGAAATATAGCTGAGCCCATGCGGTCTCAAAGCAGTTGTCATTAAGGTAAAGTCTGAATAAAACGCAACAATCGCTTGATGGAGAGCAATATCATCTAATTGTTTTGGAATACGGTCGTGTGTGCGGATATAGTGCGCATTATACGGCGCTTCAGGTTGCGGTTGAAACGGATTTACCGGATCAATTGGGCGGATTTCTACATGGCGCTCACGCATGAAACTAGCACGAACATTTTCAGGTACGAAATTTAAAATACCTTCTTTGAGCTCATTTTCAGATTTAAGAGTCTCTGGTGCAGGATACTCTGGTTCTTGATGTTGATAATTCAGTCCTTCTTCTGGGTTAGCAAAAGAAACCATCGCCGAAAATATAACTCGTCCGTGTTGAATGGCACGAACCTGACGGCTTACGAAACTCTTTCCATCACGTAAACGGTCTACTTCATAGATAATTGGAGCATTAATATCACCGCCATACAAAAAATATGCATGCAAAGAATGCGCTGGGCGATCGGTTGTATAAGATGCCGCGCGTAAAGCCTGACCCAAAACCTGCCCACCAAAGACACGTTTACCGACAAGATTACGGCTTATGCCACGGTAAATATTTTCTTCTAGCTTCTCTAAAGTAAGAAGATCAACAAGTTCTTGGGTTAACGCATTCATGAGAGATACCTTCATATTTCAGGTAAAAAATCGTATTAAAGTACAGATGTGTAGAATCTATTGTGCCATAAAAAACTATTTGAACATGGAACAATCAGTCAACTTCTGACGAAGATTGCTCATATAACAGCTAAAAATACGATTTTTAACGATAAAATATGCCAAAAGCATTATAATTTATAAGAAAGTAGCATATTGTTTTTTTTAATAAATGCCGCAAAATAATTACCCTCTGCATTTGGTGCTGGGATTTGTCTTTAAGAAGTAGGAGTTCTTATGTCCAAGAGTGGGTTTGGTCAAATGTATCGTCGGCTTTCGAGTAAACTACTTGACCTCGTGGTAACACCACATGTTCTTGGGGAAGTTCCTACTGAACCAGTATCAGAAACAACAGAAACAGAAGCAAAAACTGACCGCCAAAAAGTGGTTTGTTACGTCTTACAAAACCACTCTCGAAGCAATGCTTTAGTGGTTGATGGGGAAACGCGTCGTTTAAATTTAAAACCTGCGTTAGACCCACTCATTGTGGGTACTCATCAGGAAAAAGCATCAGTTTTATTTTTACAGCACAATGATGAAAATAATTTACTGAATCCGCCTCCTCATGCTTTTCCACCGCGTTTAATAAAACTGATTGAAGTTTTACAAGAAAACCCTGAACTTGATATAGAGCTTGTTCCGGTTACAGTTTTATGGGGCCGTTCGCCAGATAAAGAAGATTCTTGGTTTAAATTATTATTTTCAGACACATGGGCAACACCAAGCACAGTTAAGCAGCTAGTTAATATTGGTTTGCATGGCCGTCAGTCTTATTTAGAATTTCATGATCCACAATCGCTACGTGAATTGGTTGATTATGCACAGCAGCATTATCCAAATCTTTCACCAGCAACTTATATTGTAAGTACGTTAAATGATTATTTAGACCGTCAGCGTGAAGTCGTGTTAGGCCCCGATTTGTCGGATCGCCGCAATGTCATGCAATCGGTTGTTAAATCTCGTGATGTGCAAGAAGCAATCCGCCGTGAAAGTATTCGCGGAAAAGTGAGCATGCTTGAAGCTGAACGCCGTGCGATTGGCTATGTGAATGAAATCGTATCGGATTATTCGCACTCAGCAGTGCGCTTTGCCGATCTTGCCTTAACACGCCTATGGACCCAGCTTTATGACGGCGTAGAAGTACATAACTTTAGTACGGTTCGTGAACTAGCGAAAGATTATGAAGTTGTCTACACACCTTGCCACCGCAGTCACATTGACTATTTACTATTGTCATATGTGATCTATAAACGTGGCTTAATGGTTCCGTATATTGCTGCGGGCGATAACTTAAACCTACCTTTTGTTGGTCAACTTTTACGTGGAGGCGGTGCATTCTTTATTCGCCGCTCTTTCCGTGGAAATGGTCTCTACACTACTGTATTTAAAGAATATCTATATAGTATTTTGTCACGCAACACGCCTCTTGAATACTTTATTGAAGGTGGACGTTCACGTACTGGACGTTTATTACCGCCTAAAACCGGTATGCTTGCCATGACAGTTCACAGCCATTTACGTGGCCGTGCTAAACCGATCGTTTTCTTACCAACTTATATTGGTTATGAACGACTCATGGAAGGCTCAACTTACGTAGGCGAAATGCAAGGTAAGCCAAAAGAAGCCGAATCTATTTTTGGTATTGTGAAAACCTTACGAAAAATTGAACGTATCTTTGGTAAAGTCCACGTGAACTTTGGTGAACCTGTTTTCCTTGATGATCTGCTTAAGCAACATAATGCAGAAAACGTTTATATCGAGAAAAATGACGACCCAATTCCTCAAGCTGTTTCAGATGCAGTAAATAGCTCTGCACATGCAATTTTAGAAAATATTAACCGAGCTGTGGTGATTAACCCTGTTTCTTTACTTTCTATTATTTTGCTTGCAACTCCAAAGCATACGCTTGATGAAGAAATTTGTATTAAGCAGCTAGAAGCTTATCGTAACTTGGCATCGAACTTCCCATATGACCAACGTATGGAAGTAACACCACTTTCTGGTAAAGAAATTATTGCGTATGGTTTAAAGCTTAAACTCATTAAACGCGTTCAGCATGCGCTTGGCGATATTATTGCGATTGAAGATAATCAAGCTGTTCTTTTGACTTACTTCCGTAATAACATCTTGCACGCTTTTGTTTTACCTTCTCTAGTAGCATCACTTGTTGAGCATAATGGAAAAATCAGTCGTTCAGATTTAACTAATGTCATCTATACGCTCTATCCATTCTTGAAAGCTGAGTTATTCCTTAAATGGAAGAGCAGCGAGCTTAAAGCACAAGTTGAGCAATATGCAGATGCTCTAGTTCAATCCAACCTTATTCAACAAGACGATGAAGGTAACTTGATTAGCTCTGCGCCAAATACAGAAGAGCATAATCAGCTTGTTGTTTTAGCAACGCCAGTTAAGCAAAGTCTTGAGCGTTACTACATGACACTTGCGCTCATTACTCAACGTGGTTCAGGCAATATCTCTGCTAAACAAGTTGAAGAATTAAGTCATTTATTAGGACAACGTTTATCAGTTCTATATGAATTTAATTCGCCAGAGTTCTTCGATAAAGCTTTATTCCAAAGCTTCTTAAAAGTACTTACGCAGCAAAATTACATTCGCACTAACGATCAAGGCCAAATTGAGTTTGATGATAACTTCCGTCAAATGGCTGCTGGCGCACAGTTGGTGCTTGATGAAGTAACCTTGCAAATGTTGCAGCACATCACTACCTTTACTGACGAAGAATTGAAAGATGCTCTTGAAGCAATGGCATCTCAACAAGCTAAACGCCGTTTAAAACGCAAAAAAGCTTAAAGTCTTCAGTCAAAATAAAAGGCAACTTCAGTTGCCTTTTATTTTATTAGCGAATTGGACATTCGAAATAACGTGGATCGTCCATACAACGTAAGCGCTTCATAAGCTGAACGAAATAAGCATCGTAATAACCTGAAAGAACGTACTGATTACGTATTTTGGCAACCATTACGTCATAACTTTGCTTCTCATAAAAAGAGACATCTACCCAATAATAAGCAGGTAAATGATTTTCCCATTGTGTTGCACGATTCGTCAGCAATTGGCTATTTTGAACAAACCATCCTCGAATTTTCCGGCCAAAATTAGCAGGATAAGCTTGCGGCTTAATAATTAAATTGACACCGAAATATGCCAAAGGAAAATTAATGACTTGAGTATCTGGTCCAAATTCTTTTTGTAAGTTATACGGCAATAATCCATACACTGGGGCAGCAATAATATCGATTTTATTTTGCTTAAACTGCGCAATCGCGTTAGATAAATCGACATAAACTGGCTGAGCACCTACACTTCGTACCAGTGCTTGTTGTGGTGGATTGTTGGGTAGCACCCCAATACGCTGATTTCTTAATTGAGCGACTCTAGAGAGGTTCCCATTTTTTAGAACCATGTAAGCAGTTCCAATTGGAATCATTCCTATAGCTTCATAATTCTTAGAAACTAACCTTTTCTCGATTGTAGGATGATTTAAAAGCTGCAAAAAGCTTTTGGCCGTACGGTTATTAGGAATAAGTCCTATACCCGCGGTACTTCCCATAAATTGGTTATAACGATAAGTATTGAAATTGGATGCAGCTAAACCTGAACATTTTCCATCATCAAAAGCTTGTATGGCCTGCTGTTCTTTTTGATAGGTAACCACTTTAAATTTGACTTGGTATTGCTGGGCATAAAGTCGAATGTCATTTAAACGGCGAGTAATATCCCCTTGGGACCCGATAGGATCATAGGCACACCACACCTGATCCTCAGCCCAACTCGCAACAGCTGTTATGCTCAAGATAAGAGCTAAACAAATTTTTTTCACTTTCAACCTTTTTATCTTTATCGGCAATTTGACTGCCTCATCAGGTATTTATGTTCTTATTTAAAGTTTAATCAAAATTTCATTTAGTGCTATGAACATTTAAACATAATAAATAGTCATTAAAGCAAATCGGATGTTCCAACTGAAAACCTGTTGTAGATAAATGTTTTGCATAAATTCTTTTACCTGAAATTTGGTTTGATTCTAAAGTTAATTCTGGCAATCCCAATTGTTTTTGAAACCACGCTATAACTTCATGCAAAGGTAATGGTTGGTTATTAGTCACAATATAGCTCGCTTGATGAGTTTCATAATCAGCCATAAAAGCCAAAAATCTTGCTAAATCATCAATATGTATTCGATTGCTATAATGTATATTTGGATAGCTTTGATGATTTTCAGCCATTTTTTTTAAACGGGCAATGGAAGTTCCATAAATACCTGTAGGGCGAACAATTACAGATTGAGTTGGATAATATTTTTGCCAAAGTAGCTCCATATTACGCAATATATGGCCTTGAGCATCATTTGGATGAATTTCACTAAAATCATCAATGATCTCCCCTGCATTTTCACCATATACCCGCGTAGAGGAGACAACGATTATTTTTTTCACTGGATGTATTTTTAATGCTTCTCGAATCGGTTCAATACTATCAACATAAGTTTGCTGATAGCCCTCAACCGTACTCTCATTTGGAGAAAGTAAAATATATACGACATCTACAGGTTCAATTTTACTTAAATCGAGCGTAAAAATATCCTGAACAAGATGTGTTGCGTAACTATCCGTTTTTACACTACGGCTGATTGTGGTAATTTGATGTTCTTTCTCAAATAGTTGTTTAGCAACACGCTGAGATGTTTTACCATAACCGATAAATAATATATGCATAGAAAACTCGTTGAGGGGACATGACTTCAGTCCATCAGTTACAAGGCGTTGGATCGGCTTCAGCAGCCCTGCTCGAAAAACTAAATATTTTTACCACAGATGATTTACTGTTTCATCTGCCACGTGATTATGAAGACCGCAGTACGATTATTCCAATGAATCAACTTGTGGTTGGGCGGAGCTATTTACTCGAAGGAGAAGTCAAATCAATTGATTTCCCTCCGGGAAAGCGAAAATCTATGGCAGCCTTGGTGCAAGATGAATTCGGTAAAGTCACCTTACGCTTTTATCATATTTATAAAAACCTGACTGATAAAATAAAACCCGGTCATCGCTTACGTATTTTTGGTGAAGTCCGTGTGGGTGCCCGCGGCCTTGAGATGTATCATCCCGAAATTCAGCTCATTCATGAACATACGCCTCTACCAAAAACTCAGCTTACAGCAATTTATCCAAGTACCGATGGGTTAACTCAACCCAAATTACGCGAATATGTTAAACAAGCTTTAAAACATCATAGTGATGCCCTACCAGAGCTACTCCCAAAGCAATATACCAATGGCTATGCGCTTAAAGAGGCTTTGTATTACATTCATGAGCCTCCTGTGGATGCCAACATGCTGCAATTGGCCCAAGGCTCGCACCCTGCACAGCAACGGCTTATTTTTGAAGAGTTGGTTGCACACCAAATTAGTTTACTTAATCGCCGTGCTTATATTCGTCAAATTGCATCACCTGCTTTTTCAAGCAGTAAAGTATTAGCTAAAAAACTATTAGAAGCTTTACCATTTCAAATGACCAATGCACAAAAACGTGTATCTAAAGAAATTTTAAATGACTTAAAACAACACCAACCTATGCTACGTCTAGTACAAGGCGACGTAGGGGCTGGAAAGACCCTAGTTGCAGCTGTAGCCGCTTGCCATGCTTTAGAAGCAGAGTGGCAGGGTGCATTAATGGCTCCGACTGAAATTCTTGCAGAACAACATTATTTAAACTTTAAACGTTGGTTTGAACCATTAGGTGTAACCGTGGCATGGTTATCTGGCAAACAAAAAGGTAAAGCCCGTGCCCAAGCAGAACAACAGATTAAAGAAGGCCACGCGGAACTTATTGTCGGTACACATGCCTTATTTCAAGATAATGTTGGCTTCGCTAAATTGGGGCTAGTGATTATTGATGAACAACATCGTTTTGGTGTAGACCAACGTTTAGCTTTACGCAATAAAGGTGCTGAGCAGTTCACTCCACATCAACTTGTAATGACGGCTACCCCTATTCCAAGAACTCTAGCAATGAGCGCTTATGGTGATTTGGATACATCCATAATTGATGAGTTACCTCCAGGCCGTACCCCAATTCAAACAGTTGCCATTCCTCTTGATCGTCGAGAGGAAGTGCTTCAACGTATTGCTTCGAATTGTAGAGATGGGAAACAGGCGTATTGGGTATGCACATTGGTTGAGCAGTCTGAGACTTTAGATGCTCAAGCAGCAGAAGCAACTTACCAAGAGATGAAAGAACGCTTTCCTGAACTCAATATTGGTTTGGTACACGGCAAAATGAAAGCTGATGAAAAGCAAGCCGTCATGCAAGCATTTAAAAATAATGAATTACAACTTCTTATCGCAACGACAGTGATTGAAGTTGGAGTAGACGTTCCTAACTCTTCCATTATGGTGATTGAAAATGCCGAGCGTTTAGGGCTTTCTCAGCTACACCAATTACGAGGTCGCGTAGGTCGAGGTGCTCAAGCTAGTTTTTGCGTACTTTTATATAAAACGCCTCTCTCTCAAAATGGACAAGAGAGACTTTCTATTTTAAGAGAAAGTAATGATGGCTTTGTGATTGCGGAAAAAGATCTGGAATTACGCGGACCAGGTGAATTACTAGGGACTAAACAAACCGGAGATATGGGATTTAGAGTGGCTCGTTTAGAGCGAGATGATCACCTACTGAGTCAAGCTCACTATGTGGCACAACAAGTTTTAAAAGATTATCCAGAACAGGCAGATGCTCTATTAAAACGTTGGCTTCCTGAGGCACCTCGCTACGCCTATGTTTAATTTTTTAAACTTCCAACCTCTTATTCAGTTATTTTCATCTTGCTCATTGTGCGAGTTAGGCACGCGAGAAAAATACTCGCTCTGTAAAGACTGTTGGGAACAGCTACCTTGGCTTAAACAAACGATTCAACGTAATAATCTATCTGTTCTTGTGGCCTGTAATTATGCTTATCCGGTTAACCGGATTATTCAGCAGTTTAAATATGAACAAAAGTTACATTATCAGATCTTATTAGGTGAAATTTTAAAACAATTAAAATTTCCCAAGGTACAAGCGATCGTACCTATGCCCATTTCCAATCAACGTTTAATCGAGCGTGGTTTCAATCAATCATTATTACTTGCCAATATCTTAAGTAAACACTTAAAAATACCTGTTTGGCAACCAATTCAACGTTTAAACGAGCACTCTCAAAAAGGACTTTCTCGGCTAGAACGCTTTGAAAATATCGAACAACAATTTTTACCTCATCATCAAGAGAAACGACGTTATCGCCGCGTTCTCATTATTGATGACGTGATAACCACGGGAAGCTCTGTTCATGCGCTCAGTCAGGCACTTAAACATTTAGGCTGCATATCCATTCATACGGCGTGCCTAGCAGCAACGCCCAAGAGTTAGGCTATTGCACCGTAGATAAATACTCTTCACACCAAGGAATGACAATTTCTCGGGTCAATGGTGCAAGTTGAGTTTCCGAATCATTTAAATCTATCCACTTCATTTCTGCAATTTCGGCTGCAATTTTAGGGGTCTGATCAAGTTGAACAAGATATAAATGACTCACCAGAATATGATCTGGCTCATTGGCAGCTGCTGTTTCGAAATGACCAATAAATTGCTCAATCACACAAGAGCTTCCGACTTCTTCTAAAATTTCTCGCTGCATGGTGATCTCTGGTGCCTCATTAGGTTCCAGCTTGCCACCCACTTGCATAAAAGCGTGTGTATTACGCTTTCTTACAAGCAACAACTGATTTTGCTCATTTAAGATCACTGCGGCAGCGACCGTAATTGTTTTCACCTATTTAACCTCGTTTATGGTTGGACGTCTGCGTTTGTCCATTTTGGAGCAGGAGCCTGATATTGCTCAAATTGTTCAAGAATATCTTCAATTTTGTCTGATGCGATCAATTTATCAACGAACCGTGCTTGGCTGAATCCATTATCCACCGTTCCTTGAATCATTTTAAGTAAATCTTCATAAAAGCCCGCTACATTTAAGAAAGCACATGGCTTTTGATGAATCCCTAATTGCGCCCACGTCCATTGTTCAAAGATTTCTTCCAATGTACCAGCGCCACCCGGCAAAGCAATAAAGCCATCTGAAAGATCCGCCATCTTGGTTTTACGCTCATGCATATTCTCAACCACATATAATCTGGTTAAGCCCGGATGAGCTAACTCACGATCAACTAAAGCACGAGGGATCACGCCAATGACTTGTCCACCTGCTTGTAAGGCGCTATCGGCCACCACACCCATTAGGCCTGAGCGACCACCACCATAAACCAAGGTCTTACCTTGTTTTGCAATAGCCTCGCCTGTAGCTTGGGCAATTTTTTGGAAAATTGGGTTTGAACCAAGAGATGAACCACAGAAAATACAAATTGATTTCATAGTGTAAAAAACCGTTTTATTGAACTGTCATGCTGACAAACTAAACTATCGATAGAGTTTTTTTTTGCAAAATAGCGTATTGGCAAGTGTTTTTCGGCAAATCCTTGTCTAAAATACACCCATCCATTTCCATCAGACTGCGTGAGGAAAAAAGACACATGCTTGAAGCCTTTTATGCCACAGAACGCGGAAGTCTGGAAGATGCCACCATCAATGGTGGATTTGATCTACATCCCGAATTAGTCTGGCTTGATCTTATTGCACCCTCGCAAGAAGAGCAACAATGGGTATTAGATGCCTATGACCAAAATTTACCAACACTAAAGTCGCTTGAAGACATTTCATCTTCTGCACGATTTTACCGTGATGATGACGGTATTTTGCACATCAGTACTTATTTTTTAACGAAAAATAAAAATTATCAGGTGGATGGCGACGCTGAAGAGTCATCACATATGCTGGCCATGGTGCAAACCGTAGCTTTTATTTTACATAAAGACCGCCTCTTTACGATGCGCGGAGAAAAACTAGTTGCGTTTCGTGCCTTTCGTGCCCGTGCTCGCCGAAATGACTATGACATGGACTATAAAGATCCAACGTGGATTTTATTAGGTCTTCTTGAAGCAAAACTCGATGAGCTTGCGGATATCTTAGAAGATATCCACAAAGATTTAGAAAAATACTCCACAGAGGTTCTTAATAACCACCAACGTGAAAAAATTCTAGATCTCGATGACATGATTACACGCCTAGCTCAACAAGAAGACATGCTAGGAAAAGCACAGCTTTGTCTCATTGATTTACGACGTGTACTTACTTTCTTATCGCGTCCACGTGCATTAGGCAGTCATATTTATGACGCAGACATTCGAGAGCTCAGTGAAGATGTGCGCTCACTGGTAGAACATGATGCGTTCTTATTCCAAAAAGTACGATTCTTACTTGATACGACGTCCGGATTTATTAACACCGAACAGAATGACACGATTCGTCGATTCTCGATCTTACCAAGTATGTTAGCTCCTCCAATGCTTATTGCCAGTATTTACGGTATGAACACAGACGTATTACCTTTTGCACATGGTACGACCAGTTTCTTTGTTGTTTTGCTGATTATTATGGGTTTCTTTATTGGGCCGATCATTTATTTCCGCTGGAAAAAATGGATCTAAGCTTTGTAATAAAATGCTAATTTCGAGCATAAAAAAGCACCTAAATATAGGTGCTTTTTTACATCAAAAACATCAGATCATTTGCAGATCATCCTGCAAATGACAGGCTTGAATGATCTTCAGCATTTTTTCAGGGACATTTTTAAAATGCAAACCAGTATTTTTTGGAGTCTCTCGTAACCATTGAACTAAAACAGCTAAGGCCAAGGTACTACCATGCTCAAGCTCAGTTAAGTCCACCACAAGTGGGAAGCTTTGCTGCTTCTTTATGATAGCCAAACCTGCTTGATACTGTTGTTCCGCATTGTCAAAATCAATTTTTCCCGAAACAACCAATTGTTGGTTGAGATACTGAACCACACGTCACCTACTTATTTCTTTTTGTTTTGATTAACAGCCGCGTCTGCATCAGGTTGGAAAGTTGCAATTGCTTTATTTAAATCACCGCCATTGCGTTTCACTGTTGCAGCAAACTGATTACGGAACTGTAATCCTAGATCAATACCAGAGACATTGATATTACGGATTTTCCATTGAGTACCTTTATCAGCTAACTGGAAAGAAACAGGAATTTTTTCACCATTGTGATTAAAGTCCAATGTCACTACAGGGTTCTTACCCGCAGTTGCCTTGTAAGGACGCATGGTATAGCTTTGATTTGTATATTTAGCAAATGCGCTACCGTAATTTTCAATTAATGTATTACGGAAGTTTGTTTCAAACTGAGCACGCTGTGCAGCTGTACTATACTGATTCGTCGCATAAGTACCCATCACGATACGAGTGAACGCTTGTGAATCAACATATGGGTCTAAGTTCTGACGTACAATTGATTTTACTAAAGCAGGATTGTTCTGCAACTTAGCATGATCTGCTTTTAAACGAGCGATCAAGCCATCAGCAACACGCTTGATAAAATCAGGTGGTGCTTCTGAAGGTGCAGCAAAAGCTGTACCTGCAATCATAGTAGACAAAAGACTTGCTGTCAGGGTTTGTTTAAACAACGTATTCACCTGGAACCACTCCTTCAAATAAACTCTTACTCAACAAATGACGGCTGTGCACTGCTGTCGGTACTTGCAGGAGCTTTTTCTTCTGCTGAGGATGAACCAGCGGCAACTTTACCTGCGCCACCACCAGTAATAAATTTACTAATTAAATCTTCTAAATCCATAGTTCCTTGGGTATTTGAAATTGTATCGCCACGTTTAAGATAGTTTAAACCACCACCTGGAACGACTTTCAAATATTTCTCACCCAACAAACCATTGGTTGCAACCATTATATAAGCATCTTCATCAATACTGGTGATGGAGGACATGTTACTGATCAGTTGCTGTTCCATTGCTTTTTGTTGCTCTGGAGAAGCCTCCGTATAATCAGAACTATAACGTAGTTCATCTAAAGCATTTTTTTGAACTTCTTTTAGCTGCTCAGCATTAAAACTTGTCAATTTTCCATCTAAACCAAAGGTTACCGTAGCCAAACGCGTAACTGGATCAAGGGTAATTGAATCAACACGACCAATTGTGACACCGCTCATCGTTACTTTAGCACGAGGCTTTAAACCATTGACGTTATCAAACTGAGCCTTCATGGTATAACTATCATTTAAGTTAGTACCAACAAGGCCACTAACTTTCATGGCTAAAAAGAACAAGGCAATACCGAAGATAATAACAAAGATACCTACGGCCAGCTCACTACTACGTGATTTCATTAAATCCCTCCGAACATGACCGCAGTCAACACGAAATCAAAACCTAAAACACATAATGAAGAATATACAACTGTTCTCGTCATTGCAGTTGCGATTCCTTCTGGAGTCGGATCACACGCATATCCTTGATATACCGCAATCCATGTACATAACAAAGCAAACACAATACTTTTGATAATGCCATTTACGACATCATGCCCAAATTGCACGTTGTTTTGCATACCGCTCCAGAATGAGCCTTCATCGACGCCAAGAAAATCGACACCTACCATTTTACCGCCCACAATACCAATCGCAGCAAAAATGACAGTTAGCATCGGTAAACTGACCACTCCCGCCCAAAGACGTGGTGATACGATTTGTTTTAATGGGTCAACCCCGATCATTTCCATGCTGGCAAGTTGTTCACTTTGCTTCATTGAACCAATTTCTGCTGTTAATGCAGAACCTGCTCGACCAGCAAATAATAACGCAGCAACCACAGGTGCCAATTCACGCAGCAATGTTAAAGACACCATGGTGCCTAGCATTGTTTCACTGCCGACGTTCACTAAAATTGAATATCCTTGTAAACCCAGTACCAAACCAATAAATAGGCCCGATACAGTAATAATTAACAAAGACATCACCCCTACCCGATGCATTTGGTAAATAAATCGTCCAAACCCACCAGATGAAGGAAAAGAAAAAACAATTTGTAAGAGCATTAGTGCCGCAACACCAATCCCTCGAATCCGCTCAATAACGAGTCTACCTAACCAGGCAATCGTATTCATGGACGAACCTCGTTATCTAAATAGGCTTGATGACTAAATTGGTATTCAACTGGTCCTTCTGCCGAACCTGTTAAGAATTGGCGCACAAATGGAGAAGCATATGCCTGTAATTCTTCTGGTGTTCCTTCCCCCTGAATTTTTCCTTCTGCTACAACATAAATGTAGTCAGCAATAGAAAGGGTTTCGGGAACATCATGCGAAACAATAATTGTGGTTAAATCTAAAGCTTCTCGCAATGAACGTATTAAACGTGTCAATACACCTTTTACAATGGGGTCTTGCCCCGCAAAAGGTTCATCGTACATGATTAAATCAGGGTCAAGCGCTATCGCACGTGCCAAAGCAACGCGACGGTTCATACCACCTGAGAGTTCTGTAGGCATTAATTGTTCAGAACCACGCAAACCAACTGATTCCAGTTTTAATGCAACCAGTTCAGCAATTAGATTTTCAGGAAGTTTGGTATGTGCTCGAATTGGAAATGCGACATTTTCATAGACCGACATATCCGTAAATAAAGCACCGCTCTGAAATAACATTCCCATACGCGCACGGGCTGAAAAAAGTTCCTGACGAGACATTTTTGCAATATCTTTACCGTCGAGCAGAACTTCGCCCTGATCAGGAACTAACTGTCCACCGATCAGACGTAATAATGTTGTTTTACCTGTACCAGAAGGTCCCATAATAGCCGTAATCTGGCCACGACGTATATTTAAACTAATATTGTCATAAATGACGCGTTCCCCTCGATTAAAACTCAAATTTTTCACTTCAATAAGTGGTTGAGTCGAGAGAGGAGTTTTATTATTCATAATGGCAATCGTTCCTGCACTTTTATGCACGCATACTATAACACTGAAAATTGACAAACTTGTTGTTATTTTGACAAAAGCAAAGCTAACTTAGTTGGTAGAAATAGAAGAGGTATGTTCGTAAAAAGAGGTTAATTCAGAAATTTGAAACTGCTCAATAGAACTTCCAGTTATAAAAGCATAGGCAAAATAAACCCCATTACACAAAACAAGTGCAATAAAAAGATAAGGCAAGCCGTGCTGAACTAATAAGTTCTTCAACTGTGCCATTATTGTTTCTTTTCGTTTACTTTTACTCATTATTTAATAAAAAATTGAACCAATTCACACTTTGTTATTTTATAACAAAACTGGAAAATAAAAAAGGCCAGTATTTCTACTGGCCTTTTTTTAAACGAACTTTTGATTAACGGTCGAATTTACGACGCGGTTTATCATCAAAACTACGACGTGGACGATCTTCACCACCGAAGCTACGTTTTGGACGATCTTCGCCACCAAACGCTGGACGCTCACCACGTGGTTTATCATCAAAGCTACGACGCGGTTTATCGTTAAAACCACCTTCGCGACGTGGACGATCTGAGTTGAACTCACGACGTGGACGATCTTCGCCACCAAATGATGGACGCTCGCCACGAGGTTTATCATCAAAACTACGACGTGGACGATCTTCACCACCGAAACTACGTTTTGGACGATCACCAAAACCATTTTCACGACGTGGTTTGTAATCTACGCGGTTACCACGGTTGTCATCATTTGAGTCAAAACGCGGTTTATCATTGAAACCACCTTCACGACGCGGACGATCTGAATTGAACTCACGACGTGGACGATCTTCAAAACCACCTTCACGACGTGGGCGATCTGAATTGAACTCGCGACGTGGACGATCTTCACCACCGAATGGACGTTCACCACGTGGTTTGTCATCAAAGCTACGACGTGGACGGTCATCACGACCACCTTCACGGCGCTTGAAGTTGCTTTCGCCTTCAAAACGACGACCACCGCCAAAACCGCCACCACGACGACCATCACGACCACCGTTGCCGCCACGACCACGACCACCGCCATCACGACCTGAACGAGCAGGAGGTGGAGATGGCTCTAAGCCTTCAATTTCAGAAACACTTAAACGTGCATCTAAATAGTCTTCAAGCGCACGGATTTTACCGCGTTCACGATAAGTCGCTAAAGTAATTGCTTGACCTGTACGCCCAGCACGACCTGTACGACCAATACGGTGTACATAGTCTTCGTGCTTCATTGGTAAACCGAAGTTAATTACGTGAGAAATTGTCGGTACGTCAAGACCACGTGCAGCAACGTCTGTCGCTACCAAGATTTTTGCACGACCTTCACGAATACTACGTAAACGACGGTTACGAACTGTTTGTGGCATTGCACCGTGAAGTGCAACTACAGAGTGACCTGCTTCTGCAAGTTCTTCAGCCAACATATCTGTATCTTCTTGAGTGCTCGCGAATACAACCGCTTGATCAAGAGTTTCATCAGCCAACCAGTGAGTCAGAAGTTTCTTCTTGTGTTCGAAACCATCTGTCCAGTGTAAAGTTTGGGTGATGTCAGTGTTTGTACTGTGACCTGTTTCAATTGCAATACGCTCAGGTTCATTCATCATGCGTTCAGCAAGACGAATAATACGGTCAGCGAAAGTTGCAGAGAACATTAATGTTTGACGACGGTTACCAGCTAAATCGCTGATCGCCTCTAAATCTTCAGAGAAGCCGAGGTCTAACATGCGGTCAGCTTCGTCAACGATTAAAGCTTCAACTTTATCTAACTTTAATTGACGACGGTTTACTAAATCTAATAAACGACCTGGAGTCGCAACAATAACTTGCGCGCCTTTAAGCTGTTGGATTTGCTTACCAAAAGGCATACCACCCATGATTGCAGCAATACGAACACCTTTCATGTGACGTACGAAAGCAATCGCATCTTGGCTAACTTGTTGAGCCAATTCACGTGTTGGGCATAAAACTAAAATGTTAGGTTGGGTCACAGCTTTCATACGTTCTTTGAACGGAACAAAAGTTTCTTGACCAGCTAAATTATGTAATGTCGGTAATAAAAATGCCGCAGTTTTACCAGAACCAGTCTGGCTAGATACTAGAAGGTCTTTTCCTTCTAAAGCTGCAGGAATAGATTGTTCTTGCACAGGAGTCGGGGTAGTAAAACCTAAACCTTCAAGCGCTTGTTGTAAGGTTTCATGCAAAGAAAATTCGGCAAAAGTTTTGCTCATAGAGAGTTTCACCCTAGTGGGTGCTCCATTTTTAATAAATACAAAATAGACATCGGCACAAAGCGGCAAAGCAAAGTTAGCTGAAACGTTTTTTCAGCAGCAATCCGAGTAACGACGATGTGGACTAAACGCACGCTTGATTACGGCCGAACCTGAAGAATCGCTGAGCGATCGGGGCGCAAGAAATGGTCCTCTCTATGGACAGCGTGCGCTTACAATGAATAGAACAGAATGTTCAGGTAATGAACGGAAATTTAAGTGCGTGGGCGGATTATAGCAGAAAGAAATTAAAAGTCATGTGTTTTAATCAACTTTCTTCATATTTATTGAACTAACTAAAATTTACCAATTACTTAAAAAATAAAACCCTCTGATAATAGAGGGTTTTATTTATAAATAATTAAATTATTTTGCAGCTTGCCCCCAAGCTGGAACTACAGTTTGCATTAAAGGTTTTAGCATTTTGAGTGAACTTGCAAGCACTTGACCATTTTCAAGAGACTCATTACCACCACGTGCATCAACCACTACACCGCCCGCTTCTTTAATAATAAGCTCACCAGCAGCGATATCCCATGGTTTTAAACCAAGTTCAAAGAAACCATCAAAACGACCAGCAGCAACATATGCTAAATCTAGAGCAGCTGAACCACCACGACGAATTTGTGCGCCAGCTTGAGTAACAGCTAATAATGAAGCAAAGTGTTGTTCTGCATAAGATACGATCTCACCAGCACGTTTAGCACGGTAAGGATGGCCTACTGCCAAGAATGTATTTTCTAAAGTATCTTTTACATTTACACGGATACGGCGTTGGTTCATAACTGCACCGCGACCGCGACTTGCAGAGAATAATTCGTCACGTACTGGGTCGTAGATTACGCCGTGTTGAGTAACGCCTTTATGCTGAACTGCAATAGAAATACAGAAATGAGGGAAACCATTAATAAAGTTTTGCGTGCCATCAAGCGGGTCGATTACCCAGCACCAGTCTGCATCGTGACCTTTGCCTTCTTGCAAACCGAACTCTTCACCTAAGAAGCTATGGTTTTTATAACTTTTACGTAATGTATCAATCGTCAATTGTTCCAAATAACGATCTACACGTGTTACTGGGCCATCAATGCCTTTCTCTTCAACTTGCAAATCGAGTTTATGACGATTTTGATGCGCTTTTAAAAGCTCTTGACCAACTGTTTGAGCCGCACGCGCAGCCATAACCACCATAGGTTCCATTGAACACCCACTACAATACAAATTTGAAGATTTTGACAAAGAATAATGCATAAAAGCGCATACATTTTAGCAAATGAATGCGCGTTATGGGAAAAAATGTTTCAAAAATTTTATTAAAGGCTTAAACCACTTGATTTAGCTTAAGCCAAGCTCGTTCAATTGAGCTCAAAATACCTTTAGCATCTAGCCCACAGTCTTGCAGCATTTGACCATGTGACGCCTGCTGCAAGAACAAATCTGGCAGACCTAAATTAATGATAGGTTTAACAATTTGTTCTTGCGCCATGAACTCATTTACTGCACTGCCTGCACCACCCATAATTGCGTGTTCTTCAACAGTTACAAATAATTGTGTATGTTCAGCCAAATCACGAATAATTTTTTCATCAAGTGGTTTCACAAAACGCATATTTACAACACGCACACCAACATCATGTTTTTGTGCAAACTGCTCAGCAGCTTCTATGGCAACCATAACGCGACTACCAAACGCTAAAATCGTAATCTGCTCATCACAAGCAGATTTAATTTCAGCAACTACTTCTGCCTTACCTAACTCAATAGCCGTTAGCTCCTGCTGAATTTCAACGCCTACCCCCGCACCACGTGGATAACGTACTGCTGCTGGCCCATTATAAGCATAGGCTGTATGTAGCATTTGACGGCATTCATTTTCATCTTTTGGTGCCATGATGACCATGTTCGGAACTGTACGCATATATGCATAGTCATATGCACCAGCATGAGTTGGCCCATCTTCACCAACCAAGCCTGCACGGTCAATTCCGAAAGTCACATCAAGATTTTGTAATGCGACATCATGAATAAGCTGGTCGTAACCACGCTGCAAGAATGTTGAATAAATCGCAACAACAGGTTTTAAACCTTCACAAGCCATGCCTGCTGCAAGTGTTACTGCATGCTGTTCCGCAATTGCAACATCGAAGAAACGTTTTGGAAATTCTTTAGCAAACTTAACCATGCCCGAGCCTTCACACATGGCTGGAGTAATCGCTAATAAACGTTCATCTTGTGCAGCTTCGTCACACAACCATTGACCAAATACATCAGAATATTTTGGTGGTGTTTTACCTGCTGAAGTCGCATTAATTTTGCCAATTGCATGATAGGTAATTGGGTCAGCTTCTGCCGGAGTAAAACCTTTACCTTTTTTAGTATAGACGTGGACTAGGCGTGGACCTTTACGTTTTTTTAATGCGTTAAATACTTGAACGAGTTGATTTACATCATGTCCATCGAAAGGACCGAAGTAGTCAAAACCAATCGCTTTAAATAAATTATCGGCCGCATCTGTTGCCGATTGATGTAAACGAGAGTTGTACGTCCATTTCGGATGTGGCTGTACATAAGCCTCGCCATGTTCATCGACATTAACTAAATGACCTTTTTCCCAAATTGCAGCTAAATGCTTAGCAAAACCACCTGTACTGCAAGAAATCGACATATCATTGTCATTAAGTACAACAATTAAATCGGCATCGTGTGCCACAGCATCGTTCATGGCTTCAAATGCCATACCTGCTGTCATTGCGCCATCACCCACAATACAAACGACTTCACATGGGTCATTTTGATAACGACGTGCTAAAGACATTCCTAAACCTGCTGAAATTGCAGTTGATGAATGCCCTACGCCAAAAGTATCAAAAACTGATTCTTCTCTAGCTGGAAATGCTGCTAAACCGTTCTTAGCACGGATTGTTGTCATTTGCTCACGGCGACCAGTCAAGACTTTGTGTGGATACGCCTGATGTCCTACATCCCAAACTAATCGGTCATTTGGAGTATTAAAACAATAATGCAGCGCAACCGTCAGCTCAACCACGCCGAGGTTAGCACCGAAATGGCCACCACTCTGGCCTGCTGCATATAAAATATATTGACGCAACTCATCAGCCACTTGAACCAATTGGCTATGCTCGAGCTGACGTAATTGTTGAGGATGATCAATTGCATCTAACAATGGCGTAACAGGGCGTTGAGTTGGAATTTCGGTATACAACATATGTGGCAAAGCCTTTATAAGCCTGGCAAATCCTAAGCTGGGTCAAAATGGGTCGATCATACAATCGAATGAAGTCACCTTCAATCAGCCACATTTGCGAACGAGGTCATGCAAAGCAGTCTCTCATACAGTATGGGTATGGTTGGCAGATTATCCTGAATAATCTGACTATTTATCAACTATTATCGTCTTCTTTATACAAAAAAGAAAACCTTAGTGCTCAAAATGATTATGACAATTCGACCAATCTCCCAGCATTACGCTATACTTTAAACCGTTTTCGGTTAAAAGATGAGTTAATCTGTGCCTATAGAGTTCATTGCAACATCAAAACTCCCGACCGCTTTTGGTGAATTCAATATTTCTGTGTTTCAAGATCCAGTATCAGGTGAAGAACATGTGGCACTTTCTAAAGGGTTAGAAAATCCACCCACAGGCCCTGTTTTAGTACGTGTTCATTCAGAATGCTTAACAGGTGATGCTTTTGCGTCATTAAAATGTGACTGCGGCCCTCAATTACAGGCAACTCAAAAGCTCATTAACGAAGCAGGTCAAGGCGTTATTTTATATTTACGTCAAGAAGGACGTGGTATTGGGCTTACAAATAAAATTCGTGCATATGCCTTACAAGATCAAGGTCACGACACTGTAGATGCAAATTTACTTTTAAATTTACCTGCTGATGCGCGCCGTTATGACATGTGTAGCATTATGCTTGATCATTTAAAAGTAAAAGAAGTTAAGTTAATTACTAACAATCCTTTGAAAATTCAGGCACTCAAGGATCAAGGTATTAATGTGATTGGTCGTGTTCCGTTAACGGTTGGACGCAATCCTTTTAATGAACAATATTTAAAAACTAAACGTGAACGCATGGATCACCTTTATCAAAAAGATGATTTCTAAAACAAAATTATAAATTTAAAAATAATTGGGAGGGATTTTTAAGACATTTCTTAAAAATCCCTTACTTTTTTTATGGTTTTGTGTTTTGATGTATCTATCTCCTATCTCAATCATCTTTGAGGGTCACTATGCAGCATCCGACTTCAACAGATATTCAACGTGTCCGCGAATTTCTCCTCGATTTACAAGCTCGTATTTGTGCTGGTTTAGAACAACAAGAAAAAGCTGGCGGTGGTACGGGTGAATTCATTATTGATGATTGGGAACGTCCAGAAGGTGGTGGCGGTCGTTCACGAGTTTTACAAAATGGCACCGTGATTGAAAAAGGTGGTGTGATGTTTTCTCACATCAACATTAGTAAACTGCCCGCTTCTGCTACAGAAAGACATCCTCAAATTGCTGGTGCTAAAGCACAAGCGCTTGGTGTGTCATTAGTGATTCACCCTAAAAACCCAAATATTCCAACCTCCCATGCAAATGTACGTTTATTTGTTGCAGAGCCTGAAGGACAAGATCCGATTTGGTGGTTTGGTGGCGGTTTTGACTTAACACCGTTCTATCCAGATGAACAGGATGTTATCGATTGGCATCAAGCCGCACATGACCTATGCCAGCCTTTTGGTGACAATGTCTATGCTGAACATAAAAAATGGTGTGATGACTATTTCTATCTAAAACATCGAGATGAACAGCGTGGTGTCGGTGGTTTATTCTTTGATGATTTAAATTGCTGGGATTTCGAAACCTGCTTTAAATATATTCAAGCTGTAGGGAATGGTTATTTAAATGCCATTCTGCCAATTTTTGAAAAACACCGTGAACAGCCTTATACCGAAGCTCAACGAGAGTTCCAGCTTTACCGTCGTGGTCGCTATGTCGAATATAACTTAGTGTATGACCGCGGAACATTGTTTGGCTTACAAACAGGTGGACGTATCGAATCTATTTTAGTCAGCCTGCCTAATCTTGCAGCTTGGTCATATCGTCCAGAATGGGATGAAGACTCACCAGAGAAACGTTTAACCGACTATTACTTAAAACCTCGTGACTGGTTAAACCTAAAAGAAAAAGTCGCTTAATTTTTTGCTTTTTGGAGATTCTTTGGCTTCCACCCCAAAGAATCTCCTTTTTTATTTTCAATTTTCTGAATCTCATTCAAATATTTTTTCTTATTAAAATTTGGCTTATAGTGAGGCCTGCTGAAAATTCAGTACAGACTTTATCTGCCTCATGCCATTTTAAAATTTTGGATATAAGAATGACCAAACAGTTTGCAGTAATTGGCAACCCAATCGAACAATCACGCTCTCCTGAATTGCATCATGCTTTCGCTCAAAAAACAGGTATTGACCTAGACTACCAAAAACGTCTTGCCCCTCTTGATGATTTTGAGCCGAGTATGCGTAGTTTCTTTGAAAATGGTGGGAGTGGCATGAACGTTACCGTGCCGTTTAAAGAACAGGCATTTGCTTTGTGTGATGTGCTGACTGAACGTGCTCAAATTGCCAAAGCTGTAAATACACTTTGGATGGAAGATGGCAAATTGCATGGTGACAATACAGATGGCCAAGGCTTAGTTGCCGCAATTCAAGCTTTAGATTGGAACTTAGAAAATACAGCTATTTTAATTTTAGGGGCTGGTGGTGCAACTCGTGGTGTTATTTACCCGCTTGTTCAGGCTGGTGCTAAAAAGATTGTGATTGCAAACCGAACTCTTGCTCGTGCTGAACAACTTGTAGATGACCTAAAAGCGGCAGTTCCTCAAGCTCAATTACAAGCAATTTCTCTAAATGAGTTAGAAGGGAAATTTGATATTGTAATTAATGCAACTTCTGCAAGCCTGTCTGGTGATGCATTACAACTACCTGAAAGTCTAGAGTTCAAATATGCCTTTGAGATGGCCTATGGCAAGCCATCTAGCTTTCTTGATCAAGCTAAACAACGCAATGTGCCTTATGCAGAAGGTTTTGGCATGCTAGTTGGCCAAGCCATTGAAGCCTTCTATATCTGGAATGGCGTAAAGCCAGAATTAAAAGATTTTCTATAAGTCAAAAAAAGAACCTACACGAAGTAGGTTCTTTTTTATTTCATCTATTATTTTTTAGCTGTAACCATCTGCTTATAAACATCTCGGAAAATCTCATAATCAATAAATTCATTATGTTCAGGTTTTAACTTCTGAATTGTTTTTTCCGTAAGTTGCTGTTTGCGAGCAGCGACATAAACTTTACCTAAAATATCAGCTGTTTCTGACAACAAATGTTTTTCTTCATCAGAACTACCATTTTGTTTTTCAAACTCTAATTGATACTGTTTTGAGAAAAGCTGTTCAGGTTGCTTATATTGTTTCTGTAGTTTTTGCCATGCTTCACGCCCAGCTTCACCTTGTATTGTTGTGATCACAATATGGTCCACAGCTCGGCCTAAGTCATTATCAAATTGGTCTTCTTGCTCAAGATGATGCTTTTTCTGCAATGCCTCAATACGTTCTAAAGCTTTACCTTGAGGGTTATAAGTTTCCTCTTCAGAGAACCAATAAGCATAAACCTCGGCAATTTCTTGCAACTGTTGAACTGAATAATAATTAATATATGACGGTTTTTCGGCAGTCAATTTTGCAATAAACACAGCCTTATATGTTTTGTCATAAGCATGTGTTGCATCATAAGTTTGGTTAGCCAACAGCGCTAGACTCGAATCTAAATCTTGTACATCGCTATGTGCACCAACTGGATGCTCAGAAACATCACTCTGCCCAAGTTTTTCACTAAATCCTTTTACGAAGTTTTCAAATAAAGAACCTTTGCTTGCCTCTGCAACTGATTTAGCTTGTTTAAGCTGCTGCTGATTAATTGGGGTCGCTTTACCATAATTGAGAATTTGCATGTCTGCTTTAATATTAAAGCGATGGTTAAATTCAGCTGGTGTATACGCAATATCATAATCCGCGTTGACTAAACGGCCCTTTTCATCCAGTCCGACATCAATCGCAACCGGATTTCTTTGTTTTGGTAAAGCTTGTTCAATTTCTGCCTTATGCTTGATCCATAGAGCCTTGAATGCCCCATCATCAACAAACTGGTTTTGATCATAAGCAGCAAAAGTTTGTTTCAAGGCAGCTTGACGAGCTTTAATCTGAGTTTTTTCGGTATTTACAGCACTCCGATCAAGCACATCAATACCGTAAATTTGACAGTAATTAATATCACCTAAGGCAACGGAACTTTTTTGAGACTGTAATTCGACACACTGATCTTCTGTAAGTGAAGCCACTTCTTCATCTTGTGTGACTTCTTCAGCATCTGCTACAGCAACATCTTCGGCTTGGGCCGTATCAGAAGCATCCTCTTCGGCTGCCCCAGCTTGAGCTGCACTTGATCGGTCTTCATCACCATATTCAGAATCTAAAGCATTACCGAAATGAGCATTAATAAGTGAATAAAGTTGCTGGCTAACTGCTGCTGCATCTTCTGAAGAAACTTTCTGCCCATCAGCATTACCCTCTTTACTCTTCGCTTCCGAAGCAGCTAATTCAGTTGCTATAGTTTCGGCAATCTTTTCTTCATCAAAACCAAAAACATTTTTTTGCAAATATTTAGCATTGACCTGACTATAGAGCTCTGATTGTAGCAATAACGCTTCAACCGTATCTTTTAAACGAATTTTTTCTACAATTCCCGCTTTACGCTCAGCGTCACTAACTGATAAACGCTGTAAATTTTGTGGTTCAGCCAAACGATAAGATACAGCGCCAGAAGCTTTCGCATATTCAACGAATTTCTGCATATCGACATTCGTAAACAGATTTTTATACTTTGAAAAATCGACATACGCTAAATTATTTTGATTATCTTTATTGACCAGATAAGGCATTAATCCGAAATAGTTAACGTAAAATTTATAATCCTTCAGATCAAGTACCATTGGCAATTTTGCCTGTACCAAAAGTGTCGGCTTTTCATACCTTGCTGTAAGGTTTAAAGACCCCATTTTTTGACGATAATGAACCGAACCATCGTAACTAAATTGAAGATCATTTAATAAATTAATTAATACGGCGTTTACTTTTTCTGAGCGTGATTCACCAGAAATGCCTGAATCCGCTTGCTCATTTGCAATTGCGGCATACAGGGCCTGCTTCTGTTTTTTATTCAAATTAATTTTTTGTTCACGTAAATATTGATCTACTTTTTTTTGCACTGCAGCATCTAGCTGCACTGTTTTTTCTACATTATTTATTTTTTTTGACTGATTTGGATCAACACTAACTTTAAAATGCCCACGATAGTCATAGCTTGGGTATTCATATATTGCATTCATACCCTGAATGACTTTTTGATCTAACTGAGTAGATGCTACCGATGGACGTAGGTTATGCTGCGCACAAGCGGTCAAACCCAAACTAAATAAACATAAACTGAGATATTTTAAATGCATAACCTTTTTTAAAACCTTATCGCTTTATCTTTTTAACAAAACTTGCTAAAAATAAGAAAATTAGTTGTTTTTTCACATAAAAGTATAAGTCCTGAATGTAGCAGAAATTATAATTTCAGGTGTATTTATTTTCGACAAAATTCGCTTTTCTGACATTTCTTTCGGGTGCGATTAACATTGTATTTTTATCATGTGAGTGAATAATCAAATCATCGATACAGATAATCCCACAATGATTCAAAATTAGGATTAAAGCCATGCCAGCATATAAAGCCCCGCTACACGATATCCGCTTCTTAATGAATGAAGTACTAGATTACCCTGCTCACTATAAAACTTTATCAAATGGTGAAAATGCAGATCCAGATACTGTTGATATGATTCTTGAAGGTGCGGCAGATTATTGTGAAAACGTATTGTCGCCACTTAACCAATCTGGTGATGAAGAAGGTTGCCATTTTGACAACGGCGAAGTAACTACTCCTAAAGGCTTTAAAGAAGCTTATGACCAATTCGTAATGGGCGGTTGGCAAGGTCTTTCTTACCCAGAAGAATTTGGTGGTCAAGGCCTTCCAATGTCTTTAAACCTGATTAAATCAGAAATGATGGGTACTGCAAACTGGTCATTTACCATGTACCCAGGTTTAAGTTCTGGTTGTATGAACACTATTTTGCAATTCGGTACTGATGAGCAAAAACAAACATATATGCCTAAGCTTGTTGAAGGCACTTGGAGCGGCACAATGTGCTTAACCGAACCTCAATGTGGTACAGACTTAGGTCAGGTAAAAACTAAAGCTGAACCTCAAGCAGACGGTAGTTACAAAATCACCGGTACAAAAATCTTCATTTCTGCCGGTGAACATGATTTAACTGAAAACATCATTCACATCGTACTTGCACGCCTTCCGGATGCACCTGCTGGTACTCGCGGTATATCATTATTCATCGTACCAAAATTCATGCCTACAGCTGATGGCGGTGTTGGTGAGCGTAATACAGTCGCTTGTGGTTCAATCGAACACAAAATGGGGATCCGTGCATCTGCAACTGCAGTACTCAACTTTGATAATGCAACTGGTTATTTAATCGGTGAAGTGAACAAAGGCCTACATGCAATGTTTACCTTCATGAATACAGCACGTATTGGTACTGCTGTTCAAGGTATTGCACACGCTGAGTTATCTTTCCAAGGCGCATTACCATATGCTAAAGATCGTATGTCAATGCGTGCGCTTTCTGGTAAAAAAGATCCTGATAAAGTTGCTGATGCAATCATTCACCATGCAGACGTACGCCGTATGCTGTTAACTCAAAAAGCAATCGCTGAAGGCGGTCGCTCTATGATTTACTACGCTGCTCAAATCGCTGACAAAATGACAGATGCTTTAGCACGTGGTGATCAAGCTGCTTTTGAAGACTACGATGATAAACTTGGTTTCTATACACCAATTTTAAAAGGTTTCTTAACTGAACTTGGTTTAGAAGCTGCTAACCACGGTATGCAAGTTTACGGTGGCCATGGCTATATTAAAGAATGGGGTATGGAGCAAATCGCACGTGATGCACGTATTGCGACCCTATATGAAGGAACAACTGGCGTTCAAGCACTCGACTTGATTGGTCGTAAAGTATTGTTAAGTTCAAAAGGTAAAGTAGTTCGTGAATACACTGCTGAAATCTTAAAATTCTGTGCTGCACATGCACGTAATAAATATTTACGTCGTTTTGCTTGGGACTTAACTAAGCTTTGTGCTCAGTGGAACACTTTAACAGTTCGTATCATGCTTGCTGCACGTAAAGACCGCGACATCGTATCTTCTGCTTCTGTAGATTTCTTGATGTTCTCAGGCTACGTGATGATGGCTTATTTCTGGGCTCAACAAGCTGTGGTTGCTTCTGAAAAATTAGAAGCAGGTAACGGCCAAGAAACTGCTGAGTTCTATAAAGCAAAAATCAAAGTTGCTGATTTCTACTTTGACCGTTTATTGCCACGCGCTCAAGGTCATGCAGAATCAATGGTGACTACATCTCGCACACTAACATCATTACCAGTTGAACACTTTAGCTTCGACTACTAATGATTTTTAAGTGGTGAAATAAAAAGAGCGCAATTTAATATTGCGCTCTTTTTTATATTTATCGGATATCTATTCTTTAGTTAAAACATAAGCCTGATTTGGAACAAAATAATTTTGCTCTAAAAATTCACGATTTTTTCCATAGTCGCTATAAAGTAATTTTTCTAAATTTGTGACCAATCTTTTATTTGAATCAATATTAAAATAAAAATTAACTTTAGATAGTGGACATTGAATTGTTAACTCACGCTCTTTTTCTTCCACTTTCCAATTTAGAGTAGGACATAATTGATTTACAGCGGCACTTTTAGCACCGTCCTTACTTCCCACACGACCAAAATGGACAACATTCCAATAAGCCGACCCATTTGGTAATAAATTTAAAATGTACTCTGCTTCGCCTGATTCACAATCAGCAAAAGCATCTTCACATGAAATACGAGTGTGATATCGCCCTACATATTGCAATGAGGCTTCGTTTAATTTTTGGGTTTGATCTGAGGTATTTTCAGGTAAGAAAGTTCGTCCAGCGACATAATCCAATGTTTTTATAGATGTACTACTTTTTATTAAGTTTTCTTCATGATTAGAACTAGAACTTGTAGTTGAGTGATCTTTTGAATTGGTATGGTTTATATCACAAGCACTGAGTGTCATGCACATCGCAGCCACTACAACCACATGCTTAACTGAAAAACGAGACCACTTCAAAGACATATACATTATTCACAGATAACAGCAACAGCTACATTTACGATTCAAATCAAGTATTAGCTGATTGCCGCTTTAAACTCTTAAGCCCTGAAAGGGTGCATTTTAGTAGATGTTAGTTTCGTTCATTTCAATCCTTTACATATTTTAACTATTTTACTTTTTAAAGGACTTTAAACCCGTTATTTCGTCTCCATATTTTTATTAAGCAAGAGTAATAGCTTCTTGTAACTTTTATCTTTAAGGAGAATTAGATGGCCAGTTCTGGTTTATATCGCTCGAACCGACACAGCATGATCGCCGGTGTAATGGGTGGTATTGCTGAACGTTTTGGTTGGAACGTAACTTTACTACGTGTCATTTTTGTTTTGATCTCAATTATGAGTGCTGCCTTTCCAGGAATTTTAGTTTATCTGGTTTTATGGTTAGTGATTCCTAAAAAACAGCCAGAACATATTGAAGGCTATCGACAATCCGTCCGAACAGTAAATGAAGAACAAGTACGTTAATTAATAACTTTGGTCGCTACGGTTGCATCCCCTAATCAACCGTAGCTTTTTTTATTCTAGAAATTATAGCTTTCGATTTAACTGTTGCTGCAATGCAGCAATCATATCTGCACGGCTAATCATTCCTATAAGCCTACGATCTTCAACAACAGGAATGTAATTAAAAGACTTTTCAACAAAGTATGGCACCAAATCTTGAATAGGTTGAGTTGGCAGTACGGTAACCACCCTACGGCTCATAATTTGTTTTACATAATGCTGCCAAGAATTCCTTGGGTCGGCTGCACCTTTAAACCACTCTACGACTTCATATAACGCTAAAGTTCCGACCAAATGGTTTTCTACATTTACTACAGGTAGGCTCATTAAGTTCACTTGTTTAAACTTATCGAGTGCCTGATGAATATCATCATCTTCATGTAGTTTAATCACATCACGGCTCATAATATCCTGACAGATATATTGATTTACCATACGCTCATTGGCATGTTCCTGAGCTTCTAAAATGATTTTTTCTAAATCATATTGGCTAATATCTAAAAGTTCAGTGTGATGCCCTAATGCATACTCAATATCTTTCGGCTGAATCGATACTTTTTGAGTTGGCGTTGGGTCCTTACTTCGCTCATTTAAATGCGCGGTAACCGGATAATGTCGCCCAATCAATCGATTAAAGAAAACAGCAAACCCAAGTAGAAGTAACGAATTGAGTAAAACTGGATAAAAAATAAAGTAAAAGCCCAACTTATGAATTGTGGCTCCACCCAGCACGGCGGTAATCGCAACCGCTCCACTCGGTGGGTGCAAAGAGTCGGTGGTCATCATTAAAAATATGGCAAAACCTACCGCGACACTAAAAGCTGTAGTTAAATCAGGAATCCACTGTGCACAGGCTACACCAATAATTCCGGCTAACGTATTACCAACAATCACATTCCATGGTTGGGCCAAAGGACTAGTCGGCACAGCAAACAATAGAACAGATGAGGCACCCATTGGGGCGATGTACCATGCATTAATTCCACCCAGAACATACCAGCTAATTAAGGAGGAAATTGCTAAACCACACAAAGCTCCAATTCCGCAAAGTAATCGTTCTTTTAATGGTAGAACCTTAAAATTTGGCTTTAAAATCTGTAACCATTCTGGCTGTATAACACTCACAGTACACCTTAGGGGATATGCCGTTATTTATAACGGGCAAAAGTATACGCCCAAAGACACATAAAGTGCATTTAAATTATACCTTTTAACTATCAGAAAACTTATTAAACCTATTCTTACTATTCTAATACTTTAATATTCAATCAATTTTTCATTTAAATAACGCCAATAACGCTTCGGCAAATATTGCACATGAAGTTTTATATTTTGCCGTTCAGTAATATTTACGCTGTTAAAATAATCCTTCCAAAGCTGATCATATAAAACTTCCTGCTCATCAAGCTCAAGCTGAAAGCTTTGGCTCATTCCATTTTTTAAATTACGATCAACATCCGAGGCTTCTAATGAAACTTCATGTATTTCACGTAAATCATAATAGATTCCAAACTTGCGTTGTTCGTCATAAATAAGCCAACGTTGATCTTGATAACGCCGTTTAAAATGCGGCTGAATGAGCGGTAAAACATTAAAATCAGGACGAACCAGACTTAGAAAAAGCTCATCTTTGGTTTTCTTAAAACGAATAAAAGCCTCCATCCGATGCTTCTCTCGTCCGACTTTTTTCGTCCACTGCGCAATCGCCAAAACACTAAGATTTAAATAATCTTTTTCAATGGAAACATGGCTAGTAAACACATAGATACAATAATCAAATAAGTGCTGATAGGCATCTAAAGATTCAGATAAATAAGCAAAATAAAATTGTTTTAACGAAGAAGATGAAAGCTTTTTTTGTAGCGCAGACCACACACGCTCAGCATGCTGCTCGTTATTTGCAACCTCAATTTTATCGGCAAATAAGCCATGTTGAGCTGCATCATTTAAACAGAGCCTGACCTGCAATTCTTTAAATTGAAATGCACGAAAAACACAGCTCAGCAGCCCAACCATTGAACCATCAAAATAGTAAGCCACTTCATCATTAAACATGGCTAAAACCCAAGGCTTAATTGTGGCGAGAGTTGCTGCACATATTTCGAAGAACCCTGCGTTAAAATCTGCTGCCGAATAAAACTTGAAGAAAGTTCTTTTTGGAACTTTGGACTGTCTTCACAGCGAATAAAGAATTTTGCACGCTGATAAGCTACCCCGAGTTTCTTAAGTAAATCGATATGGATTTTTCCAAAACGGCGAGCCTGCACAATTTTCTTGGCCGATTTCACCCCAATGCCCGGCACACGCAAAATCATTTGATAATCGGCACGATTTAAATCTACTGGAAACTGTTCAGGATGCCTCAAAGCCCAGCTTAATTTAGGGTCTACATCCAAATCTAAATTCGGGTGTTTTTCATTGACGATTTCATTGACCTGAAAACCATAAAAACGCATCAGCCAATCGCTTTGATAGAGTCGGTTTTCACGAAGCAACGGCGGTGCAGAACCAACAGCGGGTAAGTAATTATTTTCAGTATTAATTGGGATATAGCCAGAAAAATAAACACGTTTGAGTTTAAATTCTTTGTAATGCTTATCTGCCATAAACAAGACATCTTGGTCTGACTCTTGATGTGCCCCCACTACCATTTGTGTGGTCTGCCCTGCTGGTACATATTTCGGTACATGCTTAATGATTTGTCGCTCATCTTTAAGCTGAATGAGCCTGTCACGGACCAAACCTAAATCTTTTTGCACTTCCTGATGTGATTTTTCTGGCGCAAAAGTTTTTAACCCAATTTCGGTCGGCATCTCTAAATTAATACTCATACGGTCAGCATATAAACCTGCTTCATGAATCAATTCAGGCGATGCCCCCGGAATAGTTTTTAGATGAATATAGCCATTAAAATTTTCTTCAAGACGCAATTTCTTTACGACTTGAAGCATACGCTCCATCGTATGATCCGCCGATTTAAAAATGCCTGAGCTTAAAAATAAGCCTTCAATATAATTACGACGGTAAAAATTAATGGTTAAATCTACAACCTCTTGCACCGTAAATGCTGCACGCTGGACATCATTAGAACGACGTGAAACACAATAGGCGCAGTCAAAAATACACACATTACTAAATAGAATTTTTAAGAGAGATACACAGCGGCCATCTTCAGTATAGCTATGACAAATACCCGAATGGCTGGCATCACCTAGGCCTTTATCTTTGTTTTTACGGTCACTGCCACTTGATGAACAAGACACATCATATTTAGCAGCATCGGCAAGAATCTGTAGTTTTTCTCGAATGCGATCAGACATATCAAACGACTCATTTATGGCATCGTTTAAAAAATATCATTTTGCATTCTTAAATTTAATCCAGTGAAGTATGCTAAGCGTCATGAGGTGACGTTTAAAATAATTCGTCTTAATTAACGTATTCTTCAAGCTGTTTTACACGCGCCGCATACTCTTGCATTGGGCAATACGAATACATCGGTGAGCCAATGTATGAGCCTGCATTACTACATTCCTGATCTACATAAGCTTTCCAAAGTCGCTGAGATTTTAAAATATCTTGGTAACGTTCTGGCTGTTTGTATTCTTCGCTTTGTGTACGAATCTGATCAATGAGAGCCACAATTTTTTCTTCATAAGTCTTTTTAGCTTTTTCAGAACAGCTATGCACGACCATGTTATTAATGCTTTCAAGCTTCATTTCTTTAATGGTCTGCTCTACACATTGATTATATTCATCTTGCTCGTCAGCACCGGTCTGCGCATACAACCATGGACTACAAAAAAGGCTGGATAAAACAATGAGTTTGCAGCAAAATTTCAGCATAATTTATTCTCGATTGTATAATTTTTAATATGCTTCAATATAACAAAAAAATGATTATTCGCGCACTTGCGCTAGCTCCCATCCCTTTGTTGAGTATATCTGCCTTAGGAATAATCATCTTCAATGCGGAATTTAGTCTTTATTCGGTTGCAGTTATTTTTCTAGCCCATTTCTTATTTTATTTACTTTTTTATGGCCTTCTAGTTATTCCTTTCGCATATATCACTTCATATTTTCTCGTGCGTAAAAATCGTTTAAATCTGATGAGTATTTTTATCTGCGCAACTGTCATCTGGATTTTGATTAGCCCTATTACACGCTTAATTTTTGTCGGTTCATTCCCTTCTCCTTGGTGGCATATTTATAAGATCTATAGTTTTTATCTTATGATTTTATTTACCAGCTTTTGCTACTGGCTAGGCTTGGAATGGCTGAGGCGAAAACAAATAGGCTAAACACATATTCCTGTGATTAAGCCTTTGCCACTCCCCCACAAAATCCTTATACTTAGTGGCAATTTTTCTCATAAATTCGTGGATGCTACATGAGTCGCGCCATCTCGCACATTGATACATTTCAGGGCTTAATTCTTGCCCTACAAAACTATTGGGCCGAACAAGGCTGCGTCGTATTACAACCTTACGACATGGAAATGGGCGCTGGAACATTCCACACCGCAACATTCTTACGTGCTTTAGGGCCTGAAACTTGGAATGCTGCATACGTTCAACCTTCACGTCGTCCAAAAGATGGTCGCTATGGTGAAAACCCAAACCGTTTGCAACACTACTACCAATTCCAAGTGGTGCTTAAGCCAAATCCAGACAACATCCAACAGCTCTATCTTGATTCTTTAAAAGCAATTGGGATTGATACGCTTACTCACGATATTCGCTTCGTAGAAGACAACTGGGAATCCCCGACGCTTGGGGCTTGGGGCTTAGGTTGGGGAGTTTGGCTTAACGGGATGGAAGTAACTCAGTTCACTTACTTCCAACAAGTCGGTGGTGTTGAATGTTACCCAGTAACAGGCGAAATCACTTACGGTTTAGAACGTCTTGCAATGTACCTTCAAGGTGTTGACTCGGTTTATGACCTTGTTTGGACGAAAGGCCAATTCGGCACGGTAACTTACGGCGACGTATTCCATCAAAATGAAGTTGAACAATCGACTTATAATTTTGAATACGCTCCAGTTGAAAAACTATTTGAACTGTTTGATTTTTACGAGTCAGAAGCAAACCGTTTAATTGAAGCAAAACTTTCTCTTCCTGCTTATGAGCAAGTCGTTAAAGCGTCTCATACCTTTAACTTGCTTGATGCACGTGGCGCAATTTCTGTGACTGAGCGTCAACGTTATATTTTACGTGTACGTACTTTGGCTCGTGCAATTGCACAAAGTTATGTACAAGCACGTGCAGAGCTTGGCTTCCCAATGGCAGAACCACACTTACGTGATGAAGTATTGGCACAGTTAAAAGCACAAGCTGAAAGTGAAGCAGCAAAGGCGGAGAAAAACTAATGAGCAAACATACTGTTTTATTCGAACTTGGCTGTGAAGAGCTTCCACCAAAAAGCTTGAAAACTTTACGTGATGCTTTACAGGCAGAAACGGTAAAAGGCTTAAAAGATGCGGGCTTAAACTTCGCATCAATCGAAGCTTATGCTGCCCCACGTCGCTTAGCCCTTAAAATTGTTGATATCGATGCTGCACAAGCTGATACACAAAAACGCTTTGATGGCCCTGCTGTTCAAGCGGCTTACGATGCGGAAGGCAAACCAACTAAAGCACTTGAAGGCTTTATGCGTGGCCAAGGCATTACAGTTGATCAGCTTTCTACTTTCCAAGCAGGTAAAGTTGAAAAAGTTTGCTATTTAAAAGATGTGAAAGGTCAAAGCCTTGATGCTTTACTTCCACAGATTTTACAAACTGCATTAGACAATTTACCAATTGCTAAGCGTATGCGTTCTGCGGCAAGCCGTACCGAATTTGTACGTCCAGTGAAATGGGTTCTTTTACTCAAAGATGACCAAATTGTTGACGCGACTATTCAAGATCATAAAGCCGGCAATGTGACTTATGGTCACCGCTTCCATGCACCTGAAGCAGTGACTTTAGCGCATGCAAATGACTATTTAACTGCTTTAGAAAAAGCTTACGTTGTTGCGAACTTTGAAAAGCGTCAAGCAACTATTCAAGAACAAGTGAAAAAGTTAGCTGATGAAGTGAACGCAACTGCGATTGTTCCAGCTGACTTACTTGATGAAGTAACAAGCCTCGTTGAATGGCCTGTGGCGTTACGTGCAACTTTTGAAGAGCGCTACTTAGCTGTTCCGCAAGAAGCTCTTATTACGACAATGCAAGACAACCAGAAGTATTTCTGCTTGATCAATGCAGAAGGTAAATTACAGCCTTACTTCATTACTGTTTCAAACATTGAATCTAAAGACCCAACTCAAATTATTGAAGGTAACGAAAAAGTTGTTCGTCCTCGTTTGTCTGATGCTGAATTCTTCTTCTTACAAGATCAAAAGCAACCGCTTGCATCTCGTAAAGAAAAACTAGCAAATATGGTATTCCAAGCACAGCTTGGTACGCTTTGGGACAAATCAACACGTATTGCAAAACTTGCAGTTGCATTATCTTCAATCACTGGTGCAAACCCAGCCGATGCTGAAAAAGCTGCATTACTTGCTAAATGCGACTTAACCTCTGAGCTTGTTGGTGAATTCCCAGAACTTCAAGGTATTGCGGGTACTTACTACGCACGTATTGAAGGTGAAAACACTGAAGTTTCAGAAGCTTTAGGTGAACAATACTTACCAAAATTTGCGGGTGATGTTTTACCAAAAACCAAAACAGGTACAACTATTGCCCTTGCTGACCGTTTAGATACGCTTGTTGGTATTTTTGGTATTGGACAAGCGCCTACAGGTTCTAAAGATCCATTTGCTCTTCGTCGTTCAGCAATTGGTATCTTACGTTTAATTATTGAAAATGAATTAGATGTAACAATTGAAGAATTAGTAAATCTTGCGCTTCAAGGTTATGGCGATATCGTTAAAGACCACGACAAAACTCGTGCTGATGCAGTTGCATTCTTGGAAGGTCGTTACCGAGCTAAGTACGAAGACCAAGGCGTTGCCGTTGACGTACTTCAAGCTGTTCAAGCACTTGCACCAAAATCTCCACTTGATTTTGACAAGCGTGTAAATGCTGTTAACCACTTCCGCACATTACCTGAATCTGCGGCACTTGCTGCTGCAAATAAACGTGTTGCTAACATTCTTGCAAAAGAAGCAGCACCAGAAGGTTCTGTAGTTGAAGCGAACTTAGTTGAAGATGCTGAAAAAGCATTATTCGCTGAACTTCAAGCAGTGACACCAGTGGTTGAACCATTACTTGCAGCAAAAGATTACACAGCTGCTCTTTCTAAGCTTGCAGCACTTCGCGCGCCGATTGATGCATTCTTTGATGGCGTAATGGTAATGGCAGATGATGCTGACCTAAAAGCAAACCGTTTACGTTTATTGGCTCAGTTACGTAACTTGTTTACTGCAGTGGCTGATGTGAGCGTGTTGCAGGGTTAAAATTATATAAAAATTAATTTTTGTATAATTAGACTTTAATAAAAACCATGTTTTCACTCTAGTTGGAAACATGGTTTTTTATTGAAGAATTTCATTCAATATAATTATAAATGATTATTTTACGTTCAATTAATAAATAAGAATTATTTACTTCCTTCACTTTTTATCCACAATTCAATAAACTAAAACAAATAATTACCAAACTTAACAAAGTCCCATTGCAATGAAAAACTTAAATTTATTACTCATATCAACATTACTATTCACTGGATGTGCAACGACCAAATCGATTCAATATCCAGCAGCGGGTAAACAAACCTCTCTTTCTGTTTCTTCAGAACAACTTTCTTCAATGACTGAATCAGGTGCAGGTGATTACTTTGTAAAGGAAAGCCAAATATTAGTTGGTGATGCAAGTAGTGCTTCAGCCAGTCCAGTTTCTGGAATGTTTGGCCTTATCGGAGTAGGTGTTGCAATGGCAATTGATAAAAATGCAAATAGTTCAGCCATTGAAAAAAGCTCTCTCAATCAACCTATTAAATTTGACCAGTTAATAAATCAAAAAATTAACGATTCTCTCGCCAAAAATAAAGCAGATCCTACTCTAAAACTTCTAAGTTTAAATCAGGCATCTGAAATTAAAATTGTGCCTTATTCACGCCTTTCTTTCCGTGAAAAGCCAATTGTAAAAGTAAATTTTGGTTTAAAGACCCAATTTAAAAATGCGGCAGACAATAATGCAGATACAAAACGCTTATATCACTATGTAAGCAAAGAACGTATTTCTTTAGCTGAATGGGAAGCTCAAAATAATTTATTATTTATGAAAAAAGCAGATCAAGCATTTAGCGCTCTTAGCCAAGTATTCACTTTAGATTTGCAACATCAATTAAACTTAAAAGCATTTGATGAGAACAAGCAAAAAAACTGTAAAACTAATGCAGATACATCCTTAGTTTCTTTTATCCAAACTCCTGACAATTTATGTGTTGGTGTAGTTAAAACGAGTAAAGGAGATGTATTCGAAAATAGTATTTATATTGTTGAGCAATAATAAATATTAACCAAAAGGCTAGAGAACTACTTAAATTTAAGTAGTTCTCTAATGTAATCAAACAAAGTCTTTAATTTCTTCTAAACTTTTCGACGGCTCAAACCACATAAAATCATAATCGGCCACATCATGAATATAAAACGGATCATTTTTCATAATCTCTTCAGCTTCTTGAATCGAAGAGCTTAGAACTAAAATTACCCCACCTACTCTATTTTCCCGGCGCCCCGACGCTAAAAACTTCTTTTGCTCATAGTAATGATCTAAAAATGCAATATGCTCTTTCAGTACAGCATCAACTTCGGCTAACGGTTTTTTATAGGTCAGGGTAACAACAATCATCTCATTCTCTTAAAGCAAGTAGCGTATGACATAGCATTAGTCTATAGATAGTTTAATGATCTATAGATTATTCGATAGTACGTCTATTCCCCCAATTCATCCATACCAAACTCCCTACAATAATCACCCCACCTAACAGCACCATTATTGACGGTTTTTCATTTAAGAAAACAACTGCCAAATTCATCGCGACAATAGGAGAGCAATATAAAAAATTCGATGCAATCGTTAACGGCATATTTTTAAGTACATAGCCCCAAAGTACATAAGCCATCGCACTTGGGAAAATACCCAACAAAACTATAGACATATTGGCTTGCCAAGTAGCATGTAAAATTTCATGGGGTAAATGAGTACTATAAAATAGTAAAGGAATGGTCCCGAACCAAATGATGTAGCACATCATGCTCAAAGCATCATAATTTAAAGCAAATTTCTTATATAAATTAAAGTAGAGACCCCATGCAATTGCAGCCAAAACAATCAATAAACTATAAGGACTCGGTACACCAAAACCATGATCTCCACTGACCACCAACACGGCACCGCAAAGTCCCAATAAAATACATAACCATTGTTTGAAACTGATGTGTTCCTTAAAAAGCAAAGCTGAAATAATAAAGGTAAATAACGGAATAGATTGGCTCAAAATACTAGATGCAACCGCAGTCACATATTGCTGCCCTGTATTGATAAGCAGATGATGCAGCGTCACAGAGAAAAATCCTAATACTGCAAGCGCAGGAACATCTTTCCACTTTAAAGGCTGAATGCCTTTTTTCATGACCAAAAGCAGTAAAAAAACCGATGCGATCAAAAAGCGAAGCAAGGCAATATGCTGCGGTGTATATGAATGCAAGGCACTATGTACGCCAATAGGTGAATAGCCCCAACAAAAGACAGTCACAGCAATACATAAATAGAGCTTAAATGCGGGAGGCTGGGTTTCGGCAGCAAGAGAAATTGCCATGTTAAATCTGCACTAATGAAATGGAACTCTTTCATCATATGCGCATGGATAGTTGAATAAAATTAACTTATATTGAGTTTAATATTCATTAAAAGTGAATGATAAAACATGGATATCGCTCAGTTAAAGATGTTCCAAACCGTGGTTGAATGCGGAACAATGGCAAAGGCATCAATGCAACTGCATTGTGTACCATCCAACATTACGACACGGATTAAACAACTCGAAGAAGAGCTTGGAGCACCTTTGTTTTATCGAGAAGGAAAAAGTTTAAACCTCACTCCATCTGGTGAGATCTTTCTTAATTATTGCCATAAAATTTTAGCGCTATGCGATGAAGCGAAACGAAGTATTCATCCTGATGCACCGCCCTCTGGCCCATTAAAAATTGGGGCTATTGAATCTTCTGCCACAACTCGCCTCCCCAATTTACTTGCGAAATATCATCAACGTTTTCCAGAGGTTTCCATTCAAATTATTACTGGCACATGGAAACAGCTATTAGTTGATATTTCTCAACATAAACTTGATGGTGCAATTGTCGCGGGCAATATTGAGTTTCCGATGCTCAATAAACTCAGCATTTATCAAGAAGATATGGTTTTAATTGCATCTCACTCTTTGGGAGAGATTCATTGCCAAGAAGACCTGATTGGTAAAGAAATTTTTATGTGGACTGAAGGCTGTCCTTACCGTGCAGCCCTTGAAGAATGGCTTAAACTTAAGAATATCTCTCTTCCCATCACCAGCATTACCAGCTATGCCACGATTATTGGCTGTGTCAGTGCAGGCTCAGGGGTGGCGTTAGTACCTAAAAGTATTTATGAGCAATATAAAAATTTGGCCCATATCCAAAGTTATAAATTTGAATATCTTGCTTTTATGCAGAACCACTTTTTCTGGCACAAAAATGTGAGCAACCATAAAGCCAGAGACATGTTTATAGAATTGATTAAGACTGAATTTAGTTTATGAATCATTGCAATGATTGGTTTAGCGCTATTAAATGATGATTTATCGTAATCAAATCGTATGGGTTTTATCTCATTGCAGTACAAGCTTTATTTTTAACAGTAAGATCACTACTTCATCTTTTGATTCTGGTTGGTGAGATTGATCCATATGAAAACCTTACAAGTGTTATGCGTTACAAGTTCTATATTGGCTTCATCAACCTTATTTGCAGAAACAACACAGCCACAACAAGTTGTTGAAACGACACCTAAAACACAACCTTATGGTGACAATCCTAGCTTAGGGCGCGTACTGTTGTATAAAACAGGCAAAGGCATACAAAATTTAGGAAACTCTATTCAAGGTGCTTCTGAAAAAACATCGAATAAAATTAGTGAGAAATGGCAAAATACCAAAGAATTTACTGCTGAAAAAGCAGAAGTCGTTCAACAAAAAGCAGATACCGCCAAAGTATTTACTGAACAGAAAATAGAGCAAGCCAAACAAAATATTACCAGTAGCCGAAATGGTGAAAATATTCCGATCGAGCAAGGTGAATTAAGTAAATCGAGCACAGCAGCTAACTAATTTTTTGGATAGCGCGATAACTTCGCGCGCTTATAAACACAGATATTTATCTAGAAATAATTTCATTAACTATAAGAAAGCTGGGAATCTGCCTTATGAATAGTCAAAAACTCTTCTTTTCAACACTATGCTGCTTAGTATTAACTGCATGTGCAACCTCTACACCTCCTTCTTCATCTTATTCTCAAGCACAAGTTTTAGAACAAGATACGAATATCGAGGCTTATCCTTCTACTACAGGTAATGTAGCCAAACTCATTAAACAAGATAAACAGGCTTGTATGATTGAATTTACTGGCTATTTAGGGGGCGGACATGTAACTGAGCACTGGACTTTTAATAATAATGGTCTGATTTCAGCGACCTCATCGACTATGCAGTATCCTGATGAATCAGGCATATTAAATCAGGCAACCAGCTCTACAACCAAAAGCTCTACGACATTTAATATTCAAGATCCAGAAATTCAGAATAATTTCAAAAAACTCCAAAGCAACTTTAATCCAGCGAATCTAGCAAAGTGTAATTAATACTTTTTTCATAAAAAGCCCGTTGCAGAAGTTACCCTTTGCAACGGGTTATAGCTATTTAAAAATTTCTTGGACCTAATTTAAAAAATTATAAATAAGCTATTAATTAATGGTTAAACCATTTGTTGCTGCCAGTAAATCAATACGTGGGAAAACCAATCCCGTTCTTGGGTCAGTAATTGGTTTACCTGTCGTTTTTAAACGGCTGATGGTTTGATCAATACTTTCTGTTGGACTCACGCTATTCGCTCGTAACAAAGCAATTGCCCCTGCCACATGTGGTGTCGCTTGAGATGTCCCGCCCATGGTATACCCCCCCGCCGTGATCATTGCTCCTGGTGCTAATAAGGTCACAAGACTACCACCATTACTAAAGCACGCTACCTTATCTGCCGCTGTGGTTGGGTCCGAACATTTCACTGGGTTCCCCCATGACACACCACCAATATTACTATCATAAACAGCTCCTACTCTTACTGCACCAGCAACACAGGCAGGAGATGAAATTCCATCTGAAAATGCATCATTGCCTGAAGCGACTACAGGCACCACACCAGCAGCTCGTGCATTGGCAAATGCAGTTCCATAACTGCTATCACTACACTCCGAGGTATATTTAACACCTGGTACGCCAAGGCTCAAATTCACCGCTTTAATATTATAGGTTTGTGCATTATTTACAGCCCAATTAATCCCTGCGAGGATATCACTATCATAAGCTGTGCTTACCCACTTACCTTGGGATCTCACTTTTCTAAAGACATCAATACCTATAATTTTGGTTTTGGTAGCAACCTTAGATACGATGCCTGAAACATTACTCCCATGCCCATCATCATCTAAAGCGCCATCATCTGGTGCACTATCAAATGAATAAACCACTCGACATGTGCTTGATGGTGTATTTACTGCCGTACAGCCAAAATCAGAATGAAGATAATTCACACCTGTATCAATTACTGCCACACTAGAGCCTTCACCCGTAAAACCATTGGTATTGGCTTGTGGTTGATTAATTAAAGGTAAACTTTCATTGGTCGTAGTCTGGTTAATACGGTTCGGATAAACCGCTTTAACATTTGGATCATTTAATAAAGTCACCAAAGCTTCGCGATTACTAATTCGATAGAAAGCTAAAGGCAAATTATTGTAGTCCCTAAGTACTTGGACACCACCAGCACGGTTAAACCTTGCCTGTATATTCTTTTTATTTGTTGCAATATAACTCCGCCGCTCTAAACCAGAAGGCACACTCACCGAAGGAATATTGTATTCGACGATTAAATCATTCGAATCATTATTGACCAAGGCATCCAAATCGATTTTGCCCTGAAATACTTTTTGTTTTGCTGCTTGATTTAACCGCTGTTTAGCACCTTGAGAATCTAAAGGAAGAGCGGATGCAGTTGTACTTAATATTGTACATAGACCTAATAGAAATAACGTTTTACTTTGCATTATTTTTCTCCGTAGTTTTTCAACTAACAATTTGCTTATTTCGCTTTTATTTCATTTGCTGGATCTTTTTCTGGATCAATCGGTTGAATAGAAAGATCACTTTTTGTGTCATAAAAAGGAACAGTATCAGCTGATACCGATTGAGGATGAGTTGAATGTTGAGATAGATTTTTAGGTTGAGTAGGCTCCTTAAGTTTAGAAAGAAAGGACGATGTGTCTGGTTGTGGCGAATTCGACTCATGTAAAGCAGAATTGAACACATCAGATGTACCACTTGTCGGCTTAAGATAGAGAACAACGGCGACCAAGCCGACCAATACAAGAAGGGAAGCAATAATTTTCATCTGTCATATCTCTGTTTTTTTGTTTATAGATATCTATTTTTATTTTTGATTATTCGAAATAAAGCGCTATTTCTTTCAATATATTTCATGTGAAATTTCTATTTCATGAAATATACAAACCTGAGAAAAGCTAAAGTACCTTTTCCCGAATAAGCAAAAATACAGTTCTGCCCTGTACATTTATATTTCTGGCAGAATATGGTTCAAAAAAGTGCTAAAAAAGCACTCCATTCTCATAATAAGCAATAATTATGCCGTTTCCTCTAATAAATAATTAGATTCACATCACATTTAAAGATATAAAGGACAAGTCGAGAAAAACCGAAAGAGAAAAAATTAAAGGATATTTTTTAAAAAAGGAAAGATAAGCGAGCTTAATTAGAATATCTAACAAATAAATGTTCTTTTTCACTTTATTATTAATTTTTATTAATCTTCACAATTTATCCCTAGTCTGTTTACTCAACGTAACACTGTTGTAACATTTTGATGAAGACAGTTCACAAGACTATATTCCCTTGGCTATGATTCGTTTGCGTTTATGAAATACCTCACTAAAAGGGTATATTCTTTGAAGGATATCGCAATGAAAATGATGAAAACAGCTATCGTTACTGCAAGTGTTCTTGCTTCTGCCTCTATTTTTGCACAAAGTGCGGGCGTTAATGCAGGTGCTTCTGCTCAAGTAAATGTACAACCGGGTGGTCTTGTTAGTGGCGTAGCCAATACAGTCAAAAATACTGCTCATAATGTAGGTAGCTCAGCGAAGCATGCCGGTCATGTAGCGGCTGACACTACAGTTAAAGCAACAAAAAAAACAACAGGAAAAGTGACTGAACTTTCTTCTAAAGCTGCAAATGGTACAAAACATTTTGCTGCCGAAGCTGCGACAGGTACTAAAAATGTAGCAACTAAAGCCGCAACTGGTACTAAACATTTTGCTACCGAAGCAGTAACAGGTACTAAAAATGTAGCGACTAAAGCTGCAAACGGTACTAAAAACTTAGCAGTTGAAGCGAAAGCTGATACAAAAGCAGGTGTTGATGCTGTAAAAGCTAAAGTTGCAGAAAAACAAGCAGACCAAAAAGAATTTACTGCTGAAAAACAAGCTAATGCTCAAGCGCATGTAGATGCTGTAAAAACTCGTGTAGCTCAAAACCAAGCTGAGCAAAAAGAGTTTGTAGCTGACACTAAAGCTGATGCTCAAGCAAAATTAAATGCAGCTCAACCAGCTCATGGAGTTAACGCTCAAACAGGTGTAAACGTTGGTGTTAATGTTGCTGGTATTAATGCAAATGCAAACGTAAATGCAGGCGCTCAAGCGACTACACAAAAAGCTGAAAAGAAATCTTTTATTAAAGGCCTTTTCGGTAATAACTAATCCGTTATAAATAAAAAAGGGCAATTAATTGCCCTTTTTTATTTCTCAAAAAACAAGTATTCAATTCGCTTCAGTTAAAACTAAGCCCGCACGCAAACCAAGCTTCACATTTGGATTTGGAAATAAAATCCAGACCTGATCTTGCTCAACCACATAATTACCAGAAGGTTGAGTTGCAATGATTTCACCTTTGGTAAAAGTCGAAAAATTCGGAGCTTCAGCAGATAAATTCATCTGGAAGTCTTCATCTTTTTTAATTAAAGAATCAGACACTTTAAAGACTCGAATTTTTGTTTTATTGCGTAGCGGTAAGGCTTGCTCAGAAACTACATTACGAATAACTTCATCAATTGCAGCAAATTGGCTCAAGTCATTTTGCCCAAATGGCAAGGCTTTGCCTAACTCTAAAGTTGCGCTCGCCGCTTTAAAACTCTCACTCGTAAAATGTGTAAACGTTTTACCTACCGCATTGTGATAAACCAAAGCATCTAAATCGGCTGCTTCAAGACTTGCTGTTAAATCAGCATCATAACCATGCGTTTGATATGGAAATAAAGCAAACGTTGGTAACAATGAAGCACGAATTGCTGTGTGTAAATCATAGTGATAGCGTTTAGCGTCACTTGCACTTTCTTGAAAGAAGTTTGTGACAACTTGCTCTAAAACTTCAGCACGCTTTGATTCCTCATTCACGGCTAGAGTTTTATATCCACCACAAAACATTCGGTTTACATCATCATGCACATAGCGTTTGCCTTGACGCATTGCATAAGGGTTCCCCAATACAAGCAGCAACCTCACAGCAAGGTTTAAACGCCCTGCAAATAAATCCGTGCAAAGATGAGATAATAATTCAATTGGTGCCGTTTCATTACCATGCACTCCAGCTGACAGTACGACAGCTTTGTCGTACTGTGCGTTTGGCGTACATTCAAGAAGTCCTTCACCCAACCAACGCCAAGAAAAATTATTTTGTTTTCCTTCGCGAGTTATAGGCTGCTCACCTTGTAAGGTTAATGCTAGAAAATCTTGCATGTCACCTCCTCATTATTTTTGGAAAGGATAAACCGAACCCAAACCTAAAATTTTGGTCAGTTCGTCAAGTGCCATACGGCTTTCCATTAACAAATGCGGATCAGCCAGATCTTCTTGTGCTAAACGATCACGATAATGTTTATCAACCCATTGATTGAGTGTGCCAAACAACTGATCGTTCATGAGTACTTTTGGATTTACGGCATTTAACTCAGTTTCGTTTAAAGCTACACGTAAACGTAGACAAGCTGGACCACCACCGTTACGCATACTTTCACGTAAGTCATATACCTGAATAGCATCAATTGGTGTGCCCATTTGAATCATGTCATTCAAATAGCCCCAGACTGCTGCATTTTGACGAGACTCTTCCGGTACAACAATAGTCATTCCACCATCAGGACGAGTCAAAATTTGGCTATTAAATAAATAGGTTGCTACGGCATCGTCAACGGTAACACGGTTTTCAGGGACTTCAATCGAAATAAAATCTTCACCGATGCTTGCCATTTTTTGACGAATTTCAGCAAAAGCCTGATCCTGATTTAAAAAGGCATGTTGATGGTGGAATAAAACCTGTTGGTTACTTACCGCGATCACATCATTATGGAAAACGCCCTGATCAATTACATCCGGATTTTGCTGAACAAAAACAGTATGTGCATCATCTAAACGGTGCAAACGTGCAATTGCTTCACTTGCCTCGCGCGTTTGACGAGCAGGATAACGTTTTGGTCCCGGCAAGCCATTATTTAAATGTTGTTGACCATAAACAAACACCTGAACACCGCGCTTAGCATAATCACCACCTAAACGATTGTGATTTGCTGCACCTTCGTCCCCAAACAAAGCCACTTGTGGCAATGCTTCGTGATGTACAAAGTGGCGTTCATTTTTAAAGATGGCTTGTAAAACTTGGCTTGTAGTTTCAGCTTCAATTGAACGATGAAACTTATTGTTCAAGTTCGCTGCTGTGAAATGCACACGCTCATCTTGACTATCCGCAGAAGGTGAAACGGTAGCTGCATTGGCAGTCCACATTGGAGAAGCTGAACTTAAAGATGACAATAGTTCAGGTGAATGACGCATTGCTTGAGCAACAACGCTAATGTCATCACCTGTAAAACCTAAACGGCGTAACATTGGAACATGTGGACGCTCATGCGGAGCAAGTACACCTTGTTTCATTCCCATATCAGCCAAAGCTTTCATCTTTAGCAAACCTTGTTTAGCTGCTAATTTTGGATTCGAGGTATTATTACGGTTTTTTGTCGATGCTTCATTACCAAACGACAAACCCGCGTAGTGATGTGTTGGTCCCACTAAACCATCGAAATTTACTTCATATCCTTTCATTTTTTCTTTCCCTAGTGTTTAAGGCAACACAATCCCTGGAGATAATTTTTCTGGTAAGGTTAAGCTGTCACTTTCAAGTGATGCCATTGGCCAAGCACAATAGTCGGCAGCGTAAAAAGCACTCGCACGGTGATTACCTGACGCCCCCACACCACCAAACGGTGCAGCACTTGAAGCCCCAGTTAATGGCTTATTCCAATTCACAATACCAGCACGTGCTTCGATGAGTAAGTCATCAAACAGTTCACGTTTTGGTGAAACCAAACCAACTGACAAGCCAAAACGAGTTGCGTTAGCAATTTTTAATGCTTCATCAAAGTTGTCATAACGTTGAATAGTAGTAAGCGGACCAAAATATTCTTCATCCGGAATATCTTTCACGCCTGTGACATCAACAATACCTGGAGTAAGTAGAGAGCTGTCTTCTTGAGGACGCGTCATGGCTAATAAACTTTTTGCACCCAGCTCAAGTAACTTTTGCTGAGCATTCATCATGTTTGTTGCAGCAACTGACGAGATTACCCCACCCATAAATGGTTGTTGTTCATCATTCCAACGACCAACTTTTAGGTTTTTAGCAACTTCAACAAAACGTTGAATAAATGCATCACCTTCAGCACCATTTTTTACCAAGATGCGGCGCGCACATGTACAACGCTGACCTGCCGAAACAAAAGCAGATTGAATAGCAAGATTAACTACTGCATCGACATCAACAATTTCATCAATAATCAATGCATTATTGCCACCCATTTCAAGCGCAAGAATTTTTTCAGGTGCCCCCGCCATTTGCTTATGCAAGTGATAACCAGTGTTTGCACTTCCGGTAAACAATAAACCATCAATTTCATTTGAAGCAGCTAGCGCCTCACCCGTGGTACGACCACCTTGCACCAAGTTCATCACACCATTTGGCAGACCAGCTTGCTGCCAAAGTTTTACAGTTTCTTCAGCAGTCCAAGGCGTTAATTCACTTGGTTTAAATACAACTGTGTTGCCAGCAAGCAATGCAGGAACAATATGCCCATTTGGTAGATGGCCCGGGAAGTTATATGGACCGAAAACTGCAAGCACACCATGCGGACGATGACGTAAAGATGCTACCCCATCGGCCATTTCAGTTGAGCTTTCGCCTGTACGCTGGTGGTAAGCGCGAATCGAAATCGCAACTTTGCCAATCATTGATTGAACTTCAGTTAACGTTTCCCAAAATGGCTTACTGGTTTCTTGGCTAATGACTTCTGCTAAATGCTTTTTATTTTCTTCAAGCAAAGCGGCAAATTTTTCAACAATCGCTACACGCTCTGCAAGTGGTAAACGCGCCCAAGCTGGAAACGCAGTACGCGCTGCCTGACAAGCTTGCTCGACATCAGTAGCAGTAGCCTCGGTACCTGACCATACAGTTTGGTTATCAATCGGATTTGTTTTCTCAAATGTTGCGCCGCTGCCTTGTAACCAGACACCGTTTATAAATAAAGAGTTTGACATCAGGATACTTCCATTGGATTTAGTGATAACACACGAACAACGTGACCTTCTTGTACACCGAGTTTTTCAGCTTGTTCATGTGTTAAATTTATTGTGTTATCAACAAGATCAAGCTTTAACAACATTGCCTTATAGTCATGATAATTATCATTGGCAATGAGATATTGGGTCTTACCGACCGCAGCTTCACTTGTAATTTTGACGTTTAGTAACTGACTTTCTTTTACTGCTCGCAATTCATCAATATTGGCTTCAATGGTTGGACCAGCATCAAAAATATCGACATATCCTTGATAGCGTAAGCCTTCCGACTCAAGCACATGATAAGCAGGTAAAGTTTGTGGATGCATTTTTCCAATTACCTCTTGCGCATCTTTTGGCAAGAGATCTACATAGACTGGAAAACGTGGCATAAGCTCTGCAATAAACACTTTTTGCCCAATTCCACTCAAATAGTCTGCAGTTGAAAAATCCATATTAAAGAAATGGTGACCAATCGCATCCCAAAATGGAGAACATCCATTTTCGTCCGAGAAACCACGCATTTCAGCAATTAACTTTTTCTCGAAATATTGCTTAAAGGCAGCGATAAACATAAAACGGATTTTCGATAAGAATTTACCGTTTTGGTTTTCACGACGCTCTGGATCTAAAAATAGTGTACAGAGTTCACTACTACCTGTTCTGTCATTACTTAAAAATAAAGTAGGTAATGACTTATAGACATTTAATGCTTTTGAAGCGTGTACTTGAGTACCAACATGAAAGTTGTACCAAGGTTCAATGAGCCCTACAGCAACTTCAATTGCACTTAATCCAATAACACGTTGAGCTTCTGTATCTTCAAGAACAAACAGATAGCCTTGTTCACTTTTATGGACATTGCCATTTAAAGTATTGCGAGTACGTGAAATTCGAGCCGAAAGTGTATCCATATTTTGTGGCAAGGAAGTCAGGCCTACACCCGACTTACCCGCTAATTTATAAATATCTTCAAGGTCTCGAAACTCGGCATGACGGACAATCATCATGGCTAGCTTTCCTTTTTTTTATTTAGCCAATTTAGCCAATGCTCTTTTTAAACGAGCAATCCCTTCATCAATATCTTGTTCAGGAATGATAAGCGACGGAGTAAAACGAACCACATTCGGGCCTGCAATTAAAGCAAGTAAACCTTCTTCACCAGCCCAAGTCGTAATATCTTTAGCTTTCCCTGCATACTCAGCTTTTAATACGCAACCAATGAGTAAGCCTTGACCACGAATTTCTTCAAAAATCGGGTACTCAGTATTTAATTTATTTAATGCGTCTAGGAAATATTGATAACGATGTTTTACACCTTCAAGTACTTCAGGCGTATTAATAAACTCAAATACTGCCCCTGCTACCGCACTCGCTAACGGGTTACCACCATAAGTCGTACCATGTGTACCCACTGAAAAATGCGGAGCAAACTTATCGGTTGTTAGCATTGCGCCTACTGGGAAACCACCACCTAGTGCTTTTGCAGTCGTTAACACATCTGGAATAACGCCAGAGTTCATGTAAGCATACAGTGCACCTGTACGACCTACACCAGTTTGCACTTCATCAAAAATAAGTAAGGCACCGAACTCATCACACAGTGTTCTTAAGCCTTTTAAAAATTCGATGTCAGCAGGAATAACGCCGCCTTCACCTTGGATCGGTTCAACAATCACGGCACAAGTTTGTTCATTAATGACCGCTTTTGCAGCTTCTAAATCATTAAAGGCAACATGGTTGATACCATTTGGAAGAGGTGCAAAGTCTTGTGAATATTTAGGTTGACCCCCCGCCGAAACGGTAAATAAGGTACGGCCATGAAACGCATTGTTAAATGCCACAATGCCACTTTTGCCAGCAACACCGCTGTCTAGTCCAACTTTACGAGCTAGTTTTAAAGCAGCTTCGTTCGCTTCTGCACCTGAGTTACAGAAGAAAACCTTGTCTGCAAATGTATTTTCAGTGAGTTGTTTTGCAAGGCGTAGAACGGGTTCATTTGTATAACCGTTACCGACATGCCAAAGTTTTGTTGCTTGTTCTGTTAAAGCATTTACTGCCACTGGATGCGCATGACCTAATGCATTTACTGCAATCCCGCCTGCAAAATCGATATATTCTTTATTTTCTTGATCCCAAATACGTGAACCTTCGCCACGTACCGGAATGAAATTTGCCGGTGCAAAAACTGGAACCATCCAGTCGTTAAAGTTGCTTCGAGTTACAGAAATTGGCTGTTCCATGCTTACCTCAGTATTTATTTAATATATTCGATAACACTTAAATTTGAATAATTCAGAAAAAGGGACTGAACAAATAAACCCTATAACATCCTTTATATTTGTTCAGACCACTTTTTCTAAAAGTAATTTCCGCAGATTAGCCTGGGAAAATACCGCGTTCCTTACGAGCTTTTAAGATACGCTCACATGCCAAGATGTAAGCCGCTGTACGTAAAGTACAAGCGTTGCTGTTTGCTGTATTCCAAACATCTTCCATAGCTTGAACCATCAACTTGTCTAAACGTTCGTTGATTTCTTCTTCGCTCCAGAAGTAGCTCGCCATGTCTTGAACCCATTCAAAGTAACTTACAGTTACACCGCCGGCGTTACATACCACGTCAGGAACTACAACAATGCCACGCTCAACTAATACGTCTTCAGCTTTAGGATATGTCGGGCCGTTTGCGCCTTCTAAAATCAACTTAGCTTTAAGTTTTTGAGCACGTTCAACAGTGATTTGGCCTTCTAATGCAGCTGGAACAATAATGTCAACTTCAGCTGTCCAGAAATCTTCGTCAGCAATTGATTGAGCGCCGGCAAAACCACCAACACCTTGATTTGCATTTACGTGATCACGTAAGGCTTCAAGATCAATACCATCAGCATTGAAAATTGTGCCAGTGTGGTCTTGAACGTGTGTAACTTTCGCTTTTGATTCAACAAACAAGAAAGCTGCTTCACTACCTACGTTACCAAAACCTTGAATAGCAACTTTCGCGCCTTCAATTGGTAAATTAATTTTTGCTGCTACTTCACGACCTGTAACGAATACGCCACGACCAGTTGCTTTTACACGACCTAAAGAACCGCCTAAGTGAACTGGTTTACCAGTTACAACACCAGTTACCGTGTGACCTTGGCTAGTAGAATAAGTATCCATCATCCAACCCATGATATTGGCATTCGTACCAACGTCTGGAGCAGGAATATCTTTTTGAGGCCCAATAATATGACCAATTTCAGTCGTATAACGACGAGTCAAACGCTCTAATTCACGAGTTGATAATTTACGTGGATCAACACGGATACCACCTTTTGCACCACCAAATGGCAAATTCAAAACAGCAGTTTTAATTGTCATCCATGCAGACAACGCCATCACTTCATTCAAATCAACATTTGGATGGTAACGAACACCGCCTTTACCCGGACCACGAGACAAGTTGTGTTGTACACGGTAACCTTCAAAGTGCTGGATCGAACCGTCATCCATCACGATTGGCACGTCAACAATAAGCGCACGCTTAGGACGTTTTAAAGTATCGATATAATCAGCTAAGTGTTCTAAATATGGCGCTACACGGTCAATTTGTGCCAAGTAAGTTTGCCATGCATCGCTATGTTCGTTTACGTATGAAAGATCTGACATCTTTTTTCCTATATACCTTCATAGACTCAGATTTGATAAATCCGTAGTCTTTATTATTCAGCAACCAAAACCTTGCAATAACAAAGTCTTAGTTTATTTACTAAACCTTCTGCTCTTCTAAAGCATTAGATTTTTTAAATTCCATTTGTTGATACTAAAAGTATGATCTACTTTTATATATCGATATCTTTTACAAGCTTTCTTTCATGTAACTTACTGTTTATAAAGCTATCTTTATAAAAGCAAAGTTTAACCACAACCCACTTAATCCAGTCGGCTGAAATATAAATACAAAAGAAATGGCATAACCGTTTGGGAGTTAAAAAGAACGATGATTTATAAAAAAATCATATGTCCATAAAAATTATTTTGACTAATCGATAGATCCCTCCATTAGTCTTTTTAAAAATAAACATTGTTCAATAATGCTACAGATTAATTATCTCTACACACACCGCTTAAAATTAAGCCGGAACATAGCTATAAAATCTTCCAATAAATATAGCATAGAGCACACTCATTTAGAACATTTTAAAATAAATAAGCAGAGAAAAAATAATCAAATCGCACTAATCTTTATAATAAAAAAACAACAAATATTAAAAAAAGCTTAACTTTAATAAAAAAAATTTATAGAAAACATAAAATCATAATTTAAAAAAATACACCAAATTAAAATCATAAATAACAATAACTTAAAAATTAATCACCTTTATGAATTTGTCAAAAAATTATACCCTCTCTACATTAAATCTATAATAAGTCCATTTCTAATTCATATTTTATAAAAACCCAAAAACCTCTTTATCAAATAACCGAGCTAAACATAGACTTAATCAACTATTAATAATAAATAAATATTAATAAGAATCCGATAAATGGTAATTTTATAAAACAATATTTGTTTTCATGATCAAAAATAAAACTTCATTTTTAAAAAAAATATAGAAATTCTTTCTTTTGTAGTTCCTCTAAGGCACAAAAAAAGGCCCCTTTCGGGACCTTTAAAAACACATTTTTCGACTAAAAAGCTTAGCTTTGCACTAGATCTTTCTTTCGATAAAAAATGAAGTAGCTTGCATAACATAAAATGATAAAAATAATGCAGCAGATAAAACCAACTTGCATAGATGGGTCAAACACCATACTGATACAGGTAACGATACAGAACAGCCCACCTACAATTGGAGTAAGAGGGAAAAGAGGTGCCGCGAAGCGTAAATCTTTTGCTGTTTTACCTGACTTATACCACTGTCTACGGAAGTTAAATTGTGAAACGCAAATCGCAATCCAAACCACAACCATCGTAAAAGCAGCTACTCCCAACAAATTCTTAAAAATTGTTTCTGGCGCGAATTGTTCTGAAAGCAACCCAGGAATTGCACCAAACATAGTTACGGTAATGGCAACAATCGGTGTTCCAGAAGGAGTTAATTTAGAAAATATTTTTGGTAACTGATTTTTCGCCGAAAGCGACCACATCATACGCGAAGCAGCAAACAACCCAGAATTTGCAGCAGAAAGTAAAGCCGTAATAATTACAAAGCGGATAATATCTTCTGCATATGGAATACCAATATAGTTAAATACCGTCACAAAAGGACTATTACTTACTTCATTTGCACTAAGGCCTGCAAGCTGGAACGGCAGTAATGAACTAATCACCACAATTGTACCAACAAAGAAAATCAGTAAACGCCAAATAGCCGCATTGATTGCTTTAGGAACTGTCTGTGCTGGATTCTCAGCTTCCCCCGCAGCTACTCCAATTAATTCTGTGCCCGAAAAAGCAAAGTTAACAATCAGCATAGTAGCAAAAATTGGGAAGAGACCGTTTGGGAACCAACCGTGAGCAGTCAGGTTACTAAATAATGGCGCTGTTTCATGTCCTTGGTAAGGAATAAAGCCAAAAATTGCCAGTAGACCTAAACCAATAAAACAGATGATTGTAATAACTTTGACGAGGGCCAACCAGAATTCAGATTCGGCAAATAATCGAGTTGAACTGATATTAAGGAAAAAAACTAAGGCGCCAAAAAAAAGAGTCCAAGCCCATACCGAGGTAGATGGAAACCACTCCTGCACCAATAAAGCTGCCGCAGTAAACTCAGTCCCCAAAGTTGCAGTCCAAGTTAACCAATAGAGCCAAGTAATCATATAGCCCGTACCCGGACCAATATAACGGCGGGCGTATTCACCAAAAGAACCTGATTCCGGTACATGAACCGCAAGCTCACCAAGGCATAACATCACGGTATAGGCAATTAAACCGCCCAAAAAATAAGAAATAATTGCGCCAATTGGGCCTGCTTGGGAAATTACATCACCAGACCCTAAAAAAAGACCTGTACCTATGGCACCGCCAAGGGAGATCATCACCAAATGTCGAGTACTCATTGCTCGTTTCAAAGGTGCAGAACTTCCATGTTGCGATGCATCATTATTCCGATAATTTAATGATTGCATATAAAAAACTGTAACGACAATTTAGTAAAAAATCATTTTAGGAGAAAAAAATAAATATGCAATTATCTTTGAATAGTGAACTTATTTTAACCAAGCCCTTCAGGTAAAAATAAAATATATAGTAAAAACATTTAGTTATATTTTTTTATAGCTATAACTGTATTTTAATTAATCTTATATTATTTCTACAATTTATGTATTATGAAAACCCATTTATTTTTAAATATAATATTTATATACATTACTGGTTATGCCTACTTTAAATACAGCAGATCACCATATAATAAACCTACTATTTATTTAAATAATGAATTTTAAAATAATATACAAATAAGTTTATAAAAAAATATTTTTTCAGCAAAAAATAAAGCCCAAACCTAAAGGTCTGAGCTTTATTTAAACACTATAAAGTTTTAATAGCTGATGGTAGTCAACTGTTCTGTAGGTTGAATTGAACCTTCCGTAAATTCACACAGCCCTTGTTCATCACAAGATAAATTTAGTTGCTTATAGCTAATCGCAAAGCATTCGGAATATTTTTTGATTAGAAAAGGACTCATATCCGATGTTAAAGGCTCTTCACTCTTGAACAATTTAATAATCTTACGATCATTCATCGCTAACAAATAAACTTCATTATTTAATTCAATATGCACTACACCGGTTTGCTCAGCCACAATTGGAACCAAATAAGATTTATTCGCCAGTAGAGTATCTACTGTATAACTTTCAAACTTTGAATTGATAAGGTTGAATACCAAAATTAAACCAAAGCTAGTCTGCAAGCCTTCTGTGTAATTTGCATCTTCTTGAATTCGCAGCACTTTAATACCAAGCTTTTGAAAGTCTAACTCAGTTGCTTGATTTGTTTTTATCAGACTACGTGTAATAGCCTGTTTAAGTGGGTTATCAAAATAACGTTCATCTAACTGAAAATCATTTTGACGCAATATTTTTAACAACATTTCATCATGTTGGGTAAGAACATGCGCAAGTACATTACGGAAGTAAAACTTACTTTGTTTTTTGACCTTACGAACTTGCTGATAAAAATAGATTTCATCGAAATCATGTTCAATAAAATCATGTAATAAACTTGAACTAGCCAATACAGACAATGCTTCATGACCTGTAAATGGTAAATGAATCGTATGTAAGCTAGGTAACAGCTCTTTTATTTTTAAGTAATGTTCACGGTCAATCGAGAAATATGGGTCATAAACAATAACGTATTCACGCGCTGCATCGACATCTTGCGGCTGAATCTGCATGTCCTTGTTTGCTACCGAATCAAAAAACTCAGCGTAGCGTCGGTCTTCAACATGCTCTGGGTCAATTGAATATTGAGGCACAAATGCAATCACACGGTTCATATTCAATAAATTAGAATATTTGATTGCCGCATAGCCGCCCATTGAACCGCCATAACCCACAATATTTTTAAAGCCTTCTAGAATAGGCGAAATTGCTTTTGCCAGCTCAATCATGCTTGCTTGAGGAAACCATGATTTTTGTTTTGGCATTACCCCAATAACATTATATTGGTATTTAATTAGAGACTTTTCAGCATTGATAGATAAGCCACTCGCTCTGGTAATCAAATCGCCAAAAGAGAGAACTAATGTATTAGAATCGCCTGGTAAAAAAATGGCTCTAATGTGTTCGTCTTCAAAAATAATTTGCTTATCCATGCTCACACCGAAAGAAAATTTACTCCCACATACAACGTCAAAAATGAAACAAAATAGGTGTTTTGCCAATTTATGATTGCGGAGTATCTTATTTTATAGATGCCAGTCAGATTAAAAAGCGCAAAATATGACACAATCCTTACATCCTGCCGCTCAAAAAGGCTTCAGCTCAGCTGCTGAACTTTATCAGCAAGTTAGACCTAATTATCCCGCAGAAATAGTAAGTTGGCTGCAAAATTGCCTACAAATACAGGAAAACTCTACTGTTATTGATCTTGGATCGGGTACTGGCAAATTCTTACCCTACTTAAAACAAACACATGCTGATGTTATTGCAGTTGAGCCAATTGGCGAGATGTTACAGCAGCTTCAACAAGTTTATCCTGATATCAAAACATTACAGGCTTTTAGCCATTCAATTCCTGTAGCAGATCATAAAATTGATGCCATTATTTGTGCGCAATCTTTTCACTGGTTTGACAACCTCGACACCCTAACAGAAATGCATAGAGTATTAAAACCAGAAGGACATTTAGGGCTAGTTTGGAATCAACGCGACGAACGTACAGATTGGGTCAAGGCTTTAGCTGACTTCCTACTTCCTCTTGAAGGTGACACACCTCGTTACCATAGTGAAAAGTGGAAACGCGTATTTGAACAACAAGATTTATTCATATTTGATAGCCTACAAACATTCACACAGTCACAACACGGTTCTGTCGAACAAGTCGTGAGTAAACGTTTACTCTCTACCAGTTTTATTGCTGCAATGACTGAAAAAGATCAATTACAACTCAAAGCACAGTTTGAAAAAATTGTTTATGATTTTACGGGATTAGGTCCTCAAGATCAGATTGATTTTCCATACGTTACGTATGCATATCACTTTCAGAAAAGTACGTTACCCATTAAATAATTAGTGAATAGGTTTGGTTGAAAGTTATGAAGAAAACACCTCAAATCATATTAATGTCTTTGCTTTGCTCTAGCCTATTTCTGACTGCTTGTAAAAAAGCGGATGAGCCTGCTAAGACGGAGCAACCTTCTAGCACCTCATCTACCGATCAGGTTTTAGAAAAACTGAATGAAAGGCCTGTTAAGACCTTCCCTGCCACTGCTGATGATGCGCACGATATTGCGCTGTTAGAGGATTATGACCGTCGCTTTACAGAAATGAGTGACGAGATGGAAAGTGAATTAGCAAAAATGCATGAAGCTGGAACCCTCACTACAGAGTTTGAGCAACAGCGTACTCTCGATAATGTGCGCTCTGCTCTAACCATGTTAAAAGATTTAGATTTAAAAACTGAGCAGGGCCGTTACATTCAGGGACTACTCTATCAATATTGGGAAAACCAAGAAAAACACTTGAGTGATAAGCAAGCCAATAAAGATGAACAGATCAATGATCTTGCCGACTATTTACAAGCACAAAATCAATTAAAATATTGGAAAGCATCGCAACAGAAATAAGCAATGTAGTGGTTATAAAAAAGCCTTCAAACTTATGAAGGCTTTTTTTTAAATTATATATTTTGCTTTTCAACCCAATGAATTGCCTGAACGCGGAATAACTCACATGCACCATCACCAGTATCAGTCGGCGTAAGTGAAGATTTCCAGACCAAATTTTTGTCCTTAATCTCGACAAGGTCACCTTTTAGATAAACTAAATCACCACGTTTAACCTGTTTAATCTGCTGAGCAATCTCAGGGTTTGCAGGAATGATGTGCATGTTAGACACCATTTGCATTGCTTGCTCTGCTGGAACAGGTAATTTAGGAATTTTCCAGTTTAAATAACGGTCATATTGTTTCACTGAAATATGACGTGCGATTTCAGGCTGAGCAAACAATCCCCAACTTACGGCATAGTCAATAGGAGAAAATTTAGCTTGTTCATCATTTTGATAAACTTTTGAACCCAAGATTCTGAAATTGCCTTGAAAAGGTTGTAATACAGAAATAGATTGATCTTTTTCTATCGGGCTCAAACCATTGGCAATATTATATTCACTTGAGGTCGATGCAAATGTTGAACTCATGCCAATCACGGCGAGTAAGCCCATCATCAAACGTTGTTTTTTCATCGTGTTACACCTCAAATATTGCTCGATCAAAGTGAATAGATCTTCAATTTATAATAGCTTTAAGCGATGAAAAAAATATCGAAATTTAGTAACAATACAGATCAATTTCGTCTATTTTTGTGCTGAATTAAACAGCTTGTTAATCTTCAAAATCTATTCTCAACGTTTCAAAACGAACCTTGCCTTGTTGAACAGCTTGTGCAATTGCCTGTTGACCCTTTGTAAGTCTAGCTCCACCACTTTTTACATCGAGCAAAATAATATTGATGTCTTCTGCCGTACCATCACCATCGCGAAAATCGGTATATCCATCAAAAATAATATAGTCCACCGGATCGCCCATGAATTTTGCATCACTTGGTAAATACTGAAATTCAGGTAAAACTGGAGCAAATTGTTCTGCCATTTTTCCTTTCAACACCGCACGACTTGTATTTACACTTCTCTTTTGTGCTTGAGTAAGCGCTTGTTGATGCTCTAGTTCAAGTTCAGCAATATATTGCTCATATTCAGCCTTAATTCGTCCATTACGTGTATTTGATAAAATAAGAGTAGTGATAATGATGCCAATTCCAGCACCAATAAGCATGGCAAGCCATACAGACATAAATTTTCCTTAAAAAGCACGAATTAAGATTACAGATCTAATCATATCTAAAATAACGAAACAGCTTAAACTTTTGTCAAATGTGGTCATCTCCTTCACATAAAAAGATGCTAAGGTATAAAACATAAACAAATGTGCTGCTGAAAATAATTGGATTTATGAAAACGATACTTATTGCAAATCAAAAGGGCGGATGCGGAAAAACCATGACGGCCATTACGTTGGCAACAGCATTGGCACAAAAAGGATATAAAGTAGCATTAGCAGATTCGGACAATCAAAAATCGGCTTTACAATGGTTAAAACAGCGCCCTGATAGCGTTGCAACGATTCAAAGCCTAGACTGGCGTCATGAGAAATCAATTGGTGATGCACCCAAAAATTTGGATTATTTAATTATTGATGCGCCTGGTGCTCTGTCAGGTGAGCATGCTGAACAACTTATTAGTGAAGCTCATGCCATTATTACTCCGCTTCAGCCTTCATTTTTTGACATAGACAGTACTCGTCGATTTTTGAAGCATTTACAAGATATTAAACGTATTCGCAAAGGCAAAGTACAGATTTTGCTACTTGCTAACCGTGTAAAACCAAACAGTGCCAGCTCAAAAGATATCCAGCAGTTCTTTGAAAAAATTGAACAGGAACCTGTTGCATGGATTGCTGAACGCACTGCGTATGGCAGCTTAGCAATGCAAGGTTTAAGCATTTTTGATAAACCGCAAAAAAACTTTATTAGTATCCAAAATCAATGGCAACCTGTTCTAAACAAGTTAATTGAAGATAAAGCTGAGTGGTTTTAAAGGAATTTTAGCCTTTGAAACTGGATGTATAAGGTTCTTTACATTACGGCCTTAAAATTTGCCTCAGGTTATTTTTCAGTTAATATGACTTTATTCTATGTAGAAAATTAGAGAAATATTGTTCGTGCATCCATACGCTCCTAATTTACAGCGCGTTTTATTGTTTGGGCTGTTTTTTATTTTGATTTTTTTAGGATTTAATATCCTGAAATATTTTATTGTTCCTGTACTTTGGGCTGCCATCATTGCATATATGACTTGGCCTATTTATTTAAGAATTCAGCGCTTTTTTGGAGAATCACGTAATACTTTAAACGCAACCCTAATGATTAGTCTGGTCATTTTGGTAGTTGGCATCCCCTTTACATGCGCGGTTTTTATTTTGCAGCATGAGGGACGTAACTTATATTTTGATTTACAACGTCAGGTTTTTTCGGGTCATTTAAGCGTTCCAGATTTTATTCGTGACCTTCCTTTTGTAGGAAAAGAGATTTCTCGTACACTCAATGAATTAAATAACGATCCTAATAGTACGATTCAAAATATCGCAGCTTGGGTACAAAGCCATTTAAGTTATGGCCGTGTGCTGCTTGGTGAAATTAGTAAAAATATTGTCAAACTTGGCTTTGCAGTATTTAGCCTATTTTTCTTCTATCGTGATGGTCAAATGATTTTATCTCAAGTGAGTAAAGCTTTAGAAATGGTCATTGGCCCTCGTATTCATCATTATCTCGATACAATTTCTGAAACAACTCGTGCAGTAGTCTATGGTGTCGGTTTAACTGCAATTGCTCAAGCCGTTTTAGCTGGATTAAGTTACTTCGTAGCAGGTGTACCAAACCCTATGGTACTCACGATTGTTACTTTCTTATTGGCTTTAATTCCATTTGGTACTCCAATTTCTTATTTAGGCGTTGGCTTATGGTTGTTCTCTCAGGGACAAACCATGGAAGCAATTGGTGTTGTGGTTTGGGGTGTGCTGATTGTTAGTAGCTCGGATAATGTGATTAGACCACTCGTCATTTCTGGTGCCACCAAAATTCCATTCTTATTAATTATGTTTGGCGTATTAGGCGGTATTGCGAGTTTTGGCTTGGTTGGATTATTTATTGGTCCTGTAATTCTGGCTATTTTATTGGCAATTTGGCGTGAATGGTTACATGAGACGATTGAGCCTGAACCTATGCCAAAAACGACCATGATTTATGATTCTGAGAGTGAATCCTCCAATGACAAAGAGTGACATAGAGATTTAATTTAAAAATGTTTCTAGATACAAATTAACTATTTAAATTAACTTGTAGGTCAGACCTGTGTTTGTTTGAATCAAACAATCATATATATTTATAAGGACATCCAATCATGCAGATGTTTAATAAAATTGGCGCAGTTTGTGCGCTTACAGCCCTTTTTACCGTTGGCTGTAGTTCGGTAACTAAAACTGTATCAGACACAGCCCAAGCATTAACCTCAATGCATACAAAAAAAGTGGTCGATGTAAATGAAGTGACAGCTAACGGTATTGGCAAAAAAATAGGTACGATTAGCTTTCAAGATAGCGACAAAGGTTTAATTATTACCCCTGCTCTTGCTGACTTACCAAGTGGTACTCGTGGTTTCCATATTCATGAAAACGCTTCTTGTGCACCTGCTGTAAAAGATGGAAAACCTGGCGCTGCTTTAGCTGCTGGTAGCCACTATAACCCGAACCAAGCCCCTCATCATGGTACTCCAACCACTGGCCATTTAGGCGATCTACCTGTTTTAGTTGTCGATAATACAGGTGTTGCAACAACTGCCGTAATCGCACCTCGATTAAAACTTGCTGATATTCAGGGTCGAGCGATTATGATCCATGCGGGTGGGGACAATTATTCAGACTCACCTCAACCTCTTGGCGGTGGCGGAGCACGAATTGCGTGTGGCGTGATTAAATAATTTATGTATTTTTCAAATTGTGGGTATCTAAAAAGATATCCACAATTTTGTTAATTTATTGATCGTTACAACTTAGTTTAAGTCTAATAAAATCTTAAAAAATGACTGACTTTTGTAGATAAAAAGAATAATATTTTTGAAGTAATAAAAATTTAAAGTTACATACTGCTTTCTCACGTATTCTCTAATTTAGAACAAAAGCCGTGAATTATCTGACCCAAATATTTAATAGCTTTAAGACAAACTCTATTTTAATTTATTGCCTGCAAATTCTGATTGTACTCACTGGCACAACTTTAGGTTTGCTTTGGCTGGGCTATAATCAGCTTATTGTTCCCGTAACCTTAGGGGCAATTGCAGCAGCATTAACAGACTTTGATGATCGCTTAAGTATTCGATTACGCAACTTGGTTTATGTCTGCCTGCTCTTTTTTACAGTCAGTAGCATTCTCGGCTTTTTAGCTCCTTACAAAATTTTCTTTATTTTATATCTCTCTATCTCAAGCGCTTTTTTCATATTACTAGGCGCCTTAGGGCAACGTTATGCCACGATTTCTTTTGGCACGATTCTGCTCTCTATTTATAGTATGTTCGGTTTAGGCGAATACGCACATTGGTATCAACAACCTACTTATTTTGTTTATGGTGCTCTGTGGTACGGTTTAACTTCTATTTTATTTTTTATTATTAAACCGACACTTCCCTTACAAGATAAGCTCTCACAAATTTTTAAAGAAATTTCTGTTCTACTACAAGCAAAAGCTCGTTTGTTTGATCCTGACAATAAAGAGAATGTTGAACAGCTTTTATATGAATTATCTCTACAAAATACGCAAGTTGCCCAAAGCCTCAATCAAATACGCAGCTCCCTACTTACTCGATTGAAAGCTTCCAGAGTCAGTAATAAAAGTATCTATTGGCTAAACCTATATTTTTTCGCACGAGATATTCACGAGCAAGCCACTTCAAATTATTTACATTACGAACATATTCAACAGAATTTTAGCCGTAGTGATCTTATTTTCCGTTTCCAAAAAAACCTGCGTCTACAAGCACAAGCATGCCAAGACTTAGCTCAATGTATTTTATATAACCAACCATATCAGCCTTCGCAAGAAAGTCAGAAAGTACTAGGACATTTGGAAAGTTCTTTAAAAGATTGGATACAACAACATCCACAAAATTTTGAAGTTAAAAATTTAAAGCTTATTTTTGATAATTTAAAAGGAATGCATGAACAGTTTGAACAACTGCAATATGCCCAACCTGTTCCTGAAAATAGCACTCAAACAAGACAAGAACACTTAAATTTACTTGATGACGATATTCAAGGATTTTCAGATCTTATCTTAAAAATTCGGCAACAACTTACGCCACAGTCAGCGCTGTTTAGGCATGCTATACGGATTGCTGTGGTTTTTGCCGCAGGTTACGCAATTTCATTATTACCGTTTGCACAGCATGGCTACTGGATTTTACTGACCAGTTTGTTTGTCTGTCAGATTACTTATTTTGCGACTAAAAGCCGTCTTAAATTAAGAACGATTGGTACCCTACTCGGTGTTTTATTAGGAATACCAATTTTATATTTTGTACCGAGTATTGAAGGCCAGCTCATCATTACAATTATTTGTGGAGTCTGTTTTTTTTACTTACGTCAAAAGAAATATGCTTTGGCTACGCTCATGGCTACCCTTATGGTGCTATTAATTTTCAACTTAAAAGGCGCTGGCTACAGCATTATTTTACCTCGACTGATAGATACCTTATTAGGCTGCTTTATTGCATGGCTCGCCGTAAACTTTATTTGGCCCGACTGGAACTTTCGAAACATCCCCAATAATATTAATAAAAGCAGCAAAGCAACCTTAGATTATTTCAATGTGATTGTTGAGCAATATCAATATGGCAAAAATCAGGATATAGAGTACCGCCGAATTCGTCGTGCTGCGCATAACGCTCAGATTGAGCTATCCAACATGATTTCGAGCCTAAGTGCTGAACCGAACCCGAACCCTCAACTCATCCATTATGCTTTTCGTTATCTGGTTTATAGCCACAGCCAACTAAGTTACGTGGCAGCGTTAGGAAGTCAACGACAAAAAATTGATGATCAACAAGTATTACAACTCTTACTGGATTGTCAGCAAATTCTTAAACAGAGCTTATTTGATCCGGCTTATATTGATTTCAATTTCCTTGAGCAGACTTTAGCGCAAATTCAAAGCCTAACTACTCATGAGCACTTTTCAGAGAATTACACACTCGTGTTAAAACAAATCAGTTTATTGCTAGAAACCTTGCCAGAATTATTAACACTTAAAGACAAACTTTTAGAACAAGAGATTAAGTAGAATAAAAAAATACCGGAATATCACTTTCGGTATTTTTTTATTTAATTGTTACCTTGTTGCAGTCTTTCTTGCATTTCCTGCTTCAAAGCACTTCGCGGTTGGCTAAACCAAAGAGCAATAAAGGTAAAGGCAGACAATGCAAAAGCCCATAAATGAAATTGTGTATAGAGATAACGTACAAGTTCAATCATTGCAAAGAAGCTCATCATCAGTAACATCGAAACTGCCGCTGCAACAGTTCCTTTTGAGACCTCAGATGACATGAGTGCAAAGCGATATAAGACTGAAAAGCTAATTCCCTCACCAAAACAGATGAGCGTCATCCCTGTAAGCAAACAAGGTATGAGATAGGTTTGCCACACCACACCTAATATTAAAATGAGTGTCCCAATCAGCATAATCGGCAAACCCATCATGACGGTTTTACCCAAAGGCAAACGATCAATAATTTTGATTAAGACAATGTTACCTACAATCAAACCCAAAAATACGGGGAATTGAGCTAAGCCGTATTGCACACTGGTGAGCTTTAATTCATCTACTAAAATGATTGGAGATAAAGCAATCCACAGCATTAAAGGCATACCCACTAAAGGTAATGCGATACTTAAACCTAAAAAACGGCGGTTGGTAAACACCTTTTTAAAATCATCAAAAAGATAACTAAAAGGTTGCTTGGTTACACTGACTTGCTGGCTTGGCATCTGTTTTTTCAACCCGATCCAACTGAGTAATGCCAATACTGCGATGGCGACAAAGCCCCAGTGCCATGACACATAATCAATTAAGAAAGCGCCAAGTACAGGTCCTAGCAAGGGTGCAAGTAATGAGATATTTGCCATGAGGGCCATGACTTTAATCGCATCACGTTCAGCAAAGCTTTCTTGAATAGCCGCATATCCAACTGCTGAAATTACGGTTAAGCCAATTCCCTGCAAAAATCTTAATGCTAGAAACTGCTCGATTTGCGTCGTAAGTAAAATTAATAAACAGCATAGAGCAAAGAATAAAACTCCAGCTAATAGTACTTTTTTACGTCCGAGACGGTCCGACAAAGGACCAAGTAACCATGCAACAGATGCGCCACCTAATAAATAAAATGACATCGAAGACGGTGCCCAAGTTGCACTTACACCAAAGTCTTCAGTAATTGCCAACATGGCTGGCTGAATCAAGTCATTACCAATATAAACCGCAAATTCAAATAGCACTAAGGCCAAAGGAAACATCAACGTTGTACGGTTCAACGTTGTCGTTTGAATATTTTTCATGAGTTGTACACTTCAAAATAGCAGCCATATGTCTGTACGACTACCTATAAAATAAGATGTAGTCATGACGATGACATGTATGGTCAATCAATCTTTAGTTAAGTTGTTATATGCCGTGAGAGTGCATGTTTAGAGTGTGAAACACCGTATTCACAAGGTGTCTAAAACGAGAAAAAATATATGACGTGAGATTCGGTAATTTTTACCAATTGGCACAATTGCCGAGCGCAACAATAGCACTTTTTAAATTGATCAGCAATCATGCAATTTCAAGAAGCATAAATTTCAGTTTTTTGCACAAAAAGGCATGCAAATTATGGTTGTGCACAAACTCAAAGTTATCCACATATTCGATAAAAAATTAAGCATCATGGGCAAGGATTAACTTGAAAATCTGTAGTTTCCTCTCCTTTTGTACATTGATAGCTTTGCTTTTTATTCACAATTTTCCAGATTTGCTGATCTCGTTTTAATAAATATTCAGTACGTGTTTTCGACACCGCATCTGGACTAGGCTCTGTTTGCAAAATAGTAACTTGAGCATTGGAAGGATCATCCGAAGCATTCATTTGCTGTGAAATATCTAAATTGCTTGCATCATTTAAAAGATCTGGTTGATCGAGTAATACAGCCTGTATAGGACTATCAGCAAGTTGAGCAGAAGAATTTTGAGGGGGAGCACAAGCTGTTAATATGCTTAAGCTGAAAATAATCAACAAACCATTCTTTTTCATCACTCTTCCCCTCTATTTACTCAAAATTAATGCTAAAGATAATAGGCCACTTTTTCCTTTTGAGCTTTGTAAATAGTTATAAATTTATTGATATTAATGAGATAGATTAGTTTTAAATAGAAATCCAACAATAATTATTGATTTTTTATCAACAATATTTTTCCTATTCATGCATTTTTCTACAACAGTAAATCTCATAGAGTATGCGTCAAATACAGGAATTTAATGAGAGCAACCTCCATGAGTAAGATTTTAGTGATTAATGGTGCTAAACAATTTGCCCACTCAAACGGTGAATTAAATGACACATTAACCACCCTAGCAACCACACATCTCACGGAACTCGGCCATGAAGTCCAAGTGACCCGTGCAGACAGCAATTATGATGCTGAAAGTGAAGTTGAAAAATACTTATGGGCAGATGTTGTTATCTATCAAATGCCAGGCTGGTGGATGGGCGCACCTTGGACAGTCAAAAAATACATTGATGATGTCTTTACCACTGGTCATGGTTCACTTTATGCAAGTGATGGCCGTAGCCGTTCTGATGCCTCAAAAAAATATGGTTCAGGTGGTTTAATTCATGACAAAAAATATATGCTGTCATTGACTTGGAATGCTCCAATGGAAGCATTTGAAGATGCAGATCAATTCTTCCACGGCGTAGGTGTAGATGGCGTTTATTTACCATTTCATAAAGCCAATCAGTTCTTAGGCATGAGCACCCTTCCGACATTTATTGTAAATGACGTGATTAAAATGCCTGACGTTGATAGTTATGTTGAAGAATATAAAGCACACTTAAATACTGTATTTGCAGCAGCCTAATAAGGAGAAATCCATGCTAACCATTATTGCGGAAATTCGTACTAAATCGGGTGGACAGCATCGCCAGAACGTATTGGATGCCTTTCAAAAAATCATTCCAACTGTTTTAGCAGAAGATGGTTGTCATGGTTATGAACCTCTAGTTGATCACAAATCAAATGCGAGCTTCCAAACCCAAGAGCCTGATACGATTGTCATGCTAGAAAAATGGCAAAGTGTTGCTCATCTTGAAGCGCATTTAGCGACGCCTCATATGCAAGCGCATCATGCAGCCGTTAAAGATGATGTAGTTGACGTCAAAATTAAAATTTTAGAAAGCAGCGTATAATTTAGACTATAAAAAAGACGATATATTTATCGTCTTTTTTATTTTTAAGAGCAAAGTTGTGTTTGGAAACCTCTAGAGCCTTTCCCTCTCGCACATTGGTAGCTCTTTTGCTTATTTTGCAATTGCCACTTTTCATCAACCAGCTTAAATGAATATTCTGTTCGGATTGCAGAAACAGAATCATCCATTAAACCTGTTTGGATAACGGTAATACGGGAAACTGTTGGAGATTCTACTCGGTTAAATACTTGCTGAACTGAGGTATTATTGTGCTCTTTTACAATCTCAGGCTGGGCTTTAAGTACTTGTTGCATCGGGGTTTCAGAACCCACAAAAGGAATTAATTTACTGGTCGTCGCACACCCAGTGAAAAGTCCAGCACAAAGCGCTGAAATTAAAAATAAACGTTGCATTCTTATCACCAAAAACAAAAGCCATAGCTTTATGATGCTATGGCTTTGTCGGTTACTCTGTAGAAACTATGTAGCCCTACAAAATAGATCTAAATTAAAGATCGAATAATTTTCCTGGGTTCATCAAACCATTCGGGTCAAATACTTTTTTCAAAGCTTTCATATATTCAATTTCTTCAGGCGAACGTGAATATTCCAAATATGGCTTTTTCGTCATACCGACACCGTGTTCAGCAGAGATTGAACCGTCGTATTTTTTAACGGTATCAAACACATATTTATTTACCACCTGACACTTCGCAAAGAACTCATCTTTGGTTAAGTTTTCAGGTTTTAAAATATTTAAGTGCAAGTTACCGTCACCGATATGACCGAACCAACAAATTTCAAAGTCTGGATAGTTTTCTTGAACAATCGCATCAATTTCACGAATAAATGCAGGTACGTGAGTAATTAATACTGAAATATCGTTTTTGTATGGAATAAATGGCGCGATTGATTCAGAGATATCTTCGCGTAAACGCCATAAGCTTTCTACTTGGTCAAGGCTCTGGCTCATTACGCCATCAAGTACCCAACCCTGCTCCATACAATGCTCGAAAATTTCCATTGCTTTATCGAGAATCGGCTCATATGGAGCTTCAAACTCAAGTAATACATAGAACGGGCATTGAGTTTCAAATGGGCGTTGTACATGTCCATGATCTAAAACTTTTTGCATTGCAAGTTCACCAAAGAACTCAAATGCAGTTAAGTCGATGTCTTTTTGGAAAGCATGTAACACAGGCATTACTGCATCAAAATCTGGAACACCTAAAACTAAAACTTGTAAGTTTTGTGGTTGACGCTCAAGTTTAATTTCTGCTTCGGTCACTAAACCTAATGTGCCTTCACCGCCAATAAACAAATGCTGTAATGCATAACCAGTTGCATTTTTAACCATGCCTTTGTTTAAACGCAGGATGTCACCTTTACCAGTCACTACAGTTAAACCAAGTACCCAGTTACGTGTCATGCCATATTTAATAACTTTAATACCACCAGCATTGGTACCAATATTACCGCCAATCTGACTAGAACCCGCTGACGCAAAGTCCACCGGATAATACATGCCTTGTTCTTCTGCATAATTTTGCAATTGCTCAGTCACAACACCAGCTTGAACACGCACCATACGGTCTGCCGGGAAGAACTCAAGAATTTGGTTCATTTTGTCCATGCTAATGACAATTTCACCATTGGTTGCTACCGCACCAGCAGAGAGACCAGTACGACCACCTGACGGTGTAATCGCAACATTAAACTGGTTCGCAAGCTTTACAACTGCCTGAACTTGTTCAGTCGTTGACGGAAAAACGATGACCGATGGGTTCGGATTAAAATGCTTGGTATGATCTTTACCCCAGTTTTCGAGACTATCAGCATCAGTTTTAATACGGTTTTCACCGACGATTGCTGTTAATTGGGTGAGTAACTCAGGTGTTAAAGCGACTGGAGCATTCATCGTTTGCAGACCTAGCAAGAAGTAAACTGTGGTGGGACTATGACCTCATAATTCTCAAGGTTCTCACCTGAGCAAAGCCATAATGTTCAAGGAACTCCTATATTCTACATGTATCCGCGCAAGCGATAAAGTTCAGAATAGAGATACTGTCACTACAAAACATGTTTAACGTAAATAAATGCTTTCTATGGGGCTTTCAGAAAAAAATCACATTTCCCCCCATACAAAGCATTTTTAAAAATGCGGAAAAAGCCATAAACAGAAGTGATTAGACATAGATAAAATTGCCATAAGGCGATGGTATAAACGAAATATCTATAGCGCTGCCCAGTATGTTATTATACCGCCACCAAATTTGGCCTTTGTAGCGGAGCCGTAATGAGCCAACATCTTTCACTACCTAAAGATAAAATCCGTTTCCTTTTGTTAGAAGGCGTTCATCAAAACGCAGTCGATACTCTAAACGCTGCGGGTTACACCAATATTGACTATCGTAAAACTGCTCTTGAAGGCGAAGCGCTTAAAGAAGCAATTAAAGATGCTCACTTTATTGGTATTCGTTCGCGTACCCAATTGACTGAAGAAGTTTTCGAAGCTGCAAACAAATTGATCGCAGTAGGTTGTTTCTGTATCGGAACAAACCAAGTTGATCTTAAAGCAGCAATGGCACGTGGTATTCCTGTATTCAATGCACCGTATTCAAATACGCGTTCGGTTGCAGAGCTTGTACTTGCTGAAACGATTCTTCTTCTTCGCCGTGTTCCTGAAAAATCGGCGGCTTGTCATCGTGGTGGTTGGGACAAGTCTGCTGTCGGTTCTTTTGAAACTCGTGGCAAAACTTTAGGTATTGTGGGTTACGGTTCCATCGGTTCTCAACTTTCAGTTCTTGCTGAAAGTATGGGTATGCATGTTATTTATTATGATGCAGTAACCAAATTACCAATGGGTAATGCTCGCCAAGTTGGTTCTTTAGATGAACTTTTAGCAACTGCAGATGTTGTAACGTTGCATGTGCCAGATGTTCCGTCTACACGTAACTTCTTCACTAAAGAACAATTTGCGAAAATGAAAGAAGGCGCGATTTTCTTAAATGCTGCACGTGGTACATGTGTAGTGATTGAAGATTTAGCCGATGCAATCAAGTCTGGTCATATTGCTGGTGCAGCGGTTGACGTATTCCCGAAAGAACCTAAAGCAAATGGTGAAGAATTCCAGTCTCCACTTCGCGGCTTAGACAACGTGATTTTAACTCCTCACGTTGGTGGTTCAACCATGGAAGCGCAAGCAAACATCGGTTTAGAAGTTGCAGAGAAATTTGTTGCTTACTCTGACAAAGGTATGACACTTTCTGCGGTGAACTTCCCGGAAATCGCGTTACCATTGACAGCTGGTCAACACCGTTTATTGCACATCCACAAAAACGTGCCAGGTGTATTGTCTAAAATCAACAACTTGTTTGCTGAACAAGGCATCAACATTTCTGGTCAGTCACTTATGACTAAAGGTGACATCGGTTACCTTATCATGGATGTTGACGCTTCTGCTTCTCAAGAAGCTTTAGATATGTTGCATGAAGTTGAAGGTACAATTCGCGTGCGCGTATTGTTCTAATACGGACTGTAAATTCAAAAGCCACAGCATTGTCTGTGGCTTTTTTATGGGCATTTACATTATCATGTGAAAAGTATACCAATTGATCAAATAATAAAATGTCCACTTTAAACCAGAAATCTCAGCTACATGCTTTGGGTTTTCTTATTCTTGCTATGTTAAGCGTTCAAAGTAGCGCATCTTTAGCTAAAATTTTATTTCAGAACTTTCCTGTACTGACTGTTTCTGCAATGCGCCTATGTTTAGGTGCAATTATTCTTGCGATTATTTTTCAAATTTGGCGAATTAATTTTAGTCAGGTCCGCTGGAAAGCAATTTTAGCTTATGGATTTGCGCTTGCAGGCATGAACGCCTTATTTTATCTGTCGATCGAACGCTTACCGATTGGGATCGCGGTTGCTTTTGAATTTATTGGCCCTTTAAGTGTAGCGTTATACCACGCACGCCAAAAATATGATTTTGTTTGGGTCAGCTTCGCAATTATTGGGCTGATTTTACTTTTCCCTTTTAATCAGGCACATAGTCTAGATTGGATCGGCGTCTTATTTGCAATTAGTGCAGGGGCTTGTTGGGCGCTTTATATTATTGCCGGCCAGAAACCTTCTGGTATTTCAGGTAATCATACGGTGTGCTTGGGAATGAGTGTAGGTGCGTGCATCTTATTACCCATTACCTTTTTTTCAGGCTCGATTGGTCAAGTGATTGAACTTCCCTATCTTTTTTATTTTATTGGTTTGGCTATTTTAGCCAGTGCTCTCCCATTCTCTTTAGAAATGTTAGCACTGCGCAATTTGACACCTTTAAGCTTTGGAACATTGATGAGCCTAGAGCCCGCAGTTGCAGCACTATCTGGATTTATCTTCTTGGGTGAATATCTTTTATGGAATCAATGGCTAGCACTTGCAACCATTATCACTGCCTCTGTTGGTTGTACCGTAACCACCCAAAAAGCTCGCCAAGAACGTGAAAAAGCAGCAAGTTAATTTAATAAAATCTGCCAGCTAAAACATAGTATTCGTTATAATTATCCACCATTATTTTTAGACATCAGATGAAGCGCTAGAGTATTTTCCATGCAAAATCTTCCAATTATTGCTGTGCTGTATATGATTTTGTCGATGGTCTCATATCAAATCAGCGCTTCATTTGCTAAGCAGCTCATTGCAACATTAGACCCTCTCACCGTTACAGTTTTAAGGCTGAGTTTTGCAACGGTTATTGTCGCAATTATGTTCCGATCTTGGAAAATCTGGTCACGCTTACCCTATTTAAAATGGCGTGATTTATTGATGTACTGCGCATCTTTAGGCTTAATGAATATCCTATTTTATACATCACTTGGAAAATTACCCCAAGGTATTGCTGTTGGATTAGAGTTTATTGGTCCATTAGGCCTTGCGCTTCTTTCTATTAAACAAAAGAGTGACTACATTTGGGTAGCACTAGCCATGTTAGGCATTGCACTCATGGTACCTTGGCAAAACCCTATTCAACACCATTTCTCGTATGTAGGTGCAGCATGTGCGCTAGGTGCCGGACTTTGCTGGGCCTTCTATATCTATTTCGGTCATAAAGTTGTGACCCAAAATATCGGGATGCACGCCTTAACGATTGGGATCGGTGTATCTGCACTTGCCTTATTGCCAATTGGAATCTGGCATAATACTCCTGCATTACTTGAAACACAGTACTGGGGTAAAGCCTTACTTATTGCGGTATTAGCAACGGCAATTCCATATGCACTCGACTTAATGGCTCTCAAACAACTTAATAAATTAACTTACGGAACTCTAACGAGTTTAGCACCTGCATTGGCAGCATTAACGGGTTTCTTATTGCTTCACGAAGAAATCAGCATGCTGCAATGGGTGGCTTTGGCTTGCGTAATGCTGGCCTCTATTGGTGTTACTTTAAGAAGTACTAAAAAAGCTACATAGGTTTACTCTACTGTTGCTTTTTATACTTTTTATATTCCTTTAAATATTTATTACCCAGTGTCTCCTTTTCGCTGTCTTTAAGAATTTTTCCGGCTTGTTGAAAAAACTTATGTTCTTCTTCTTTTAAATGATGATGGACTTTTTCACTCAACTGTTTGGCGGTTGCTAACCAGCTTGGGCTACTCATATCGGTTTGTTCAAGTTGTTCGACCAACTCATCCATTTCATGATGTTCAGATAAAGCATGCCTCGTAATATCTAAACCGACATCATCAAACATTAAAGGGATATATAAGTAACGGTCTTCGGCAACCGAATGAGCATATAATTCATTTTTTAATGCATCAAATAATTCTTTTCGTTCTTCGGTTAAACCGTGTGTCTGAATGAGTTGTTCAGAAAGGTTACGTTGATTTTCATGGCTTTCTCTTAATGCTTCGAAAATATTCATTCTCTTCCTCATTTTTAGCTAAAAAATCTTTTTTATTTCAAGGTTTATCATACGTTGAAATTTATAATGTTTAAGTAGCTTAAAATGAGACTATTTTTTACACAGTTCTCTTTCTAGTAAATTTCTGTAATGATTTTTATATTTATAGCTGTAAATGATACACAAAAGTATGAACTGCATTTTTGAGACAGCTCATACTTTCAATCTTATTTAACCCGTAACAAACATTTGATAGCCCAAACGGCAAATCAGAATACTCACCAAAATTAAAAAGATAATTCGCACAAAACCACTGCCATATTTAAGCGCAGTACGCACCCCAACAATAGAACCTAGCACGTTAGCCGCCGCCATCATTAAACCAATATGCAAAATAGCGTGACCAGTTGGGATGAGGAAACTCAGCGCAGCTAAGTTAGTCATAAAATTACCAATTTTTGACAAAGCTGAAGCATGCAAGAAATCAACTTGTAAAAAACGGATAAAGAAGAAAATAAAGAAACTACCAGTACCCGGCCCAAAAATACCGTCGTAGAAACCAATGGCCAAACTACCAATACCAGCTAAAATTAACATTTTCGTGGTAATTTTTTGCTCGGTATGAACTTGACCGAAGTTCTTTTTAACTAGGGTATAAATCGCAATCACAATCAACATCACGAAAACGAAAGGACGCAATACCGATTGAGGAATAAGTGACAAACATGCCGCGCCGGCAAAAGAACTAATCAAGGCACAAATGGCAATAACGGCTAAAAGCTTCCATTGCAATTTTACTTTTTTAGCAAATGTATAAGCCGCCGATGCCGTACCAAAAATGGATGAGACTTTATTGGTACCAATCACCGTAGCAGTCGACATGTTAGGAAAAGTGCTCATGATCCCGGGAATCTGGATGAGTCCACCGCCGCCTACAGCAGCATCAATTGCTCCTGCAGTAAACGCAAAAAAGATCAAACTAAGGATAACGTCCCATTCCATGCCCATGCTCTATACTCTACATCTACTACAAATTTAAGATACGCTTAGGTACCAACCGTTTTTTATCGGTAATCTCGGCTAAGCCTAAACAGCGCTCACCCGAAAACACCAAAACTTCTGCTTCTGCAGAATGCTCAATATTGCTTTCTAAACCGTTGCAAAAATATTTTTCACGCCCTTCCGGAACTTGAATTTTTAGGAAATGGTCAACTGGTGCATAAACTGGAAGTAGCAAAGCTTCTCTTTGCTCTTCTGTTAAACTTTCCAGATATTCAATGGTATAACTTGGGATAAGCTCAAAATGTCCTGTTTGAGTCCGGTTCAGCATCGTTAAATGCCCACCACAACCAAGTGCTTCACCAATATCTTCACCTAATACACGGATGTATGTCCCTTTAGAGCAGGTTACATCCAGAGTGATACTATTTTCGGTAAACTCAATAAGCTCTAAAGCATAAATCGTGACTGGACGCGCCTCTCGCTCAATCTCTATACCTTTTCTCGCCAACTCATATAACGGCTTACCTTCTTTTTTCAAAGCCGAATACATGGGCGGAACTTGTTGAATATCGCCTCTAAACTTTTCTAAAGTTTGTTCAATAAGTTCTTGGTTAAGAACAGGAATAGGACGCTCTTGTAAAATATCCCCTTCCACATCACCTGTTGTTGTGGTCTGTCCCAATCGAACAGTGGTTTGATAACGCTTTGTTGAGTCCAGCAAATAATGTGAGAACTTGGTTGCCTCTCCTAAACAAATCGGTAGCAAACCTGTCGCCAAGGGGTCTAACGCTCCAGTATGGCCTGCTTTTTGGGCGCGATATAACCAACGCACTTTTTGCAAAGCGGCATTTGAACTTAAGCCTAATGGTTTATTTAATAGAAATACACCACTGATATGGCGACGAGAAATTTTTTGATTTTTTGTCGTCATTTTTACTGGAACACAAAGCTAGAAAAAAGTGCCGACATGTTAGCAAATTCGGCAAGATATTTTCACAATATTTAGGTGCCTTTTCACTTATTTTATGGCACATTAATGATCGAGTAAAAAAACAACAAATTAAAACTTAAGGAAGATATCTTTATGCAAGGAATGCAGAAGAAGGTATTGTGGTGCGTGCTCGGTTTTTTTATTTTGGGCCTCATTGCATGTGTCTATTGGTTAAAGCCTGACTCAAAAAACACATTAGCCCAAGTCAGTGAAACCACAGCTCAAAATTTATCATCGGCTCAACCCACAAATCATTCATCGCTAAATGCAGATGCTTACCATAGTAAAAGTCAGCAAGATACTGAAGTTAACTGTCAGTTAAAAATTGATAGTTCCCAACATTTGGTTGTTAACAGTCAAACTCGTGACTGCTTTGAATATTTTATTACTCAATATGGAGAAAATGATTTAGAGCAAATTAAAAATCACTTTGGACAATTTATTCAGGGGAAATATTTAGAGCCAGCTCGCTCACAGATTCTGGATTTATGGACCCGCTACTTAAAATACCGTGAACAGCTTGCTCAAATCCAAACACCTCCATCAAAACAACAAGATAAAAATTATTTTCAAAAGATCTTTAATTCAATGCAAGATCTAAGAAAACGTTTCTTTTCATCCGCTGAAATTGAAGGGCTCTTCTCAACTGAAGATATCTATCAGAACTACACGCTAGATCGTATGCAAATACTTGAGGACTCTTCTTTAAGCGAAATTGAAAAGGCTCAAAAGCTTAAAGAACGCTTTGAACAACTACCAGAAGACTGGCAACAGAACCTGCAAGAACTCTCTAAACTTGATGATTTACATGCACTGACCAAACAAATTAAAGCACGTCATGGTTCAGCAGAAGAACTTCGGCAGATGCGTACGGCACTCGTCGGAGCTGAAGCAACTCAAAGGCTAGAAACTTTAGATACACAGCGTAGTGCTTGGCAGCAAAGGGTTACAAGTTACTTGAGTGGACGAGATGAAATTATTAAAAGCAATATGAGCGATAGTGCTAAAAACCAAGCCATACAACAATTACGCCAACAACAATTTAACTCATCACAAGAACAATTAAGACTTCGAACTTTTGAAACGGTCCATGATCAGGGAGGTGAACTGCCATTTAATTATTAAGCCTTTTCTTTTAGGAGCTGGCTAAACAAGCACTAGCAGTAAGAAGCTGCTTTTCATACAAAATAAAAATAGTGAGTAAAAAATGAAAAGGAAGTTAACGTTTTTTTGCGCTGCAATGCTCTCAGGATTGAGTGTTTCAGCGGCCCATGCCACAAATGCTGAACAAGTTAAAAACTCGTTCGTCTATTCATCTTATGCACAAACCAAATATCCACTGGTTTTTAACCACGGTATGGCAGGGTTTAACCGAGTTGGGACAGATACACTTGGTCTAGATTACTGGTACCAAATTCTTCCTGATCTGGCACGTAATGGAGGAAATGTCTGGGCAACCAGAGTGTCACCTTTTAACTCAACAGAAGTGCGTGGTGAACAACTTGCCCAGCAAGTAGAAGAGATTATTGCCATTACTGGTAAGCCTAAAGTCAACTTGATCGGTCATAGCCATGGGGGCCCGACAATTCGCTATGTGGCCGGTATCATGCCAGAGAAAGTTGCCTCACTCACCACGATCGGTGCACCTCACAAGGGATCACCAATGGCAGATGTGATCCTGAACGTTGAGGGTACTCCTCTGTCTGGACTGGCAACGTTAGTAAACTGGTTTTCAGCAGCCATTACTTGGGCAGGAGGCCTAGACCCAACAAGCTATCCGCATGACTCTTTAGCAGGTGCTCATAGCTTATCAACTCAAGGTTCAGCTCAATTTAATGCTCAATTCCCTATGGGTGTACCAACTACTTCTTGTGGTGAAGGGACATACCAAGAGAAAGGTATTTATATGTATTCTTTCTCGGGGAATAAAGCGCTGACCAACCCATTAGATCCATTTGATATTGCGCTTACAGGCAGTAGTTTAGTAGTCGATCCATTTGGTGATAATGATGGACTTGTTTCCCGATGCAGTGCCAAATTTGGTAAAACAATTCGTGATGATTACAACTGGAATCATTTAGATGAAGTGAACCAAGTACTTGGTATACGTTCTATTTTCGCTTCCGATCCTGTCTCGGTTTACCGTCAACATGCAAACCGTTTAAAACTTCAAGGACTATAGTTTTTAAACAAAAAATGCGCCAAAAGGCGCATTTTTTTACTCGCTATAAGCTTACGCTTTACGAGCTGGTAATTTTTCACGAATACGTGCAGCTTTACCAGACAAGTCACGAAGGTAGTAAAGTTTAGCACGACGAACGTCACCACGACGTTTTACTTCGATTTTAGCAACAACTGGTGAGTGAGTTTGGAATACACGCTCAACACCAACACCGCTAGAAATTTTACGTACTGTGAACGCAGAGTTCAAACCACGGTTTTTCTTAGCGATTACAACACCTTCAAATGCTTGAAGACGTTCACGATCACCCTCTTTTACTTTTACTTGAACGATGACAGTGTCACCAGGAGCAAAAGCAGGGATATCAGATTTTAACTGTGCATTTTCAACAGCTTGAACTAAAGGATGTTTACCACTCATTGTGGGAATCTCCAATATGTGCGGAGTCAGAAGAGGTCTGAATTTCCGCTGGGGATAGAGGCTAAAGCGCATATCAACCCGTTTATCTTTCCCTTTACGACAATATGTCTATAAAGAGCCTTTAAATTTACATAAAACTATTCAATAAATAGAATTATGCTTTAACTCGAAGCATTGCTTCTCGTCTTGTTGCAGAACTTGCGTTCTTGAGAATAACGATTAAGAGTTACCGTTATTCACTTGCGTATCTTTTAGCCATTTTTTTTGCTGCTTAGTCAACTCAACCTTTTCGACCAACTCAGGTCGACGCTCTAGAGTTCGTTGATATCGCTGCAAAAAACGCCATTTTTCAATATTGCCATGATGTCCAGATTTTAATACCTCTGGCACATCCAGCCCTTCAAAATGGTCAGGCTTTGTATATTGTGGACAATCTAAAAGACCGTCAACAAAAGAATCTTGTACTGCTGATTGTTCATCTGACATTACATTCGGCAAACGGCGAATAATACTGTCAAGTAACACCATAGCGGGCAGTTCACCACCAGATAGAACATAATCACCAATTGACCATTCTTGATCAACATAATGCTGGATCAAACGTTCATCGACTCCTTCATAACGTCCACACAGTACAATTAAGCCGTCATAATCAACAAACTGCTGTACTGCCTGCTCATTTAAGGTTTTGCCTTGTGGGGACATATACACCACAGGAACATGAACATGTCCTGCTTGTGAGGCAAGCTGTTTGGCATGTGCAATTGCTTTCGCCAAAGGCTCAGCCATCATCACCATACCTGGGCCGCCACCAAATGGACGTTCATCCACTCTTCTGTAGTTTCCCTCAGCAAAATCACGAGGATTAATACAAGTGACTTGTACAATATCTCGTTTTGCCGCGCGTCCGCTGATGCCGTAGGCTGTAATCGCTTCAAACATTTCAGGAAAAAGCGTAATGACTGCAAAAAACATCACAGACTCCTCTATTTTCCTGCTGTATTAATCCTAAAAGGATTAATAATCTACGCCCCAATTGACGTAAATACGACCAGCTTCAAGATCAACACGTTGTACTACATCTTTATGCCAAGGAATCATGCGCTCTTCTGAATCAATGCTGTCTGGGGTAGCATGCACCACCATCACATCATTAGCTCCAGTTTCAAACAACTCATGAATTTTCCCTAAGTTTACTTCCTGTTCTTCTTCATCAAGACCTAATACAGTTAAGCCCTTTAAATCTGACCAGTAGTATTCATCTACATCTGCTTTTGGCAGTTGAGACTTAGCAATCCAGATATTAGCGCCAACCAAGCTTTCCGCCCCAGTGCGATCACTCACACCTTTCAACGCAACAACTAGGCCTTTGCCATGTGGTTTCCAACGTTTTACATCTATTGTTTGCCAACCGGCCTTGGTCTCAATGTACCAAGGCAGGTAGTCAAACATGTTGCTCATAGGTTCTGTATTTGAATACACCCAGAGCCACCCATTCAATCCATAAGCTGAACGTAACTGTCCAATCTGAATACGATCTTCGGGAACATTCTGTGTTGATGTCATGGGCTACCTACTACAAAAATTATGCAGTAGCTTTTTTAGCTTGAGCAGCTAAAGAAGCAACACGTTCAGAAGGTTGAGCACCTTGAGAAACCCAGTGAGCAAAACGGTCTGCATCTAAACGAAGTTTTTCTGCTTGACCTTGTGCAGTCGGGTTAAAGAAACCGATACGCTCGATGAAACGACCATCACGTGCATTGCGGCTGTCAGTCACAACGATTTGATAGAATGGACGTTTTTTTGCGCCGCCACGTGCTAAACGAATAACAACCATGATAAAAGCCTTATAATTCTTACGGATTATCCCTGCACCGACCATCGGCAACACTTCAAACCCCTTTCATAGAGGGCGACATTCTACGTGATTTTCGCCCTGAAAGAAAGATTATTTTTTGAGTTATCCGCAGTTTTGAATTTAAAATTACTGTAGCCAATTTGATGTGGCAGATAACGCACAATCAGTTGCACCTTTTGCCCAAAATTTTTGCCCTTGATCATTAAGACAAATGATCCCATCACCAGCTTGAGAACTAGTAGCAATAGGTGTAGCAGTTAACACCCAGCTTGAATCAGTTATGCTAGAAAAAGCTAAGTTATATAAGGCTTGGCCTTGTTGAGGACTGACACTAGAACCATAAATCGAAGTAATCGTCGCATTCGAGGGATAACGATTGTGAACTACTTTTTCTGATTCTAAAGTTTGGGCAATATTCATCATTTCAGATTGAACAGCTGTACGATGCCCTTTGCGTAAATACTGCAAATACGAAGGTGTCGCTATAGCTGCTAAAATTGCAATTATTGCTACTACAATCATGAGTTCTATTAAGGTAAAACCATTCTTCATTGCCAATTCTCACTATTTGTTTCACATACATTGCAAGTGCCTGTTCCACCACAGTCATTATCAACAGCTGCAGCTGTTAAACTTTGGCAGCGCAAACCTGAATTCTTAGCAATAAAATTAAAGTTTCTTGAATCTGTAGTTGTCGCTTTAATGACCCATGTCTGCCCATTTGCAGCAGTATTCGTTAATAAATTTCCTGTCGTCGTATCATCACTAATTTCAATCGTATAACCACCCCGTGGCAAAGTTACAGATGTCGTAGTAAATCCTCTATAGGTAAAGTTCTTGGATTTATGCCGTTCCAACTGTTCTGCCAATTTTAGAATTTCACCTTTAGCAGCAGAAGCCGTCGCTCTACGGCTATAACTTTGATATGAAGGGATAGCAATCGAAGCAAGAATAGCGACAATCACGATGACAACCATGAGTTCAATCAAGGTAACACCCTGATTAAACCGCAGAATATAATATTTATTCATCAGTCATCCCTTAGCGATAACGCTCATACCAGCGCGCAGGAACTAAGTGACTTGTACATTGCCACTCGCCCGTTCCACTCTCGTTCCCAGACAGTTGTAATTTCCCACAACTATTAGTCACTGGAGGCTCATCTCTTTTTGGAACAAATGCTATGCCGCGAATACCGGAACCAATAACGTTTTTATTACATTCAGAAGCTCCTACTGGGCAATTAGTACCAGTTTGTGTTTTGAATCCACTTCCATTCTCTTTATTTTGATCAATTGACCCATCAGAATTAAGGCAGGCGCCAAATGGTAAACAGAACGTCTGCTGGTCAGTTTCACCTACTACACGGGGTAAACATGGGTCTGCCGCTACAATACCTGTTCCCTGTGGATCATAAACAGGCACAATTAAAGTCCCTGTAATTGCCATAGGCTCTTCAAAAGCTTTAAGACCTCCTTTAATACGGAAACTATTATTAGCTTTCTCTGTACCATCGCTCATACTAGAAAGTGAGCGATACCAACCACCTTGCCCCACCCCAGTGTTTGGAAAGAAAATCTGTGCTACTCGTGTTTCCCCAGACCGTAAAATTTGTGGATTTTTTCGAAGCGTCGATCGAGTAATATCTTTCGTTTCAAGCTGGCTATCTGTTAAAGACATTAAATTCTTTTTAATAAAGTCTTTATCGATAATTCCATAAACGTTGTTTACAGGTCTTCCGCTTAATGCGGTGCTCGGTGACATCCCCTCACGACCTGTAAGCGGATAAACATCTAAAGGTGTACTACGGTCACCTGAAGCAATACCGACAGTAATAAAAGTGCGGATTCCATAATCGTGAATTGTCACTGTTGGCGGTTCATAAAAACGCGGCGCATTCCCAGCGGTATAGTCGTTCGAGGCATCATAAGTTGAGTCATTCGTTGCTAAATTGGCTAATCGAACAACTCGAATACCGAAACTGCTATAAGTTGAATTTGTTTTTGTCTGGTTATTATTAAGATCGATACGGAAAATTTGTCCGCCTAAATCGCCAAAATATAAATGGTCGACTAAACCATCAGCATCTCGATCTAAGGTACTAATGCGACTAACAATACTGTGCTTCATATTAGAGTTATCTATATTAGAGCCTGTATCACTAGTCCACCATAAGCGTTCCCCAGTTTTAGCATCAATAATATAAACAGCATTCCCTTTTGCTTTTCCATTCGTAAAGCAAGAATTACTCAAGGTAATATTCGGGTTTTCATAACATTGGTCGTAGCCACCACCAACAATCATAACCCGTTTAATAACTCCGTTATAACGTATATTTGCAAGTACAGGTTTAGACCAACTCTGCCCCATACGACTATAATCAGTTTGATCTGCTCCTACTCTAAAGAGAAGCTTAGGTGAAGCAGGATTTAAGACATTTAAGCCATAATAGCTGCTGCCCCCCATTCGCATGCCACCATAAATATTCATTTGTTTTGCAGTTACTTTTGATACTGCTGAACTACCGCTTCCTGTTGTAGTAATACTATATGCAGGGTCAGATACCCAAGCCCCATCCATACCGTGAGCAGGAGCTGTAGCATCACTTTGACCAACCACTAAAGCTTTTGATGCAACTGGATCATTTAATATATCGGCAGGAACGAAAGCCATTTGTTCTACACCAGTTGAGGCATCCACAATATGCAGACCACCTTCCATCGTTCCATAGAGAATGGATTGTTCACGCGCAGATGTTAAATTCCCATTTTCATCTAATGTTCCATTATAGGTAAGCTGTACCGGTAAAGAATGAATACTACCGCCCATCGATAAATAGGGTTCATTCGATGTAACTAATGACGAAGGTAAAGTCGTAGCGCTAATATCAGTTGAGTAACCTAGATAATTTAATATTTTTAATTTCAAACCAATCGGGAAAGCTTTTAAAATATCTTGTCCCGTTGATGCATTAAATTTTCCTAAAACATAACTTGCTGTATTAGCCACACTATCAAAAGGATTAGTTCCTTCTGGGGGAGCAGCTGGAATTTTTAGCAAATTAGTTCCAGAAGTCGATATTTTCGTTAAGCTACCATCCGCCGCAACAGCGGAAACATCAGTAAATAAGTTGCGGATTTTAGTTTGTACTGCGTAATAATATTTTATGATATTTCCATCTTCATCACGTGTTTCATTTTGTCCCACAATTGGTAAAGGAACTTTTGCATATGAACCACCTAAAAAGACATTACCTCCATCATTATAAGTCGAGCTATTCCAATAATCTTTCGTACCCGTTCTAAAAGCCCCAGTTGCGTTGTAAACCAACCCACCAGTGTTAGCTTCAAAAGCACCTGCATTGCCCCCTGATAAAACAACATGATATTTCTTTAAATTTCCACGCCATGTTAAGTATGTGTTAGCTGGGTTTGGCTCTAAAGCCCGTAAGTAACCATATTCCTGTAAATTTTTAGGGTTTAGTGCATCATAAGGAACTGAGATAGCGCCAGTGGTTAAGGGTTGTAACGGAACTTTTTCTAAGTTATTAATAAATGCGATAACGCTGTCTGTTACACCTTGCGCACTTTGGGTAGGGAAAAAACCTCCATTCCCATAACCAGGTGCAGCGACCGCATTTGTGGTCTGATTCGGTGAACACGCATCATCTCCTTTTCGGTCAGATTGGGTTCTCGAACTTAAACGACAGGCATTTTTTACATCAGAAGAACTTAAACTAGAAAAGTCACTTCCAAAACCGACAAATGCTGTTTGAATAGAAACTCCAGCTGGGTTTTTTGTTTTATCAAATAGTCGTTTTGCAAATTCCCCCATACAGGCCCAACCAGAGTCTGCTGTCGTGTTAGACAAACCTCTAGAACAAGTAAAATTTGCTCCCAAAGTGCTGCCTAGGGCTGTCGACATGACAGTTGCAGAACGTGTATTTGTTGTATTGTTCGGCTCCCCATCTGATAAAAAGTAAATGCCCTGCCCATCACAACTCTGGCGATTGGCCACTGCAGGCAAAGGAGATTGGTAAATAGCATTTAAATTAGAGGCATTTCTATCTACAACAATATTGGGATTGCTGGTTGTATCGTTTGATTTTGATTTTGGGATACCACTATCTGCATTTGCTACAGCATAATTAAAAGTGGTGTAGTAATAAGTATAAGAATAGGTCCAATCCGACGAAGTATCATAAGCAGTTGCCGCATCCACACCCGGATTAGAAGTTGACCAGTTACTCCAATAGTTATTAGAACGACAAGGTTGCCATAGATTTGTAGTATCGATTTGTGAATCGCGATAATTCGTACAATATGAGTATTCTGTTCTATTATCAGATTTTCGCACACGCCTTATATAGCTATCTTTTCGAATGGCATAATTTGCCTCTGAATAGGTCGTTGTACCCATCAAATAAGCAGCAGCTTCCGCATAAGCATGTGCTGAAGGCGTTGCCCCGCCAGCAGTTAAATTTGCAACAGCCTGTTTTAATTTATAACGTTGAGAACCCACTGTATTTAAAGTCCTCGCATCTCCTAAAGGAGCAGCAGCCACTAGAACCTGCCCACTTCGGCTATCACCATTTGCAGAGAAATTTCCCAACCCCACACGAGTGTCATTTAAAACAGGATTATTACTTGCTAAAAAAGCATTCATACCATTTTTAAGCATGGCCAGACGGTTTTCGCCATAACTATTGTTGGTCATACTTCCTGATGTATCCAACATCATCACAATGGTTTTTTTACCCGCTGTAGGTGAAGCATAAATTTGTAAATCACTCGCCTGCACAACGGAGCTTGTCATCAACCATGTAAAAGCAACCGAACTCGAACAGATGGCATACCATAAATTATTTGGCTTAAAATTCTTCAATTTTAGTTTCACGATATTCCCCATTATGAACCTGGTGCCGTAATTTGAGTGAGTTTATTGGTATAGTTAAATTCTTGAACTTGAGTACTAAAAGGCACGTTATGATTTGCTAAACACTCCGCTAATGTTTGTTTAGCCGTTAAAGCGGTATCAAAATTGTCGCTAATTTTTGCTGAACTCGTACTTAAACAATCTCTTTGTAAAGTTTCGATAGAGGTAGATGCATAGGCTGGTAAAAAAGCTGTTGTAATCACCCGAATACGTTGTGTAGACAACATGCTTTTAGGTAGTTGCGTACCTTCCGAGGTGTTTGTTCCTCGTGGTAAATTTGAGCCTGGAATATCGCTAGCAGCATCTGTTGGAACACTTACAGCAACTTGGGTAACCACTGCTTGACGATTACTACCATAGTCACTTGTTAAATCGCAGAACCCCGCCACGCCGCCATCTTCAACGACTGCATTATTAGCGCTTCCTGCTCGAAGTAAACTTGCACCTCTGGTCTGAGCAAAATTTGTTGCTGTAGAAACAGGCTTATAACAAAAGTTGTATTCCGCACCAGGATTACTTTCATGCTCTTTAAGCGCGGCACCAATCACATTAGTAATATTAGTTAGGGTGGTAGGATTCATCTGCACAATGAGTTCTAAAGGAGTGTCAGATGACTGAAAATTTAATTGGCTAACTTGGCTATTGGTAGCAACTTTTAAAGAAACAATAGCCACTCTTATTGCTAAAACGCCTACAGAAATAACAATCAATAAAATAATAAGCACAACAATAAGGGTTGCCCCTTTTTCCTTAGATCTACTCTTATGAATTAAATGGGTCATAGACTTTCCCCCATCGCGTTGCGTAGAGCAATTGTTAAGTTATAAGTGCGGCGTAAGAATCGAGTTGTATTATCAGAAGCATGCACGGTTTGATCTAACATAAAAAAAGATTGCTCAGGATCTATTGCTTTGCTTTGGGCATTATTAGTAGAGCGCGCTAATACAGATATTTGTATTGAAAGAATTCGTGGCGGCATCACAGATGGTGTGGCATCTCGGGCAGCCTGTGCAGCAGCGCGATATTGGGTAATGGTATAATAAGCAAAATTGCCAGCCGCATTTTTTGCACCAAACAGCACATGGAAATGATCAATACGCGGCAATACAATTTGACCAGCGTCGCCTAACCCAGCAACAGTGGTCGGTTGAGCTGTGGCTACAGCAGAGGGAGTATTTGCATCACATGCAAGTGCATAGTCTTGCTGGGAACTACCATTGCTATCCAGACGTAAAAAATAACGCTCTACAATTAAATCACCTGCAAGTACATTTACACCTTCACAATTGGTCATATTCGTAGGTGCAATAAATTGGATAGTCAGCTGATCACTTTGCATAGCAGCATCTGAACTGTTCTGTATATTTGAAAGACCTTTCCAGTGATTACTCACAGTACTCACCGTATCCCCTGTACCACGACTAAGTAATGTGTCAGCAATATAAGTATTTGTTCCAACGTTAGGGACAAAATTAACATTGTTGTTATTGGTTGCAGTTGAACCAGTTAATACAACACCGCCCCAAGGGGTCGTATCAGTTAATATTGGGTTGGTTATATTTCCATAATTTAGAAGGCGTATATCACGGGCAATATACTCCAAACCAAAAATACCGCTATCTTGTATTTCAGCATTTGCTTTTTGTAGACGACTTGATAGAAGTCCACCAATAAATAATTGAGTCGCCGCGGCCACCAAAATTAGACCTAAAGCCAATGCAACCATCAGCTCAATTAATGTAAAGCCTCGTTGTTTCCATAATACAAATGAGTGAGCCATTAATATGCCTCCATCATTAAACAGTTCGAATTATTGACATAAACGCCATTTGTACTCATACAACTCGACACATCCGCGCTCGTGACTCCCTCATTTGTTGTAATTACCGGAGAGGTTTTTCCCCAAAAAACAAAAAGACATTGCCTCTGCTGGGCCATCGTGCTTGTAACCCCTGGGCAATTTGTCATTGTAATTTTCATGCCAAGTTGATCAGCATTTCTTGCTGCTTGATATGCATCAAATTGGGCAAGCTGAGAAGGTGTACAAGCTGCATTGAAACACAACGTAGGAGCTGCGGTGGCAGATGAATAATTGCTATAACTACGGACAAATGCGGGATACTGACTAGCTTGAGAACTATTTACGCGAATGTTTTCTGCTAATCCTCTCATGATCATAATCGCTTGAGATTTGCTTAATGCCTCTGAAGAAGCATCCATAGCACGGACTTGCAAGGCAACATATCCCAAAACCCCTATCGCAATTAAAATTAAGGCAACCAACACTTCTAATAAACCCACCCCAACTTGAGCTTTTTGTTTAGAGCCCCGCATTAACATGTCTCCTCAGCTTTAAAAATTAATGTGCCAAGCTTTGTTAAAATAAGAATTTTCTTTTTATTTATTTTTGAATTACAAATAGATAAAAGTGTGTCTTGGGTGATATTGGTTATCACCCCATTCGCATTAAAAGTTAGAGTCGTCGCTGTTGATGAGCTCTGTGTACCATCAGCAGCTATATTTTTAAGCTCAAGAGTGCTATTGGAAGCAGCTTTCCAATTAAAAGAAGTCGATGTATTTGAGGCTGTTGAATTCAGATTAATGGATACATCTTGTCGACCAAGTATTGCTTGGCTCTTCGATTCCGACAAAGTATTGATTAGATCTCGTTGGTTTTCATCTAGTCGCTTACTTTCTAATAAATTCGACATAGATGGCGCGGCCATCATCGCGATAATCGCCATGACCGCAATCGTCACCATAAGCTCAACCAAGGTGAACCCGTCTTGCGGAGTAACTCCCCTCATCCCCAGAACCCCAAATAAACTTAAAAATTTTTTATTTATTAATTAAATTTTACGCCTTGTGTTTACAAAACAAATACAAAGCAGATAAAGGGTATAAAAAAACAGATAACTGTCATATCAACAATTATCTGCTTAACTATTTTAAAATCAGTATGTTAAATAAGTCACACTTTACGCTTGAGTCACATGAATGCGTAATTCTTTAGGAAGACTAAAAGTTATGTTCTCTTCACGCCCATCTAATTCTTTCGGTGCTTGAGCACCCCAATCTTGTAAACGTTGAATCACTTGTTTAATCAAAATTTCTGGCGCAGAGGCACCAGCAGTAACACCAATTTTACACGTCTCATTAAACCATGACTGCTCTAACTGATCAGCATTATCTACAAGGTAAGCGGCTTTACCCATACGCTCTGCAAGCTCACGTAATCGATTTGAGTTTGATGAGTTAGGTGAACCTACAACTAAAACCACGTCACACTTTTCAGCTAAATCACGCACAGCATCTTGTCTGTTTTGAGTTGCATAGCAAATGTCATCTTTACGCGGACCCTGAATATGCGGAAATTTAGCACGCAAAGCATCAATAACTTTAGCTGTATCATCAATAGAAAGCGTTGTTTGAGTTACAAATGCAAGCTTTTCAGGATGTCGTACGGTGAGTGCAGCAACATCAGCTTCATCTTCAACCAGATAAATATCACCGCCTTTTAATTTGTCATATTGCCCCATTGTACCTTCGACTTCCGGGTGCCCTTCATGACCAATTAAAATAGCTTCAGTACCTTCACGCGCATATTTAGTCACTTCAATATGAACTTTAGTCACTAAAGGACAAGTCGCATCGAAAACTTTTAAGCCTCGACGCTCTGCTTCTTGCTGAACTGCTTTTGAAACACCGTGCGCACTAAAAATTACAATTGAATCATCTGGAACCTGATCTAGCTCATCAACAAAAACGGCCCCTCTTTGTCGTAGGTCATCTACCACAAATTTATTGTGTACAACTTCATGACGTACATAAATAGGAGGGTTGAAACATTCTAAAGCCCGATTGACGATTGCTATGGCTCGATCAACACCGGCACAAAAACCACGCGGATTAGCTAACACAATTTCCATAACAGCCTCAAAATTAATAAAACAGGGGAATTTCTCTTGAATATTTGCAATTAAAACTATTCAGTTTAAACGCACGGTACACTACAATAGCGAAGATATTTTATCATATCAGGAAAAATATCATGTCGGGTCTATTGTTTGTCGTTTCTGCTGCATCAGGAACGGGCAAAACATCTTTGGTAAAAGCCCTGCTTGACCGTGTGAGCAATTTACATGTTTCAGTCTCGCATACAACCCGAGGTCAACGTCCCGGTGAGTTAGATGGTGTTCACTATCACTTCACTACAAAAGATGAATTTCTAGACCAAGTCAACCATGATGGATTTATCGAATACGCTGAAGTATTTGGTAACTACTATGGCACTTCTCAAGCTACGGTAAAACAACAGCTAGCTCAAGGACACGATGTCTTACTTGAAATTGATTGGCAAGGTGCAGAACAAGTACGCAAACTTTTCCCTGAATCCAAACAAATATTCATTTTACCCCCAACTCAATTTGACCTACGTCAGCGTTTATCTAATCGTGGCACTGACTCAGTTGAAGTCATTGAGCATCGTTTAAGCTGTGCAGTTGAAGATATGCAGCATTACACGAACTTTGATTACATCATTATCAATGATGATTTTAATAAAGCCTTACATGAGCTTGAAGCTGTGATTACAGCGAACCGTTTGGTGCTATCTCAGCAAGCAAAACGTCATCAAACTTTAATTCAGGACTTGATTACTCCTCAACCAAAACAGGAATAACTTGAGTCTAGATCGAAAGCCTTTTATACTATTTAGTCTGTTCAAATTCACCATTCCAAAACGAGAACTTTTATGGCACGCGTCACCGTTGAAGATTGTTTAGATCATGTAGACAACCGTTTTGAGCTTGTGCTCGTTGCAAGTAAACGTGCTCGTCAATTGGCACGTCAAGGCATGGAGCCAACTGTAGAATGGGATAACGACAAACCGACTGTAGTTTCTTTGCGCGAAATCGCGGCAGGGCACGTTACGAAAGAAATTCTTAAACAACGTGAGCAAGATTACCAAACTTCTAGTCTTGATCTTGCCCTTTCTACAAACAGCTTGAATTTAGAAGGTTTTTCTTTCTAATTCACTCTGTTTCATAAAAAAACCATCGTTTTTCTGCGATGGTTTTTTATTTGGCTTTGTCCCATATTTAAACATATTGAGAAAAGCAATTATTTTCATTGAAAAAAAAATACACTTTTTCAAATGAAAAAATTGACAAGTTCCGCAATATGCTTTTCATTAAGAAGCAGATAGATTTAGTTTTTCAGCAATAGGAAAAAGGGTGATTTATGCCAGGCGAAGAGGTCAGCCAAGCCAAGCAACAGCTCAAATTAATTATCGACCCTTACTTATCGGTAAGTGAAGTCGAAAAAGTGCTTGCTGCCTGCGATTTTGCCGATCTAGCGCACACTGGCATTACGCGTAAAAGTGGCGAACCCTATATTCTGCATCCGATTGCTGTAAGCTGTATTCTTGCAAACATGCGTTTAGATGCTGAAACTTTAATGGCAGCACTTTTGCATGATGTTATTGAAGATACTCAATATACAAAAGAAGATATTATTGAGAAGTTTGGCCTAACCGTTGCAGAGCTAGTCGATGGTGTAACTAAACTTAGCCAATCAAGCGATAAAGAATACAATAAAGCAGCTTCATTCCGAAAAATTCTGCAAGCGACCTTACAAGATCCGCGTGTCATCATTATTAAATTAGCAGATCGCTATCATAATATGACAACTCTAGGTGCTTTACGCCCAGATAAACGAGCCCGTATCGCTCAAGAAACTTTTGATATATTTGTACCGATGGCAAGATTAGTCGGCATGAATGAAATGGGCGATAATCTAGAGAATCTCTGCTATCAAAACCTTGACCTTGATATGTTTGATAACGTTCAGAATGCTCTGCTACAGACAAAGCCAGAACGCTGTAAATATCAAAGTATTTGGGAACAAAACCTCGCTGAACTTCTGCATAATTATCATATTCAAGGCCGTATTAAAAAGAAAAATAACAATATCGAATTATTACGCCATTTCGTTAAAAACGAGATGGATCTCCAAGAGCTTACCCATAGTCATGCTTTTGAAATTGTTCTACAAAGCATTGCCGACTGTGACCGCTTAGAAGAAGCATTAAGAGAAAACTTTCAGGTTATCCAGTACCAAGATCATATTCGTCGCCCATTACCCGGCGGTAATCAGTCTTTACTGATAAAGCTTAAAGGCGAAAAAACAACTCTATCTCTTACCATTCAAACCGAGCTCATGCGTAAAGCTGCCCGTTTTGGGGTGGTTTTAGGCGAAAATGCACCGCAAACTTGCCGCTCTGCCATTCAGGCTTCAATGCAGAACTTAAATACATTGATTGACGGCGAATGTGCTAAAACAACTTTTAATGATTTGCTGGATTACCTACATCAAGAAAAAATCTGGGTATATACGCCCCATGGCCAACTGCATGAGCTACCGCAAGGCGCTACCGTAGTTGATTTTGCTTATTCAGCAAGTTTATTTTTAGGTAACCACGCAGTTGGCGCAAAAGTCGATGGTGAGATTAAACCACTTTCCACCCCATTAGTTAGCGGTCAGGTTATCGAGATTATTACGGATGTTTTGGCAACACCAAATCCAGACTGGCTAAGTTTTATTAATACGCAGAAAGCTCGTCGTGCATTACAGCATGTACTAAAAGATCAAGATATCGAAGAACAACGTCTAGTTGGTGCACAAGCCCTTTCTCGTGCACTGAAACTCTTTAATCGTTCAATCAATGATCTTTCTGAAGCTGATTGGCTAGATCTATTGCAATGGCGTCACATTGATAATAAAAATACATTGTTTGAACAAATTGCGGTTGGTGATTTACTACCTCAGCTTGTAGCAAACCACCTGTTTGCTCATGATAAACATCCGCAAGTAGAAAACTCAGATCGACTTATTCAAAGTACTGAAGGGGTCGACGTTAAATATGCACACTGTTGCAATCCAATTTTAGGCGATCCAATTCAAGGACATTTAACGCGTCGCGGGTTAATTGTGCATCGCATTCGCTGTCATAACTTACTACATGAACAACATCTACACCCTGAAAATATTATGCCGCTTCAATGGAAAGCAGATGATGTAGATGATGTCCGCTTTACAGCCTACCTTGCTATTTATATGGCGATGAATGATGAACAAGTATCAGATCTGATTTATCAATGCCGTAAAAACAATGCTGGGGTAGAGATGGTTCACTCAAATGAGCAAAGAACTTTTGTGAATATTGTAGTGAATAACCGTAAGCACATTGCAAAAGTCATCCGTGATTTACGCATGCACTATGGTTTCCCACGTATTGAACGTTTAGATGCCCCTGCTCCACAAATGGAAATTTCAAAAGTAAGTTAAATTTTTATAGAAACTATTGGTTATAAATTTTTGTTTCCTTAACAAAATCAAACTTTCCAAATTCACTTAATCAATTAAATCGATGATACTTTTGTCCAAAGCTATCATCGATTATGATGGAAATAGATTTAATCAAGGAGAACCAAATGTCCCGCCAAGTCATTCATACTGAAAATGCCCCTGCTGCTATCGGCACATACTCTCAAGCTATTTTAGTAGACAATACGCTATATCTTTCAGGGCAAATTGGTTTAGACCCATACAGTATGGAACTTGTAGAAGGTATCGAAGCTCAAATTCGCCGTGTATTTGATAATTTAAAAGCAGTTTGTGAAGCTGCTGGTGGTTCACTTGCAGATATTGCTAAGCTCAATATTTTTTTAACTGATCTATCAAATTTCCAACTCGTAAACCAAATTATGGGTGAATATTTTGCTCAGCCCTACCCTGCACGTGCAGCTCTTGGTGTAGCAAGCTTGCCAAAAGGCGCACTAGTGGAAATGGACGGAATTGTAATTATTAATCAATAAGATATAAATTTTCAAACTATCCAATTTTAAATATTTAGTTTTTAAAAAACGAACCACCTTGGCATAAAAATCTAAATTCTTTTTAGATTTCCGCTTAGGTGGTATTTTTTTATCCAAAATCCCAATAATGATAAATGAGATTTTAAATGAATTTCATTGACAAACGATAATAATTATCAATAATATCAATTATCGCATTTATATTTGGGGATCACTCCCATGTACGTTTGCTTGTGTCGTGGCATTACCGATCAGGATATTAAAGACGCTATTGAAAATGGCGCTGAAAGCTATCGTGAAATTCGCGATTTGCTTGATCTTGGTACATGCTGTGGACGCTGTGCACCAGAAGCTCGCGCTATTATTAGCGAAGAATTAGCAGAAATCGCTGCTCGCATTTCTGTAGCTGCATAATAAAAATTAATATTTAACAAAATTTATTGACTCCTCCACCGCTTTTTGCGGAACCTTTATAGTTCCTCATTCAAGCGGTTTTTTTTGACATAAAAACCTCCTTTTTAATATTGTGTTGTTTTTGATTGCGATTTTCATTTGCTGTTCCATAAATTACTCGCCATCTCCATGATTGTTCACTAAAATGGATTTATAGATTGCCTTAATTAAGTTTGAGGCAGAAATTGTTTTGGAGTAGCTACAATGAAAGGCAATCGTGATGTCATTAATCAGCTTAACCAAGTGCTGTATCATCATTTAACTGCAATTAATCAATACTTTTTACATTCACGCATGTTTAATGACTGGGGAATTGAGCAGCTTGGCTCTGCTGAATATAAAGAATCAATTCGTCAAATGAAGTATGCAGATAAAATCATTGAACGTATTTTATTTTTAGAAGGACTACCTAACCTTCAACATTTAGGTAAGCTTTATATTGGTCAACACACAGAAGAAGTTCTGCACTGTGACATTCGTAAAGTAAAAGAAAATATAGAAGCAATTCAAAAAGCGGTTGCTTTAGCTGAAACAGAGCAAGATTATGTCACTCGTGACCTTGTTCAAGAAATTCTAGAAAAAGAAGAAGAGTACTGGGACTGGCTAGATACTCAAATTGATCTTATTGGCAATGTTGGTATTGAAAATTATATCCAGAGCCAAATGTAATTTCTCATAAAAAAATCCCCTTATACTTAAGGGGATTTTTTATTACTTCTCTTTTAGTAATTCCGATAGCGTTATTTTTTGCTTATAAAGATGTTGCAAAATAAATATTTGCTGCTGTGCCTGTTCTACTTTCCCGTTGTAAGCGAGCAATTTTGCGTATTTACGTAAGTTGTATGGAGTTGCTTTATTCTTTACTAAATTTTCCCATTCAACCAAATCACCTTCAGATAAAATATTTTGGGGATTAAGTTCTATCCAACTTAAACGCTGCTCAAACTGTGTTAAAACAAAAATTTTACTACTTCCCATAAATTCAGCGTTTGGACGCTTATTATTAAAAAGCAAATTACTATTCAGAACATAGACATTGTAATCACGTAGAATTGCAATAATAAGCAATAAACTTACAACCCATGATAAGCGAAAAAGATGTTTGTTGAGGATAATTCCCTTAAGTACAGTAGTTTGTGCTTGTACAATACCCAGTAGGAATCCACAAGTAAGTAAGAAATAAGCATAGCGCTGTGGAAACTCTAACATGGCATGAATAAGCACTGTACAGACCATCATAATCGCTATAATCGAGATGGTATTTTTAGCCTGTTGATTTAACCAAATAAACCAGCAAGCAAAGTAGGTAATGATTACAGCACCCAAGGGAATACCATTCCAGATAATTAAATCAAGCAGTACATTATGTGCACTGGTAGTCCACTCTCCTGTTGGGAAAGCATGGTAAACTGTCATTTGTGCCACACTGGTTTGATTCCAACCATAACCTAACCAAGGGTGCTGCTGTACAGCAAGCAACATTTGTGACCAGATATTAAAACGCAAATACCCAGAGCTTGCTCTTTCAACCAAACTACTTGCTTCGGTTACATCAGTACTTGACCATGCTTCAATTAAATTAGTAGCAAATGGTAGAATTACACCAGCCATTACGAAAAAACCGACGCACCACAAAAAACCTTGAAAAACTCCAAATCTTTTTTGTTTACCAAATTGTTTAACTATCCAATACATGAATAAAAATGGAAAAACGATCCATGATGTTCGTGACTGACTCAATGCAATCGTAAACAAAATAATTAGTGCTAGAGGTAGGAGTAGCCAGACTGTTGCCTTATTTTTTTCATAGAGATATAAACACCCTAACAATCCAACAATTAGGAATGTTGCCATATTATTTGGCTGACCGAAATTACCGTAAGGGCGATTACCAATCAGATTGAGCATATAAATAAAATCTGACTCTAAATTTAACCATTGGCAAATCGCAATAAAGCTTGTGCCGACAGAGACTGCTAATACTAAAATACTAAAACCAGAAAAAATTTGGTCGCGCTTTTGTTGATCTAAAGATAGGTTGTAACCAGCCACGACCATAAACCAAAAGCCTAGTAAATAAAATGCGCTCAGTAAAGCTGTACTTAAATCAAAAACTAAACCCAAACCCCATTGTATCATTGGTATTAAAGCAAATGGCAACAATAAGAGCTGTGCTCTAGGAATTTTAATATCTTGCTGAACTAGAGTAGCCAATACACACAACCCAGCCCCAAAAGTACTCACTTCACTTGAGAACATCACCCAAGGACTATAATGAAATGGGGATAACCATGCAAAACCCAACAGAATTGCAGCGAGGAATAGGAGGAATACTTGCATAGTGACAGGTTAAGAGATAAAACTTAAAAGAATTATACCTATAATAAAATATTCTTAGAGTTATATTTTTAGGTAAAATTAAGTTAACAGATTTCCAACTTACATAAAAAAGCACCTCTTAAGAGGTGCTTTTTTATGTAAATTTTTAATATTAAATTATAGTACAACCCTTTGGTGCGATTGCTGAAGAAATATCTGTTGTTCCTTTAGTAATAGAACACGCCCAGCCACCCACATTTGCATTTACTCCAGAAGCTGCAGCTACATCTGCACTACGTGTTAAAGTTAAAACACCACCTGTAATTGTAGCGGAACCTTGTAAAGTACATGTAATTGTACCAGTAGTTCCATTTGCAGTTACATTAACAGCTGAACAATTATTAGTGGTACTTTTTAAACCAATTGCTGCTGGACTATTATTCACACTGCTAGCCGTACCTTCAGATAAAGCTAGTTCAAATTGAGTTTTTCCTGGGCTGATTTCCGCTAATGCTGCTGTAATTTGAGAACGAGCAGTATATTTTTGATATTGTGGAATCGCAATTGCAGCCAAAATACCAATAATGGCAACTACGATCATGAGTTCAATTAATGTAAAACCTTTTTGTGCATTCATAGCCTTTTCCCCAAAGATTGTATGTATGTTTTTATATAAGCTTTTTCAGCTATTAACTATATTGCAGCATCCATGCCAACTTTTATTTTAATTAAAAAACAAATACTTATATTACAATCAACTATTCTTAAACATTAAATCGGTGTAAGTAATTGACAAAAAATGTCATATAATTTTTTATAAAAACACTTCACGTATTAAAAAAAATAAATTACACAATTCAAAGTTCATATTTATTTATGTGAACAAAATCTCTTTAAAAATAAATAAGTAGGTGACATTTTTTGTCAGTCACCTTTAAAAGTAAAATTATGAAATTAGCTAATACTGGAATGTTACAAGGCGAGTTAATTAAGAATAATCGGAGCATTCCCCAATTCATTGGATTGATCAGGCATGTTTTCGTCATAAAACCGCGACATCACTTCCCCAATTTGTTGTACGCCAATCACTACAGCTTGTTGATATTGTTGTTTTTTAAGCTTGTGTACTATTGCTTCACAAATCTGTTGCCAGACTTGCTCGTTAGTTGCATTTCTAATACCACGATCAAATATAATTTCTACTTTTCGTTCACATAAATTTAGGTATAACAATACGCCACTATTTAAGGCAGTATCCCAAACGCCCAATTCTGCAAATAACTGCTGTGCTCTTAAACGAGTATTCTGTTTGTAGGCTTGTGACACTGGGATATGGCCTTCAATTACAACCTGTATTTCCCCAACATGGCCATGTTCTGCTTGCTGTACAGCATCTGCGATAGCTTGCTTATCTTGTTTTGAAAAATAACGACTACTAGCAGGTAAATAGCATAGATGTTTAAACCAACGTTTTATGCTTGGCTCTACAGATTCCTCAATTTTTGGTTGAGTAATAATTTGTGTTGTTTCTGATGTTGTTACCATGAGCCTGAAGCACCTCCACCGCCAAAACGGCCTCCGCCGCCACCATAGCCTCCGCCACCTCCGCCGAAGCCTCCTCCGCGTCCACCACCGCCAGAACCACTTAAAATGGCTTGTAAAATAAGTTGGGCAATTGATGTAATGAGTAAAAAGAAAATACCAAAACCAAGTAGTAAGCTAGTGACTAGCCCCGCCCCATTTACAAATCCTGCTACCGCAGCAGCAACTCCTGCTGTAGATGCACTAAGCGGACGACCAACAATAAACGAACCCACAATTCCAGCAACAAGAATAAATAAAGCCATTGTCAGCGTTGTCTGCTTGGCTTGCTGTTCTTCTGCAGCTTGATGCTGACGTTCTTTTAAATCTTGGGCAGCTTGCTGTGCTACTTCTGGATCTAAATTTAAAATTCTTCCGATTTCATCAAGACCTGCACTCAAACCTTGGGCATATTGGGCTTGTTTAAAATAAGGGGTAATTTGGTTTCGAATAATCCGACTTGCCACAATATCCGGCAACACACCTTCTAGGCCATAACCAGTTAGTATTTGTATACGGCGGTCATTTACAGCGACTGCAATGAGTAATCCATTATCACGTTTAGATGATCCCAATTGCCATTTTTCACCAACACGTAATGCATAATCAAAAATATCTTCCTGGCCAGTGGTGGGAACAATAACGATACCAATCTGCGCTTTGCCTTGTTGATATAAACTTAGAATTTTTTGATTAAGTTGCTCCTTCTCAGCTTCGCTTAAGATATTGGCTTGATCAATAACAGGCTGGTTTAAAGTTGGCAAACCACGAATTGATTCCCCATCAGCCATATCATTAGTAACTTGGACTTGAGGAGCAGGACTTGAAGCAGCTTGAGTTTGTTGCTTTTGTATAATTTTGCCAGCAACTACTGCATCAGCCTCATCGGTAGCAGTTGCAATATTACTTTCACTCCATGCCGTATTCTGAAAAAGAACACCACAACAGAGCAAAATTAAGGTCGAGATAAAGACCTTAATTTGCTTTGATTGAAACAATAGAGTATTTCTCATACGGCACTCCTTTGATTTATAAAATTAATCAAAAGAAACTTTTGGAGCCTGTTGTGCAGATGCTTCTGCAGAGAAATTGGCTTTTGGATGCATACCAATTACTTTTGCTGTTACTGCCTGAGGGAACTGACGCACATATGAGTTATAGTCTTGTACTGTTGTAATATAACGATTACGTGCAACAGCAATACGGTTTTCAGTACCTTCAAGCTGAACTTGTAATTCTTGGAATTGAGTATTGGCTTTCAAATCTGGGTAATTTTCCGAAACAGCAATGAGTCGAGATAATGCCCCTGTTAATTGACTTTGAGCCTGTTGATATTTTTCAAGTAAAGCCGGATCTTCTAAAACTTCTTTATCAACTTTTAAACCTGCAACATTAGAACGAGCCTGTGTTACTTCGGTTAATACTTGCTCTTCATGCTTAGCATAGCCTTTAACGACGTTTACAAGATTTGGTACCAAATCTGATCGACGTTGATATTGGTTCTGTACTTCAGACCACGCTGCTGTTACAGCCTCATCTTTTACTTGTAGAGTGTTATAGCCACACCCCGAAAACAGTAAGGTACTGGCAAGTGTTGTTGCGATCGCAAATTGTTTCAACGTTTTCATCGGCACATTATCCTCAAGTTTTTCTTTATATTTTTAACCTCTTTACCTGATTGTATGATGAATTAGGCATTATTGTGTTGCTTTTATTTTATTGATTTTAAAAAACCGGACTTTTAAATCCGGTTATCTATTAGCTCAATCGCTGATCTTTTTCTTGTTCAAAACTTGCCATTTGATATTCTTCTGCCAAAGAGCTTTTCCAATAATTAACCACCCTGCCATAATCTTTTTGACTCGGATGAAAGTCTTTTTTGTAATATGCGAAGTATTCAGGCATTAACTGAACAAGCATCTTCATCAGCAAATATAATCCAAATAAATTACCCCCAATTTTAGGTAAGCTATTCCATTTATCTTGCCAAAATAAACGAGTTGTCCCATAAAAAGCGAGACTCGCAAATCCAGTAGTGACGCTACGCATGAGTAAGCGACGGATACGATCATCACCATATACATGTTGATAAACATCAAATGCAACCGAACGGTGTTCAATTTCTTCAATCGCATGCCATACCCAAAGTTTTAGCGCATCTTCATCTAGGGTTTTTAATAACTCTGGATGTTGTAAAACATATCCCCCAAGTAAAGCAGTGAAATGTTCAAATGCACAGGTGAGTGCCAATTGCAACTTAGGTGGAATTGTTCTTAAATATTTATCGCGCTCATTTAGCCAATTTTGAAAACTGTCCAGATTATAATTATCCCGTCGCCAAGCTTCATTAAACTCACCATGTGCTTTGGAATGCATGGCCTCTTGTCCGATAAACGCTGCAATTTGTGCTTGTAGCTGAGGATCTGAGACTTTATCACGCACATTACGGACGCTATTTACAAAAAACTGCTCTCCTACAGGAAATGTTGATGAGAGTGCAGTTAAAAAATGCGACATGAGGGGTGAATTTGCAAAATAGTGCCGCTTAATCGCCTTTGGATTAAATTCAAGACGACGCACTGTAATACCCAACGCTTTTTGACGATTTAAATATGATTTTTCTGCCGTCATACCTGCGATGTTCATATTCAACACCTACTGTATTGAAGAAGGAAGTTTCGAGTATGTCGCGAGCTTAAAAAGCTAAAAAGGGCAAAAAAGCTTATTATATTTGCCAAAAACATCAAAGTGACTAATGGTAGACAATAAAAAAGCCTACTTGAAGTAGGCTTTTTTTAGTCATTTAACAAATGTCTTTATTAAACACCAAGATAATCCAAAATGCCTTCAGCAGCTTGACGACCTTCCCAAATCGCTGTCACGACAAGGTCTGAGCCACGTACCATATCACCACCAGCAAAGATTTTCGGGTTTGATGTTTGGAATTTGAATTCTTGCTTTTCAGCTGCGACAACACGGCCTGAACCATCAAGATTAATATTCACATTACCAAACCAGTCTGCTGGGCTTGGGCGGAAACCGAAAGCAAGTAAAACTGCATCAGCTGGTAATACTTCTTCAGAACCAGGGATTGGCTCAGGGCTACGACGGCCACGACTATCTGGTTCACCCATTTGTGTCGTTACCACTTTTACGCCTGTCACTTTGCCATTTTCACCAACAATTTCGACTGGTTGACGATTGAATAGGAATTTCACACCCTCTTCGTAGGCATTTTTTACTTCACGCGCAGAGCCTGGCATGTTGCTTTCATCACGGCGGTATGCACAAGTTACATCGTGAGCACCTTGGCGTAATGAAGTACGGTTACAGTCCATAGCGGTATCACCACCACCAAGAACAATAACTTTTTTACCATCTAGGCTAATGTATTCACTTGGATCTTTTTCCCAACCTTGGCAACGATTCACGTTAGAGATCAAGAAATCAAGTGCATCATAAACACCTTCAAGATCTTCACCCGGGAAACCACCTTTCATGTAGGTATAAGTTCCCATACCCATGAATACCGCATCATATTCTGCAAGTAATTCATCAATCGTGATGTCTTTACCAATTTCAGTATTTAAACGGAATTCGATGCCCATACCTGTGAAAATTTCACGGCGGCGTTTCATCACATCTTTTTCCATTTTAAATTCTGGAATACCGAATGTAAGTAAACCACCAATTTCAGGACGCTTATCAAATACAACTGGTTTAACGCCACCGCGAGCTAGAATATCTGCGCAGCCTAAACCAGCAGGACCGGCACCAATAATTGCAACTTTTTTGTCAGTCCATTTTACACCTGACATATCTGGACGCCAGCCTAAAGCAAAGGCTGTGTCATTGATATATTTCTCAGCATTACCAATGGTTACTGCACCAAAACCATCATTTAAGGTACAAGCACCTTCACACAAACGGTCTTGTGGGCATACGCGACCACATACCTCAGGTAGTGTGTTGGTTTGATGACAAAGCTCAGCAGCTTGGAAAATTTGGCCTTCAGCGATAAGTTTTAACCAGTTTGGAATGTAGTTATGTACAGGACATTTCCATTCGCAATATGGGTTACCACAGCCTAAACAACGGTGTGTCTGATTAGTGACAGTTTCCGATGTAAAAGGCTTATAAATTTCCACAAATTCTGCTTTGCGGACAGTAATATCTTTTTTCTCTGGATCTTGACGTGGTACATCCAGAAATTGAAAGTCATTATTTAGGCGTTCTGCCATGTCTCTCTCCGTGGGTAGGCGCGGATTTCCTTGTTGCCCGCACCTGCCTATGTCTTTGCAGTCGTGGAATTATTGTGGGTCAGCTTGTGTTGTTTTCAAAAGCGTTTGCAAGTTAGCAGCTTTTGGTTTCACAAGCCAGAATTTACGGCTGTAGAAATCGAACTCATTGCGGATTTTATAAGCCCAAGCACTACCAGTTTCTTTAATGTGCTCATCGATAATACGCAACAAGAACTCTTTATGATCTTCCATAGATTCTGTTGAAATACGATTTAAATCGATCAATTCGTGGTTGTAGTAATCTACGAAGTCATTATCGAGGTCAAGTACATAAGCAAAACCACCAGTCATGCCCGCACCAAAGTTATGGCCTACTTTACCAAGTACAGTCACAACACCACCTGTCATATATTCACAACAGTGATCACCCGCACCTTCGATTACAGCAAATGCGCCAGAGTTACGAACTGCAAAACGCTCACCCGCTGTACCTGCTGCAAAAAGCTTACCGCCAGTTGCACCATACAAACAGGTATTACCAATAATTGCTGTGTTTTGTGTTTGGAAAGGTGAACCTTGTGGTGGGAAAATCGAAATACGACCACCCGCCATACCTTTACCTACATAGTCGTTTGCATCACCTTCAAGACGGATGTGTAAACCACCAGCATTCCAAACACCAAGAGACTGACCAGCTGTACCAGTTAAGTTCATTACAACTGGATGTGCTTCCATACCCAAGTTGCCGTAGCGACGAGCGATTTCACCCGAAACACGAGCACCGATCGAACGGTCACAGTTCACAACCTTGAAGTTAAACTGACCACCAGCGCTTGACTCAATTGCAGGAAGTATTTCAGCAACCATTTTCTCAGCTAAAACGCCTTTATCAAATGGTGCATTACCTTCTACTTGACAGTATTGTGCTTTACCTTCAGCAGAAGGATGCGAAGTTAACAGAGCACTTAAATCAAGGTGAGCATGTTTTTCAGTCTCGCCCGGTAATACTTCAAGCAAATCAACACGACCAATCAAGTCTTTCAATGAAGAAACACCTAGTGCAGCCAACCATTCACGAGTTTCTTCCGCAATAAAGTGGAAGAAGTTGATGAGCATTTCTGGCTCGCCAATGTAGTGTTCTTGACGTAAATGATCTTGTTGAGTTGCAACGCCGGTTGCACAGTTATTTAAGTGACAAATACGGAGGTATTTACAACCTAAAGCGATCATTGGTGTTGAACCAAAGCCGAAACTTTCAGCACCTAAAATTGCTGCCTTGATTACATCAAGACCAGTTTTTAAACCACCATCAGTTTGTACACGTACTTTGCCACGTAAGTCATTTACACGAAGAGCTTGATGCGCCTCACTCAAACCTAATTCCCATGGAGAACCCGCATGGTGAATTGAAGAAAGTGGAGATGCCGCTGTACCACCGTCATAACCAGAAATGGTAATGAAGTCTGCATATGCTTTAGCAACACCTGCTGCAATTGTTCCTACACCCGGCTCAGATACCAATTTCACCGATACCATTGCTTTCGGGTTAACTTGTTTCAAGTCAAAAATTAACTGAGACAAATCTTCAATTGAGTAAATGTCGTGGTGTGGCGGAGGTGAAATTAGCGTTACACCCGGTACCGAGTAACGTAAACGTGCAATTAAACCATTTACTTTACCACCCGGTAACTGACCGCCCTCACCTGGTTTCGCGCCCTGAGCAACTTTAATTTGCAATACTTCAGCAGAAGTTAGGTATGCAGGAGTTACACCAAAACGACCAGATGCAATCTGTTTGATTTTCGAGTTACGAATTGTGCCGTAACGAACAGGATCTTCACCGCCTTCACCAGAGTTTGAACGACCGCCAATCGTATTCATCGCGATTGCAATTGCTTCATGTGCTTCTGGAGAAAGAGCACCTAAAGACATACCTGCCGAATCAAAGCGAGGCAAGATATCTTCAACTGATTCAACTTGCTCAACTGGAATTGAGTTCGTTGTTTTTAACTTAAATAAGTCACGAATCGTCGCTACTGGGCGGTTATTCACCAGCTCAGCATATTCTTTAAAGTCTTCGTATTTACCAGAGCGAACGGCTTTGTGTAATGCGTTAATCACATCTGGGTTGAACGCATGGTACTCTTTATCAAATACGAATTTAAGTAAACCACCCTGATCAATTGGCTTACGATTTGACCAAGCTGTTGCTGCTAATTTTTTCTGGTCTTTTTCAAGGTCAGCAAATGTTGCACCCTGAATACGGCTTGGAACACCTAAGAAACACTGATCTACCACTTCTGATGATAAACCTACTGCTTCAAATAGCTGACCGCCACGATAAGAAGCAACTGTAGAAATACCCATTTTTGAAAGAACTTTTAATAGGCCTTTCTCAATACCTTTACGGAAGTTTGCTTGCGCATGGATTGGATCACCTAAAAGCTCACCTTTAGCAATCAAATCATTGATCACGTCATATGCAAGGTATGGGTAAACTGCGGTTGCACCAAAACCAAGTAATACCGCAAATTGGTGCGGATCACGTGCAAAACCAGTTTCAACCATGATATTTGCATCAGTACGCAGACCAGTTTTGATGAGGTAATGATGTACCGCGCCTGTTGCAAGTGCTGCGTTTGCTGGCAGCAAACCTTGACGGATATTTTTATCTGTTAAAACAATTAAAGTTTTGCCATCACGAACTGCTTGCGCCGCCTCTTCACAGATACGTGTGATCGCAGCTTGCAAGCCTTCTTCTTCGGCATAGTTTAAATTGATATCAACTGCTTCATAACCCGGACGCTCAATGCTACGGATTTGCTGCATTTTTGAATTTGACAATACAGGGCTAGAGATGATGATACGGTCAGCATGCTCAGGGCCTTGCTCAAATACATTCTGCTCACGACCTAAACAGGTTTCAAGCGACATTACAATTGACTCACGTAGCGGGTCAATTGGCGGGGTTGTCACTTGAGCGAACTGTTGACGGAAGTAATCTGTTACGTGGCGTACTTGACGAGACAATACAGCCATTGGCGTATCATCACCCATAGAACCAACAGCTTCTTGTCCGCTTTCAGCAATTGGACGTAACAACTGGTCACGCTCTTCAAATGTCACCATAAACATTTTTTGAGCCGCTTTTAAAGCATCGCCAGTTAAGCCTTTATCGACTAATTGCTCTTCAAGTTCTGGGTTTGCATTTAAACGAATCGCATGATCACGTAACCACTCACGGTACGGACGCATGTTTTTCAAATGTGTACTAACATCTTTAGTATCAAGTACTTTGCCTGTTAAGGTATCAACTACCAAAATTTGGCCAGGACCTACACGACCTTTAGAAACTACGTCTTCAGGCTCATAACCCCAAACACCGATTTCAGATGCCAAGGTAATGTAATCATTTTTGGTAATTACCCAACGCGCAGGACGCAAACCGTTACGGTCAAGCATACAGATCGCATGACGACCATCTTGAATAACAAGACCAGCTGGGCCATCCCAAGCTTCCATGTGTTTAGAGTTGAACTCATAGAATGCGCGTAAGTCTGCATCTAAAGTTTCTACGTTTTGCCAAGCTGGTGGTACGAGCATACGTAAGGCACGGAATAAATCCATACCACCACCTACTAAGATCTCAAGCATGTTATCTAAGCTTGAAGAGTCCGAACCCGTACGGTTAACGATTGGGTTAAGCTCAGTAAGACCTGGTAATAATGGGTTTTCAAATTTAGGAGTACGCGCCAGCGCCCAGTTACGGTTTGCTGTAATTGTGTTGATTTCACCATTATGAGCAAGGTAACGGAATGGTTGAGCCAACGGCCAACGCGGCAATGTATTAGTAGAGAAGCGTTGGTGGAATACCACGATATGTGATTTTAAACGCTCATCAGCTAAGTCTGTATAGAACTCAGCAATTGCAGCCGGCATCATCAAGCCTTTATAGCTGATTACTGTCGAACAAAGCGTAGTCACATAGAATGACGGATCATTTTGTAATTGTTGTTCTGCACGACGACGTGCCAAGAATAATTTACGGTTAAATTCAACCTCAGTTACGCCCATTGGACAGTTCACAATGACCTGTTCAAAAGCTGGTAAAGATTGAAGCGCAATTTCACCTAATGCATCGTTATTTGTAGGGACAACACGCCAAGCCAGTACACGTAGGCCATCTGACTCGATTTCTTTCGTTAAAATATTTTTAGAATGTTGCGCTAATGCCGGATCAGTATTTAAAAATACAGTACCCACAGCAAAAATTTCACTCAGTGTAATATCACTCAGTTTTTTTGCTTCATCACGGAAAAATTGCTTTGGCATCGCCAATAATAAGCCGCAACCATCTCCCGTCTTGCCATCTGCGGCAATACCACCACGGTGCGTCATGCAACTTAAACTGTGAATCGCGGTTTCAACTAGATGATGACTTGATTCACCCTTCATATGGGCGATCAGTCCAAAACCACAGTTATCCTTAAACTCATCAGGTTGATATAAACCTTGAGCGGGAGCTACAGTATTAGGCGATGGCATGTGCATAGCGTACCCTTCTTTCAATAAGGCTCTTTCGAGCGTCAAACAAACAACTTCTTTTTGCGATAGTGCCTACGGACGACAGTTAGCTCAATGTTTCACAAAAAAAATTTTTGGGCTGATAAGCCAATATACGCTGTTCCATTTTTACGTACACTGGTTTTTGCTAGAAAAATGTTTTGACTTATTTCGCACTCTTTTAAAGCAGTTCGACCCCTCGACTCTGCATAGAATTTACTCTTTAGAGCGCTAAAATAGTTTACAGCACATTAATAAGCACAAGAATAAAGCAAAAACTATGCCAATGTTATTTTTTGCAATTAAGTATTTATAATTATTGAAAATAGATCGATTTTATTCGCGTTATCATTTTAATAAATGACTAAATATGCACCACAGGTGATCAAAAAATATATATAACTATTATTATTGCACCATATCTGTGCAACGCATCCTTATAATTAATTACCTCTTGTGCCCTCATTTGTTGCATTTTTTGCTGTAGGTTCTGTTGTACGATTCTGTTGAGTCTTTTTAGCCACATCAACTGCCGAATTAGACTGATGTACATCCACAACATTCCCCTCAGCATCTCGACGAATAATCGTTGTACGAGTTGTAGAGTTTGTGGCTGGAGCCACCACTTTAGGTTGTGTAGCCACACCGCCCCCTATGAGCAAGGACTCATCAATTTTAGGTAGAGCAGCTGGACGTAACCGCACTTCATAAGTTTGGCTAATACCACCTTTCATTTCATCCGCACCTAAATCATTGACTAATGGCGCATAGGTCGAAAATTGTTGCGGTTGGGGTTTAATTGATTCAGGTAAATCAAGATTAAGTTGGGTTAACTGCTGAATTGCATCTTCAGAACGTTTAAATACACCATATGTCAAAACATATTGTTCAGATTGCTTATCTCCGCTTAAACGGAAGTAGATAAATTTATTTCGTTCTGGACGATTTTTTAAAAAGTTTTTAATAATATCTTCATCAGACGCACGGAAAAGCTCAAGCGTCCATTGTTTCTTGTTTTCATTAATAAATTTTGTACCGCGGAACTCTGCCTCATGCTGACCAGAAGCAACCGTACGAGTTGTTAAATCAAGAGGTCTAACTTCATCAGCTAAAGCCCCTAAATTAGCCGTTGTTGCTACCTTCTCTGGCTGAATTTGCACTGGCGCATCCGAATCAGCTGATTTTTCAACTTCAACCAGCTTTTTACTATCGGTCATTACCCAAAAAATAAAAGCGAGCAACAAGCAGACGATACCACCCACCAACCAGATATATTGTTGAACATTCTGCCAAAGTGTACGTGATACAGTCATGTGTTACCTTAATTTATTATCCGTGTTGATTTGCCAAAATAGCTTGTTTCATGAATTCAACATCAAAGTCTTTAGTAATTACTGCTTGCCCAAGTTGCTTTAACAGCACTAAACGTAATTGACCATTGAGAACTTTTTTATCATGCGCCATATATCCAAGGAATTCATCCAATGGAATTTTTGGACATGATATCGGCAAATTAGCGCGTTGAATAATTTTTTTTGTACGCTCTACATCATCGTTTGAAATCCAACCTAAACGTTGTGATAAATCAGCCGCCATCACCATGCCTGTCGCTACTGCTTCACCATGCAACCAAGTGCCATAGCCAAGGTAAGATTCAATCGCATGACCGAAAGTATGCCCTAAGTTGAGTAAAGCTCGTTCGCCTTGCTCTTTTTCATCGTTAGCAACAATTCGCGCTTTATGGGCACATGAACGATAGACAGCTTCTGCTAAAAGTTCAGCATCTCGCCCAATTAACCCATCCATATTCTGCTCTAACCAAACAAGAAAATCAGCGTCACCCAACAAGGCATATTTAATGACTTCTGATAATCCTGCAGATAACTCTCGATCTGGTAAAGTATCGAGTTGAGCCATATCAGCCAAAACAACTTGAGGTTGCTGAAATGCGCCCAACATGTTCTTACCAAGAGGATGATTAATCCCCGTTTTACCACCCACACTTGAGTCTACTTGTGAAAGAAGTGTAGTCGGAACCTGAACAAAATAAACCCCACGTTGGAAACATGCTGACGCAAAACCAGCCATATCCCCGATAACACCACCACCCAAAGCTAAAACCGTACAATCACGATTAAAACCAGCTTCAAGTAAAGCATCAAAAATTAAATTTAGATGTTGAATATCTTTATATTTCTCACCATCTGGCAAAATACAAGTCGCTACAGTTTTACCCAAACTTTTTAAAGCTTCTTGATAATGAGATAAATATAAAGGAGCGACCGTTTCATTACTCACGATCATGACCTGTTGACCATGAATATAAGGCTCAAGCAACTGCTTAGGATCAAGTTGACTGCCAATAAAAATAGGATAACGGCGTTCGCCTAATTCAACATGTAAAGTTTGCATGAGTTTATAAAACCACAAGTAAGTTTGGCTATTTTAGCGGGTTGGACAAAATAAGTTGCAAAATCTTTTGAGCAAGATCACGAGCAGCACCCTGATTGGTTTCAATCGTGTAATGCGCAACTTCACGATATAGAGGATCACGTATTTTTAACAAATCACGTAATTTTTGTTCAGGGTTTTCAACTTGTAATAGAGGTCTATTTTTATCGCGGTAAGTGCGTTGTAATTGTAGTTCTACAGGAGTGTAAAGATAAACAACAATACCACGTTGCTTTAGAAATTCGCGATTGGGTGCTTGAGTAATCGCACCTCCACCTGTCGCCAACACTAAGGCTTTACGGGAAGTCAACTCATTTAACACTACTGTTTCACGAGTACGAAATCCAAACTCCCCTTCTTTCTCAAAAATCCAGGGAATAGTGGCACCTGTTTTGCGTTCAATTTCATGATCACTATCTAAAAATTCACGCCCTAATAGTTCGGCTAAATGACGTCCAACGGTTGTTTTTCCTGCCCCCATGGGCCCTACCAAATAAATATTTGGCAGGGTTTCAAACGCTTTGCTTGGCAAGGCGCCACCTATTTCAATTGCTTTCATTAAAAAATATATTAATGATTTCTCACCAAAGTGTCATTAACAATTCGTGGCGTAACGAAAATCAGTAACTCTTGCTTATCATCAGATTTCTTATCTTTCCTAAATAGGCGTCCAATTCCCGGTAAATCCCCAAAGAAAGGAACTTTGGTTTGAGAGTTAAGGGTTGTCTGCTCAAACACCCCTCCTAAAATGACTGTCTCACCATTATTCACCAACACATTTGTCTTGATATTATTTTTATTTAGGATCAATTCACCATTAGGAGCCGCACCCGAAACCGAATCCTTTGAAATATCCAATTTCATTTGAATTTTACCATCAGGCGTAATGCTCGGGGTAACATCTAGGCTTAATAGTGCATCTTTAAAAGAGGTACTTGCTGTAGCACCAGCAGCAGAATTAGTTGTAGTTTGATATGGGACCTGTTGACCTGTTGCAACTTTTGCAGGCTGTTTATCTGCAGTCATTACTTTAGGGGTAGAAATAACCTCACCATAGCCATCAGCTTGTAATGCAGAAAGTTCAAGATCAAGCATAAAATCAGACATACTAATCAAGCCAAAGGCAATACTCCCAGCCGGATTGGTTACACCTAAATCGACATTTAAGTTATCTGGACGTTCAATCGTGTATTTATAACCACCCGTAGTCTCATCCTTTTTGGGCTCTCGTAAATTCCACAAGGTCGTTTCACTACCACCAACTAACAAGTTATTATTGTTAGTGATCCCTTGCGATAATATACCCCATTTAACACCGAGCTCTTTGGTAAAAGAAGTAGATGCTCTTACAATTCGCGCCTCAACCATAACCTGTTTAACTTGTACATCCAACAGATCAATCATTTTACGAATTTGATCAATCGACTGAGCCGTATCATTAATAATTAAGGTATTGGTACGATCATCTTGAGTAATTGTTCCACGGGGACTCAATAAACTTCCTACATTATTACCTAAACTATCAACACCAGTATTTAAATTAGTAGATGTAGAATTTCCACCATCAGATGTGCGCTGCATACCATTGCTATTATTTGAGCCTTGAGTAATTAAACTCATAATATCCTGAGCTTGCGCATATTTAAGTTGAATATACTCAGTTTGTAATGGGGCTAATTTCACGCTCTGTGCAACAGCTTTTGCTTCTTCTTCTTCAGCCTTGATCAGTTCCGCAACTGGAGCAATCCAAATTACATTTCCATTTCTGCGTTTATCTAAATTTTTAGTTTTTAAAATAATATCAAGTGCTTGGTCCCATGGTACATCTTTTAAACGCAAAGTGATATTACCTTGCACACTATCAGCCGCGACCATATTAATGCCAGTAAAATCAGCAAGTAACTGTAAAACGCGACGAACTTCAATATCTTGAAAATCGAGAGAAAGCTTATTACCAGAGTAATTAGGCGTCTTATATAAAGAGGTTACATTTTTGTCCTGCGGACGCTTGAGGCTAATGGTTAATTTATTTTCTGCCTGATAAGCCATATATTCATAGCTACCAGTAGATTGAATCGTAATAACGCCATTGCCTTTTTCATTATAAGATTCAATGGTCGAAACAGGCGTCGCAAAATCATTTACATTTAAGCGTTTAGCTAGATGTGTAGGAATTTTAGAGCCTAACGTTCTTACTACAACTTTGCTACCTTGTTGTTGCACATCAACAGGGGTATTACCTCCCAACAGGTCAATAACGATAAGGCCTTCCCCTTGACTACCGCGTTGGAAGCCGATGTTTGAAACACCTTGGGTTTGCATTGCACTTGCTGATACAGGTTTAGCTACAGCTTGCGCAGAATTAATCTTTAAAATAAAAGTGTTGCCTTCAATACGAGTAGTAAAAGCACCTGCCTCTTTCAAATTTACAGTTAAACGTGAACGCTGATCATCGGAGCTTACATCGACCGAACTCGCTTCATTCGTTCCAATCGCTACTTTTGACTGTATTAAATTCTGCTGCGCTTTATTAAAATCTAAAATCAAACGTGAAGGATTCTCAAGCTGATAGGCCTGTGGTTGCGGTGGCAAGCCATTAAATATCACTCGAATTTCTGTTCCCTGACCCGCTATTTGCGTCGGTACAATATTAGTCATGCTGACCTGTGCAGACGCAATCTGCATAATTGCAATCGCCACAGCTCCCATAGAAAACTGACGGAATACGTGATTCATTGTCTAACCATCCCCAATAAATAATCTTTAAAAATAATTTTTTCTTTGTTATTCCCTAAATTTTAGGGTGTGGGTCCAATTAACACTAAGGTTCTTGGTCTCTCCACATAGCCTTCTCGCCCATCAGGGACAATCTCCACCAAATCAATCTGAGTAGGACCAATATGGGTAATTCGACCTTGATTCATCCCGATATAGTTCCCTACCTGCACTCGCTCAATTTGTTGATCAGGTGTTTGGATCAGAGCCATGACTTGCCCGCGGCTGTTACGCATACTTCCTTTCATATTTAAGGACTCTAATGCATAGCTTTCGAGTGGCTGTGGTGCACGTGAGAAATTCGGATATACTCGTTTCCCCGCCATAATTTTGAGCTCAGCAGCAAGTGAGCTTGGTAAAAATGGGCTCTTTAACTGATGGGCTGCATAATTAAATTGTGGCACAGGCGTAAAAACAGGCGCTGGTTCTATGGCTTGTGGTGGCTGATTACGTATATCGGCCATTTGCTGATTTACGGCGTCGATTCTAGAGTCACATCCAACCAAAACCAAGCCTATCCCCAGAGAAAGTAAAATTTTCTTTAGTTTCATTAGTTATCCTCCTACTTTCGCTTTGACTTCTTTATAGAAGGAATATGTACATTACGGCTATCGGAGGCGTTTATCTGACTTTCACCATTTATCACTTGAGGATCACTATTATTTTGGTTTTCAACCGCACCCATATAGCGATAAGTTTTTGCTTTAATAGAATAATTAAGCACAGGAATATCTGATTTACCATCCTTAACAGGAGCAGCTTCAACAACAAAATCATGCATTGTCACAATACGTGGTAATGCCGCAATACTGCTAACAAAAGCACCGAAAGCGTGATAATCCCCAGTTGCTTCGATAGTAATAGGCTGTTCAATAAAAATTTCCTGCTTTACTTCATCTTCTAAGCGGATATTTTTAAACTTCAGACCAGAATTCACCCCCGTTAAGTTAATATCTTCAACTAAACTTGGAATTTCGGTTTCTTTTGGCAATTGTTCTAACTGCTGATTGAAGTTGGCTTGCATCTCTTGAAGCTGAAGCTGGTATTGCTGCAAGTTGCGTAATTTTGAGTCTTTTTCTCGAAACTCATTTAATAAATTACTTTCTTGTGCTTGAGCATTATCAATTGCTTGTAGCTTTGGTTGAATAGCAACAAAATACCCTAAAGCCAATACAGCAAAGAAAATAAAAATCCAACACGTAATTTTCACAGATAATGGCCAGCTGCCATAACTGTTCATATCGAGCGTGTTAAATTGCTGAAGGAATTTTTCTAAGGTGATCTTTTTTTTCTTAGATGGAGCTTGTTCTAAAGACAGCTCATGAAGTTCATCAGGACTCATTTTGCCGCCTCCTTATCCGTACCTACAGACGTATTGGCAGTATCATCTGTTGTAGTCACACCCATTTCCCCTACATCAACAGTAACAACAAAACTGCCATAGCTATCTTCAACTCTAGGAAGCAAAGAACTTACAGCCTTATCTTTTTTCTCTTCGGTCGCCAAGAAAGAACTCATAAAAGCGTTGCGATACCATGGCGATGCTTCGAGATTACGTAATAACTCTGCAACTGTATTTGGACTTTCCGCTTTACCTTCAATCGTAAATTTATCTCCGGTTCGACTGAATTTAGTCAAATACATGGCTGCCGGGGTCACACGTACTAATTCATCCACCAAACGTACAACGACCGGACGTTGGCTTTGCAAACCTTGAATGAGCTTCATACGCTCAATAATTGCGTCCCGCTGTTCTTGCAAGCCATTTAAGGTTTTAAGTTGTTGATCTAGATTCTGGTTTGTACTGATGATGAGCTGATTTGCTTGTTCTTGATCATTTAATTTTTGATTCAAATAAAACCACCCTGCAAATACAGTGGTTATCCCCAAAACAACGACCCCAAAACATAAAATAATAAATTGTTTTTTACGCTGCTCCCTAAGCCCATCACGCCAAGGGAGTAAATTAATTGTTGCCATTAATCAAAACTCCTTAAAGCCAAGCCACATGCCACCATTAATGAAGAAGCATCATTTTCAATTTTTTGAACGTCGACTTGAGGAGAGAAACCCATTTGTAAAAATGGATTGGCAATAGTGACTCGGTAACCGAGTTTCTGCTGCAACAATTTAGCAAGCCCTGGAATGTTGGCATTGCCACCCGCTAGCAAAATATGGTCAATTTCATTGAATTGGGATGAAGAGAAGAAAAATTGTAGAGATCTAGCAGCTTGCTGAACTACAGCATCTAAAAATGGTTCTAAGATTTCGATGTCATAATCATCTGGCAAAGAACGTTCTTTTTTAGCGCGTCCCGCTTCTTCTAATGACAAACCGTAACGGCTTTGAATTTCCAAAGTAAGCTGTTTACCGCCAAAGACTTGTTCACGGGTATAAATGATTTTGCCATTTTGCATAACCGATAATGTGGTCATGGTATGGCCAATATCTAAAATACCAATGGTATTTGCACCCATGGGTAAGCTATCAGCAAACACACTAAAAGCACGCTCGACAGCATAACTTTCAACATCAGCAAGCTTAGGCGTTAAATCAACCAGTTCCAGTACTTCTACGCGTGTTTCAACATTTTCTGTTCGTGTTGCGACTAAAAGTACATTCACACGATTTGGATTCGGCAGTCGATCTGGTAAAACCTCAAAATCAAGGCTCACCTCATCTAAAGGGAACGGTATATATTGCTCCGCATCTAATCGAATCTGAACTTCACGTTCATCATCGTTCATATCTGCATCCATTTCGATGGTTTTATGAATAACCGTCGATGTTGGAACAGCAATTGCAGCGTTAGTGGTGTGGGGATTTGCTAAATTCATCGCCCGTTCCAAAGCTTCTGCAACTGCTTCTGGATTCAAGATATTTTTTTCAACTACACTGTTCTCAGGTAAAGGCGTTAAAGCATAGCTTTCTACCCAATATTTACCGTTCTTAACAGAGAGCTCTAACAACTTAACAGAAGTCGAACTAATATCGACACCCATTAACCCCTTATTCGGTTTACGATATAACCTGAGCACACTATTGTCCTATTATTTTTTTATCCCCAAAAAAAATTACAAACCAATAATCTAGGTCTTTATTTTTACACGGATACAATATCTCATCTAACAATCCGCATGTCTAAAGGCTATACTGACCACAATTAGTTTGTATTCGATCTTATTAAAGCTTACTTATCATGAAAAAGCTATCCAGTTTGGGCTTCGTGCGTCCAATTTTTTTGATCATTATTATTATCTTAGTCTCACTTCCGATGGGCTTTTATGGCATGTATCTCTATATCGCCCCATCGCTTCCAGAAATGAGTTCACTAAAAAAAGCTCCCCTCTTAAAACCATTACAGGTCTACACTTCAGACAATCAACTGATTGCCGAGTACGGTGGTAAGCTTTCTATTCCGGTTGAATACAAACAAATTCCCCCTGCTTTTATTCATGCATTTTTAGCAGCAGAAGACTCTTCTTTCTTTGAACATAGCGGGATCAGTTTTAAGGGTTTAGGTCGTGCTTTGAGCGAAAGCGTGACGGGTTCAGATGTGCAAACTGGTGGTTCAACGATCACCATGCAAGTTGCAAAGAACTATTATTTGAGTCCAGAAAGAACTCTAAAACGTAAAATAACCGAAATCTTTTTGGCTCGAAAAATTGAGCAAAATTTATCCAAAGAAGAAATTCTCAGCCTCTATGTGAATAAAATCTTCTTAGGGAAAAATGCGTATGGTATCGCGGCAGCAGCTAAAATTTATTATAACAAAAGCATTAATGAGCTCAGCATTGCTCAAATGGCAATGATTGCAGGTTTGCCCAAAGCACCTTCTAAATATAACCCTGTAGTTAATCCTGAGCGCGCACTCGAACGACGCAACTGGATTTTAGGCCGTATGTTACAGCTGGGTTATATTTCTCAAGCAGAATATCAAAAAGCAGTTGCAGAGCCGATCAATTTAAATATGCCCAATCGGGATTTAAATAATATTCATCCCTATGCTGGGGAAATGGTTCGTTCAGAACTTGTAAAGCATTTCGGCGAACAAGCCATTGATTCTGGTTATAAAGTCTACACAACAATTAATGCTAAACGCCAAGCGATTGCAGAAAAAGCTGTGCAAGATGGCCTTGAGGCTTATGACCGTCGTCATGGCTGGCGTGGTGCAGAAGCACATGACAAACCATTAACTGAATTTAGAGCATATGCCAACACCTATCCTGCACAAGTTACTAAGGTAAATAGCAGCTCTTTTGAAGCATTAATGCAAGATGGCTCAACCGTTACGGTTCAATGGTCAGGCATGTCATGGGCACGCCCCTATCGCAATGCAAATAGCGTAGGTGGCGCTCCTTCACGTGCCTCCCAAATTGTTAAAGTTAAAGATATTGTTCGTTTACGCCCAAACGATAATAAAACCGCATGGTCTTTAGTTCAGGTTCCAAAAGTTCAAGGTCAACTCATTGCAATTAACCCGAATGATGGTTCAATTGAAGCAATTGTAGGTGGCTATAACTTCTACCAATCAAAATTTAACCGCGCCCTACAAGGCTGGCGTCAACCGGGTTCTACAATCAAGCCATTCCTCTATGCTTTAGCATTAGAAAGAGGTATGACCCCGTATAGCATGGTGAATGATAGCCCAATTACAATTGGCAAATGGACACCGCGAAACTCTGATGGGCGTTACTTAGGTATGATCCCATTACGTCGTGCTTTATATTTGTCTCGTAATACCGTATCAGTAAGACTTCTACAAACTGTAGGGATTGAACGTACTCGCCAATTATTTATGGATTTCGGTTTACAGGAAGATCAAATTCCACGCAACTACACCATTGCCTTAGGTACTCCTCAAGTATTACCAATTCAAATGGCAACTGGTTATGCAACGTTTGCAAACGGTGGCTACCGTGTTCAACCGCATTTCATTCAACGTATTGAAGATGCTTACGGCAAAGTCATTTATGAAGCTAAACCAGAATACGCGTGTATTCCATGTATTAATGCACCTGACACGACAGGTGATGAACAAAAACCTAAAACAACTGATGATGAAGTCATTGAAGTTACGAATAAAGACATAGAACAGAAAGAAAACGCAGCTAAGCAGCTTAATCTTAAACGGACTGACAAAAACAACAGTCAATATCGCCAAGCTCAACGTATTTTAAAATCAAGCTCTGCTTATGATATGGCGAACATCTTACGTGATGTAATCGAGCATGGTACAGGTCGTGCTGCACTTAAAATTGGCCGTAGTGACTTAGGTGGTAAAACTGGTACTACGAATGATGCAAAAGATGCATGGTTTGCAGGCTTCAACGGCAAGTTAGTGACTGTAGCATGGGTTGGATTTGACCAACCGACTACGCTTGGCCGTCGTGAATATGGCGGTATTGCTGCATTGCCGATCTGGATTAACTTTATGGGTCAAGCATTGCAAGGTACGCCAGCAGCTTGGGTCCGTTTAGATAAAGATGCTAAAGGTCCTATTTCACGTGACCAACAAGAAACCGTTACTGAAGTAGCTGATAAGAAAACTTATCGTGCGGCTCCGCCACTAGCACGTCCGCTCTATCGACCAGCACCGCCACAACCAAAATTAAGCAATGACAATGACTTTTCCGATTTACCAGGTGAAGAAATTGTTATTCCGTCAAAAGCTGCGCCTCCTGCCATGAGACCTTCACAGGAGTCCGCTCCTAAGCGAGAAAAAGATGAATTAGAAAATCTGATTAATCAGATTGAATAATAGAAAAAGCCATCGTTAGATGGCTTTTTTATTGCGCTTCTGAAAGACATAAATTTGAAAAGATGCAGTTATTTCTAATTGTGACTGCTGCTCTAACTGCGAACGGCGCTCAGGAGAGGCTTTATAAGCATAAGGTGTCATAGCAATCAGATTTTTTAGAGCCTGTTGATCAAGCACAAAAGGCGCATCAATAATTTGCTCTTGCTTTAATTCAAATAAATCTTGTAGTTGCTCTACAAACTTTTCTGGTGTGTGAGGATTAACTTGCTCAAATAAAGCCTCACGCATGGCATACAAATGTTCAGAAGCAGGCGTAACAACAATTAAATGACCCTCATCTTTTAAGACACGCGCAATTTCTGCTTGCGGAATTGGGCTAAATAAACTGGTGCAAGCATCCATACTCCTATCCAATACAGGTAAAGTTGCTCCTGTTCCCACCACCCAAGTTACTTCAGTGTTGAGCTTTGCCGCACGTTGTACCGCGTTTTTTGCAATATCAACACCAACACACTGTTCAACAACTTGCTGCATAGCACTTGTATAGTAGCCCTCACCACATCCGATATCGAGTATTGCTTTTACATCTAGTTGCTTTAATAAAGCGACTACAGCTTGCTGTAATGGCTGATAATAACCACCTTGCAAAAAAGCTCGTCGCGCATCGACTGACTCGGGCGTATCCCCTGGGTTTTTACTATGTTTATGTTGCACCACATGTAAATTGACATAGCCTTGTTTAGCTACATCATAACTATGTCCTTGCTCACATCGCCAAGTTCGTTCAGTTAAATTCAGGGACTGACGACACACAGGACACATTAAAACTTGCTTAGCCACTTTTAATTATTCTCTTGTTCTTTTTGTTGTAAATAAGTCTTTGCGTGTAGTCCAACAAAGGTGCGACCTGCATTTATACCATTAATCCATTCATCTACCTGAAACAAATCAAACAGACCTACCTTTACTAAAGTTGGAATTGCGATCTTTAACTCTTCCTCAATTTGCCCTCTTTGCCCAGCATTATATAATTCAATATTGTGCAGCATTGTTGCTACAGTTCCTGTTTGAACCTGACTTCCATCTTTAAGTACAACTTGAGGTAATACCTCGCCCTCTCCAACTACTTTTTGATTAATCACCGATAATTGGTCTAGACCAGCAACTTTTGTCATTCACCTCTCCAATAAAAAAAGCCAGTAGAACTGGCTTTATATTGACACTAAAATAAGATCTATCGCAATTTTAAAGTCATTAGACCTAAAACTACTAATATAATTGTGATAATCCAAAAACGGATCACAACTTGCGTTTCTTTCCAGCCCTGCTTTTCATAGTGATGATGCAGCGGCGCCATTAAGAACACACGTTTATTACGCATACGCAAGGAGCCGATTTGTAAGAATACAGATACTGCCTCCATTACAAATACACCACCCATAATTGCAAATACGATTTCTTGACGAACCATAACTGCAATTGTTCCAAGCATCGCACCTAAAGCTAAAGCACCGACATCCCCCATAAATACTTGAGCAGGATGCGCGTTATACCAAAGGAATGCCAAACCAGCACCAATCATGGCAGAACAGATTACTACGAGTTCAGAGGTATATTTCACATATGGAATATGTAAATAGTTAGCGAAACGGATGTCACCAGACAAGTAAGCAAATACGCCTAAGCCCGTAGCTACCATGACAACTGGCATGATTGCCAAGCCATCTAAACCATCTGTTAAGTTAACTGCGTTAGAAGCACCATTAATCACTAGATAGGTAAATACAATAAATGCCAAACCTAAAGGAACAATTGAGAGTGGAATTGAAAGATTCTTAAAGAATGGAATCAATAAATCCAGCATGTTTGCCGTATGTTCTGCATTGGACTGTTGAGTTGCAATTAAATATAACGCAATACCAGCACCCAGCGATGCAACAGAAGTCCAGAAAAACTTCTTACGTGCGGGTAAACCTGCATTGTCTTTATAGCGAATTTTAATCCAGTCATCTGCCCAGCCTACAGCACCGAACACAACCATTACACCAAGCACAATCCAGACATAAGGGTTAGATAAATCAGCCCATAGCAAGGTACTAATACCAATTGAAAGTAGAATTAAAATTCCACCCATTGTTGGTGTACCCATTTTTTTAGCATGATTTTCAGGAGCAAACGAACTTACTGCCTGACCGTATTTTAACGCTTGTAATTTACGAATCATGATCGGTCCAAGGACCAGACCAATAGTCAGTGAAGTTAATACACTGAGTAAAGAACGTAATGTTAAATAACGAACGACCTGAAACGAGCTGTGATAGCCCGCAAGTTGTTCAAACAACCATAACAGCATTTAAAGTTTCTCCATCAAATCAGCCATCAACGTTTCCATATGAGTAAAGCGAGAACCTTTAAACAGGAAACTCATGGACTGGGGTTGATGTGTTTGGATTAGATTGATTAAAAATGGAAGCGCCTCAGCTTGTGTCTGAAATGCTTTCACTTTATTAGAATGAGAGTCTGCACCCTCGAGAGCAGCTGGAGCGAACTGTCCAACTGCAATAATATGATCTAAAGAAAGTTCGGCAAGATCACGACCTAAATCATAATGCTCTTGCCAACTGCTATCACCTAACTCACCAATATCCCCCATGACCATCACTTTTACGCCTTGTTGCTGCAACAACACTTGTGCAGCAGCACGCATAGAAGTCGGATTGGCATTGTAGGTATCATCAATAAATAAGTAAGGTGACTTTTGAATAAAGTTAAGACGACCTTTGGCCCCCTGAGCTTGCTCTAAACCTTGGACAATATCTTCTAGTCTAATACCAATTGCTAAAGCAAAAGCTACAGCTGCGGTCGCATTTTGAACATTATGCTCACCCGCAAAAGGAAGCTTAACTGCACTGCTACCTTGCGGTGTATGAAGGTTAAAATTCGTTGATTGAGGCAATAACTCCACATCTGTTGCATAGACATCACCCCCTACACCAAATGTAGAAATACGATGAGCTTTCGCAGCATCAAGAATTTCGGCAGTGAAGTCATCTTGTTGCGGCACGATTGCAACGCCATTTGGTGAAATATGACGATAAATTTCCGATTTTGCGCGGCAAATACCTTCACGACCACCAAATTCGCCTAAATGAGCTGTACCAATATTTAATATGCCCGCAACATGAGGCTGAACGAGTTTTGATGTGTAATCAATCTCGCCTTGATGGCTTGCACCCAACTCCATCACCGCATATTGATGTTCTTTGCGAAGCTCTAGCAACATCATTGGTACACCAAGGTCATTATTTAAATTGCCTCGGGTGATTAGTGTCGGTGCTAAGCGCGACAATATACTTCCCAGCATTTCTTTGGTTGTAGTTTTACCACTACTTCCCGTTAAGGCAATCACCTTTAATTGTGAGTTTTGCGCACGGCGATAAGCGCCGAGTTGCCCTAAAGCCAATCGGGTATCGGCAACAACGAGTTGCGCAATATCTACATCTAACGGACGTTCAACAATAGCTATTTGACAACCATTTGCAGCAACTTGCACAACGAAATCATGCGCATCGAAACGCTCACCTTTTAGTGCTAAAAAGGCATCCCCAGTTTCCGCATGACGCGAGTCCGTCAAAATACGTTTAATTTCAGTTTGAGGGATCTGGTCTTTATTCCAGTAGCCCTGTGTTGCCTGTTGTAATTGTTGAGCTGTCCACGGTTCCAAAGGCACGGTACTGGTGGTTGAAGTATGCATAATTCGTCCTATTGTGCAGGGTAAGCAGCGTCTACAGTGTGATGTTGTGCATCAATCGCAGAACGCACTTCAACAACATCATCAAACCAGTGACGTACGCCATTAATTTCTTGATAATTTTCATGTCCTTTACCGGCAATCACAACAATATCACCAGCCTGAGCCTGCTGTGCAACAAATTTAATTGCTTCACGGCGGTCATGAATTTCATGCATACGGTGCCCTGAAAAGTCGATTCCTTGCTTCATGTCAGCAAAAATTTGTTCAGGGTCTTCTGTTCTTGGGTTATCCGACGTCAAAATAACTGGATTTGCGCCGTATAAAGCTGCTTGAGTCATTAATGGGCGCTTACCGCGATCGCGGTCCCCGCCACACCCAAATACAGCCCAAAGTTGATTAGACACATGACGTTTTAATGTTTTAAGCACTTGAATTAATGCATCTGGTGTATGCGCATAATCAACAACAAATAAACGCTCACCATCACGAATAACCTGCATTCGACCTGGGGCACCAATTAGTTTAGGAACGAAAGCTACTAACGCTTTTAAACTAAAACCTGCTTGCTCAGCAGCAATAAGAGCTGCAACCAAGTTTTCGACATTAAAATGCCCTAACAATGGACTTTGCACAGCAAAAGAACCTTGCGGGCTCACTAAATTAAATGTCGCTCCTGCTAAACTGTAACTCAGGTCAGTAATATAATAATCAGCAGTATTTTGAGTAAGTGAATACGTTAAAATTTTTGGTTGAGCAGGATTTTGCTTTGCTGCATTGATCATGAGAGCAGCATGCTCATCATCTAAATTAATAACGGCTACTTTTAAAGAGCTAAAACGGAATAAAAGAGCCTTCGCTTCTGCATAAGCCTCTAAAGTGCCGTGGTAATCCAGATGGTCACGACTCAAATTGCTATAAACAGCAATCTCAATCGCACAACCATTTAAACGACCTTGTTCCAAACCATGTGAGCTTGCTTCTAAAGAAGCGAAAGTCGCACCTTGTTTTGCATAATCATGCAATGCATTTTGCAGTTGTAAAGCATCAAGCGTAGTGTGAGTTGAGGGTGTTAAGTCTGGTAAAATACCATTGCCTGTAGTGCCCATCACAGCACAGCGCTGTTGTTGAGAGCTAATTAATTCAGCCACTAGACGCGAAATTGTGGTTTTACCATTTGTACCAGTCACTGCAATAATACGCACTGGTGCTACGGGATCTATACGCTGTAAATAACGTTCTTGCCACTCACCCATACGTTGACGTATATCAGAACATACCCACTCATTTGCTACGCCCAACTCAGTTTCGCTAATAATCGCAAGAGCGCCATTAGCTAAAGCTGACTCAGCAAAAGCGCGTGTTTTTTCAGGTTGGCTATAACTGGTCAAAGCGATAAAGATCTGGCCTGACACAACCTTACGGCTGTCTAAACTAAAGCCTTGAAAAGGCTGTTTAGACCACTGTGCATCGATCTCGACTGGATTAATCTCTTGGAAAGAAACAGACATAGCTTACCTGCGAATAGGATTTTCTGGAGTATCAAGGGGCTTATCAAGCGGCACATTCATTAAGCGCAATGATTCTTGCATAATGCGTGCAAAAACAGGGGCCGCAACCAAACCACCGTAATAACGGCCTTGTGGGTTTTCAACAACTACAATTACCGCTAAACGAGGATCACTAATCGGAGCTACACCTGCAAATAAAGCACGGTATTCATTATTTGAATAACCTTTACGGTCTGCACGAAGTTTATGAGCTGTACCTGTTTTACCACCAACGCGATAACCCGGAATATTAGCTTGCTTTGCAGTACCGCCTGGCATCGTCACCTGTTCTAGCATAAGCAAAACCTGATCAGCAATTTTTGGAGCAAGAACTTGCTCACCTTTAGGTGCTTGATCGAGCTTATGCAAGCTTAGAGGCATTTTTACCCCATGGTTTGCAAGCATTGCATAGCCTTGCGCCAACTGAAGAATAGTTGCATTTAGACCATAACCATAAGCCATGGTACCAATTTGGGAAGAGTTTAATTTGCTTACAGGAAGTACTAAACCAGAGCTTTCACCGGGGAACTTCACAGCAGAACGTTTACCAAAGCCAGCACGGTTAAAGAAGCTTGGTAACGTTTCTTTAGGAAGTGACAACGCAATTTTTGCCGAACCCACGTTTGATGACTTAATAATTACGCCACTGACAGTCAAAGCACCATAATTATGCGTATCACGAATGGTATGCCAGCCTAAACGCATTGAACCTGGTGAAGTGTTGACAATCGTATTTGGGGTATATTGTCCAGTTTCGAGCGCAGCAGAAACTGTAAAAGGCTTCATGGTAGAACCCGGCTCGAACATATCAATCGCACCGCGGTTACGCATGGCATCTTTATTAGATAAACCGTTTTTATCATTCGGGTTATAAGATGGCCAACTGGTCATAGCCAGAATTTCGCCTGTTTTAACATCTACAGCAATTGCTGTCGCCGAACGGGCGTTATTTGCGACACCAGCAGCAGTCAACTCACGGTACATAATGTATTGCAAACGAGAGTCGATACTTAAAGTGATGTTTTCGCCTGGCTCACCTTCACGAATAACCTCTGAAACTTTTAAGCGGTTACCACGTTTATCACGAATAATTTTTTGTTCGCCATCTACCCCAGACAGTTGTTTATTCAACTGCATTTCCAAGCCTTCAATCCCTTGGCCTTCACTATTGGTTAAACCAATAATCTGAGCATTTGGCTGCGGTTGAGGATAATAACGTTTATATGTTTTCTCAGCATAAACGCCTTGGAAGTTACCCTTTGTAATGAGATCTGCCTGCTGTGGCGGCACTTCTTTTTTCAAAACCAAATAACGAGAACGTGGACGCGCATTCATCTGTTTTTTTAGATCTGCACGATCTAAACCAACCACATCCGCTAACTCATCAAGGTTTAGGTTTTTATCTGGTAATTGTCGTTTTAACTTACGATTATTTGGATCTTTTTTTAATTCCGCTGTAATTTCGTCATATAAATGCTTGGTATCAAAGTAATCACGTGGATCAATGACAATTTTCATAATAGGCGTACTAATGGCCAAAGGCACACCATGACGGTCGCTAATAACCCCACGCATTGCCTCAATACGTTCCGTACGCAAAATATTGGCATTGGCCTTGTTTTGTAAAAAGTCTTTATTAATCACTTGCACATAAAATGCACGTGCAATTAATACAACAAAACAGAGCAGTACTGTTGCCCATAGCAGATAAAACCGCCACATATCGAAGGCAAGAGTTGGTTTTTCCGAAATAGACTGCTGTTTTTTCCGTGTTTGCTTTGTTCGCTTATCTACCATACAGCAAGGCCTTACTTATTTTGCTCTGAGGTCATCGGTAAAGAAATTACCACCGTTTCTGCAGCAGGTGGCGAAAACATGCGTAGTTGAGTTACAGCACGCGTACCAATCTGTGCTGTTGCACCGAAGGTTTGTTGCTCAATAAGCAAACGCCCCCATTCAGCATTGAGATCATCACGTTCACGCATATAAGAGCTAAGCTCTCTATAATCATGACGATATTCAAATACTTGAAAAACCACCATCATGGCACTGATAAAAACAAGCGCCACTAATACGGTGTATGCCACAACTTTTTTCACCACTTTATTTTCAGTGGTTTCAATTTCATCACTGCTTTTCATTACGCGCCTTTTTGTTCCAAGCGTTCAGCAACCCGAAGCCATGCACTACGTGAACGTGGGTTCGCTTTTACTTCTTCTTCACTCGCACGAACCCGTGAAATTTTCTTTAACCTTCTTGTATCTACCTGTTGCTGAGGCATTCCCCAGCTAATATCTTCTGCCAAAGTCGATTCTTTTTGAATAAATTGTTTGATTAAACGATCTTCAAGAGAATGAAAGCTAATCACAGACAAACGCCCTTTTGGTTTTAGTAAGTCTACAGCTTGTGGTAAAAATACTTCAATATCATCTAGTTCTTTATTAATAGCAATACGAATTGCCTGAAATGTACGTGTTGCTGGATGCTTATGTTTTTCCCACTTTGGATGAGCTGTTTTAACAAGTTCTGCCAATTGGGCTGTTGTATCTAGTTTTCCAGCTTGTTTAATCGCTTTTGCAATACGTCGACTATAACGTTCTTCGCCATATTGATAAATAATATTTGCTAATTGTTCTTCTTCAATTTCAAGTAACCACTCAGCTGCGGTTAATCCCTTAGAATTATCCATTCGCATGTCTAGAGGACCATCCTGCATAAAACTGAAACCACGCTCAGCTTGGTCGAGTTGAGGAGATGACACTCCTAAGTCAGCCATAATGCCATCAACACTCATCACACCAATTTCCTGCATTTTTTCTTTAATATCAGCAAAACTGGCATGAATAATGGTAAATCTCGGGTCTTCTTGCGCCAAAGCAGCTGCAACTTCCAAAGCTTGAGGGTCTTTATCAAATGCATATACTCGTGCATTTTCATCAAGTTTCGAGAGCAATAAACGTGTATGCCCACCTCGTCCGAAGGTTGCATCGATATACACCCCTGTTGTGCGATCTGCCAATAAGCTCTCAACGGTCTCAAAAAGTAAGACAGAAATATGCGACATAGGTGTTAAATCATTGCGTAAAAATGTAACTGCACATTATCACCTTGTTTATGACCAACGCCAAACGGCTTTTTGTAGGAAAATATTAATTTTTCATAGATAAAACCGTTTTGTTAGCATTTTTTAAGCAAAAAAAGAAAGCAAGCTTACTTTTTTAAGTTTGCTTGCTTTCTTTATGAATATTTAACTTCTAAGTTTTCTTTTTGGACTATTGTTTTTAGATCATTTTATTTACTGCTTGCCGTCATAAATTTGATCAAAAATAGCACCGTTTGCAAAGTGAGTTTTCTGAGCTTTAGCCCAACCACCGAACACATCATTAATGGTAAATAATTTAATTTTTGGAAATTGCGCTGCATATTTCGCAGCCACTTGAGCATTACGCGGTCGGAAATAATGTTTAGCAGCCAATTCTTGGCCTAAAGGTGAATATAAAAAGTTCAGATAACCTTTTGCCAAGGTTCGGTTTCCATCTTTATCTACTGTTTTATCTACAATCGCGACAGATGGTTCAGCCAAAATTGAAATTGATGGATAAACAATTTGATATTTATCCTTATCAGGTCCTTTCGTCGCCAACAAAGCTTCATTTTCCCAAGACAACAAAACATCACCAATGCCACGTTCGGCAAATGTCGTAAGTGAACCACGGGCTCCCGAATCTAGAACTTTCACATTGTGATAAAGCTTTTTCACCAACTCTCGAGCCTTAGCATCATTTCCACCTGGCTGTTTTAAAGCATATCCCCACGCAGAGAGATAAATCCAACGCGGTGCACCACCTGTTTTAGGGTTAGGGGTGATAATTTCCACACCTGGTTTTGTTAAATCATTCCAGTCGCGTATATTTTTTGGGTTACCTTTTCGTACTAGAAACACGACAGTCGAAGTATACGGGGCAGAATTATTTGGAAATTCTTTTTGCCAGTTCGGCTGAATAAACCCAGCTTTCACAATCTCATCAATATCATTCGCTAATGCTAACGTTACTACATCAGCTTCAAGTCCTGTGGCTACCGCGCGGGCTTGTTTGCCAGATCCACCATGTGACTGTTTGAATTCAACGTCTTGCCCTGTTCGCTGTTTCCAAAATTTACCAAATGTTTGGTTATATTCTTGATAGAACTCTCGAGTCGGATCATAAGAAACATTTAAAAAAGAGGTCGCTGCTTGAGCCGCTGTTGTCGCTATTCCCACATATAAAGCGACAGCTATTATTGATATTTTTTTCATTTATAAAATCCATCATTCGTTTTAGTTTAACTATATTTTCAATTTTATTTTTTACAATCAATTACTTATATTTATATCTTTTTTATTAATCTTTTTTAGATATATAGCTTAGAATGTCTAAGTTATTTCATTTTTGAAAAATTTTGTAATTATTCTTACAACTTATTTAGGACCTTCACTTTATCTACACATTAATTTGTTAAATAATGAAGCGTAAAGGATACATATGGTCTACATTTGAGTCGACCAGCTTAAAATATAGGTAAATTTTGTAAAAAGTGTGACACAGTTCCACTTTTTTATTAATATTTATGTTTAAATCGTAGCATTACCGTAATTTTACATTTTGTTAAACTCAAAAAATAGATGAAATGTAATGAACAGAGGGGATGATTAACAATGAAAATTCATTATGGAAAAGCTTTAAGCTTAAGTTTGGTGCTGAGTTTGGCATCACAGTTTTCTGCAGCAGCAGTACTTAAAGATACTCCAAGCAAAACTGGTTCAGAGAAACAGACTTCGCTTATTGAAAAAGCTTTAGATCAGCAGAAACGTAACCCTATTGTGTTACCTTCTACAAATGATGAGCTTAAAGTTCTAAATACGATTCGCGTTACACCAACTCAAAATTTTCTTGCTGCACAACACGAACGTTTTTCACGTTTTGTTCAGGCAATCTTTCAGCCCCATGCTTCTTAAAATCTGAAACACCCCCTCTTCGTTTCAGTTTTAGCCCAGCCTGACGTTAAATAAAACGTCAGAATACTGGGCTTTTTCGTTATAATAGTTTCAATTTTTATTCTGACCCATTATCTATGAAAGTTCGTACTCGTATTGCACCTTCCCCTACCGGTTTTCCTCATGTTGGCACAGCCTACATTGCTTTATTTAACATGTGTTTTGCGAAACAACATGGCGGAGAATTTATTTTAAGGATTGAAGATACAGACCAACTTCGTTCTACACCAGAGTCTGAAAAAATGATTTTGGATTCATTACGTTGGTTAGGTTTGAATTGGTCTGAAGGTCCAGATGTAGGTGGCCCACATGCACCATATCGCCAATCTGAACGTATGGGAATTTATAAGCAATACGCATTAGAACTTGTTGAAAAAGGTCATGCTTTTTACTGTTTCGCAACCGCAGAAGAACTTGACCAAATGCGTGCTGAACAACAAGCACGTGGCGAGACACCAAAATATGACGGCCGCGGTTTAAAACTTTCTCAAGAAGAAGTGACTCGACGTCTTGAAGCGGGTGAACCTCATGTCATTCGTATGAAAGTGCCTGAAGAAGGTGTTTGTAAATTTAACGACTTGCTACGTGGAGAAGTTGAAATTCCTTGGGCTCAAGTCGATATGCAAGTCCTTCTTAAAACAGATGGTTTACCAACTTACCATTTAGCTAACGTTGTTGATGACCATTTAATGGAAATCACTCATGTATTGCGTGGTGAAGAATGGCTTCCTTCTGCACCAAAGCATCAGTTGCTTTACCAATATTTTGGTTGGGAAATGCCAACTCTTTGCCACATGCCACTGTTACGTAACCCAGATAAATCAAAACTATCTAAACGTAAAAATCCGACATCAATTAACTACTACCGCGATATCGGTGTATTACCAGAAGCCTTACTCAACTATTTAGGCCGTATGGGTTGGTCAATGCCAGATGAAAGAGAAGTTTTCACATTACAAGACATGATGGATAACTTTGACATTCAACGTGTATCACTAGGCGGACCAATTTTTGACGTTGAAAAATTGAACTGGTTAAATGGTCAATGGATCAAAGGTTTAACACCTGGCCAATTATTAGACCGTTTATTAACATGGAAGAGTGATCGCAACACTTTAGAAGACATTGCTGCCGCTATTCAACCACGTATTAATTTACTTTCAGAAGCTGTGAATTGGGCTGGTTTCTATTTTAACCATATGCCACAAATTACTGCTGAAATGTTTGAAAGTAAAAAATTGACTCAAGAGCAAGTTCGTCAAAGTTTACAATTTGCAATTTGGCGTCTTGAAGGTCAGTTTACTTGGAATAATGACACCGTTAGCCAAACCCTAATGGATCTTGCGAATCAGATGGGCATTAAACTACGTGATTTCATGCCAGCGTTCTTTATCGCAATTGCCGGTTCAACGAGTTCAACACCAGTGATGCAATCAATGGTTACGCTTGGGCCTGATTTAACTTTCGCTCGCTTACGTCATGCCTTAGAAATTGTGGGCGGACCGAGCAAGAAAGAAGTTAAAAATTGGGAAAAACTCAATGAGAGCTTAAAATTGCCGAAAAATGACGCAACTAGCGAAGTTTAATTCATTTTTTTGTTGACGTGTGAGCGCATTCACCCTAAGATTGCGCTCACACAAACTGGGGTCATAGCTCAGTTGGTAGAGCGCTACAATGGCATTGTAGAGGTCAGCGGTTCGATCCCGCTTGACTCCACCACGCTCCTTTGTGTTTGCCTCATCAAGTCCCTATCGTCTAGAGGCCTAGGACATCGCCCTTTCACGGCGGTAACCGGGGTTCGAATCCCCGTAGGGACGCCATATTCTGCTTTAAAAATTATAAAAAGACTCTATCGTCACCTTACTGTTTATTCTTTATCTCTTTCTAGATTGCACATTTGTCTATTTTATCTAAAATAGCGTCTTTCTTAATTCTCTCAATGTGTAATATGCAGCCATCTGACAATCAACTAGATGCTCATCAGCATCAGAACAGTACTGCACCTTTAAAAAGAGCCATGAGTACGCGCCATCTTGTGATGCTATCACTGGGCGGAGCGATCGGAACTGGTCTATTTTTAGGTTCAGGGGAAGTCATTTCACAAACTGGAGCTATTGGCGCAATTATTGCCTATATTCTTGGTGGCGCGATCGCTTACATGGTCATGCTCTGCCTAGGAGAACTCGCTGTACACATGCCTGTTTCAGGTTCTTTTGGTGCCTATGCCAAAAAATATATCAGTCCAAGTACTGGCTATATGATTTCTTGGATGTACTGGCTCACCTGGACTGCAACGCTTGGAACCGAATTCACTGCCGCAGCCCTACTCATGCAAGAATGGTTCCCGCAGATTTCGATGTGGATTTGGACAATTATTTTTGCAGTTACTATTTTTGGCTTAAATATTAGTTCAACTCGTATTTTTGCTGAATCTGAGTTTTGGCTGGCTCTTGTTAAAGTCGTTACCGTGATTGCCTTTATTGTGCTCGGCCTATTAGCAATTTTTGGTTTAATTCCATTCCATGGTGCCCAGACTGCTCCACTATTTAGCAATCTTACGGCTCAAGGCTGGTTCCCTCATGGTTTAATTCCTATTTTTACGACCATGTTAATTGTTAACTTTGCTTTCTCAGGAACCGAATTAATTGGTGTAGCAGCTGGCGAAACAAAAGATCCGGCTCAAAATGTACCAAAAGCGATTAATGCCGCGATCTGGCGCCTCCTTATTTTCTTTGTGGGTACCATCATTGTTATTAGCGCTTTACTTCCTTTCCAACTTGCGGGTTTAGGCGGTGACGGTGTAAGTAGCAGTCCTTTTGTGACGGTATTTAATTATATTGGCATTCCATATGCGGATGACATTATTAGGTTTGTAATCATCACAGCTCTGCTTTCAGCAGCCAATTCTGGCCTATATGCAGCTTCACGTATGATGTGGTCTCTGTCAGAACAAAAATTACTACCTAGTGTGTTTGCGACTTTATCAAAAAGTGGAACGCCAATCGTAGCTCTAGTTGTAACTATGTTCGGTGCAATTCCAGGTTTATTATCAGAGCAATTTGCACCTGAGACTATTTTTAAGAATCTGCTGGGTGTAGCTGCTTTTACCATGGTCATCGTATGGATGAGCATTTGTTTAAGTCAGTTCAATTTCCGCCGCCAATGGTATAGATCAGGTCATACAGTTAAAGACTTACAATATGCTGCGCCTTTATTCCCTATTGTGCCAATTTTAGGTTTTGTTTTCTGTTTCATTACTTGCTTGAGTATGGCAGCAGACCCTGAAATGCGCGCTGGTTTTGTAGGCTGTCTTATTTTTACAGCTTTATGTTATGTCAGTTATTTTATTTTTTATCGTAATAAAGACTAAACCCGTCGTTATTCAATTAAAGTGTAGCAAAAAGCTACACTTTTTTTTGCCTATATACTGGTTTTAAACAACATACCGTTGTAGATTAAAATTTATATTAAAAACAAAATCTTGTATAGAATGAAAATTATATTTATCCACGGGATGAATCAACAAAACTACACAGCACATCGCTTGAAAGAGCATTGGTTAAAAGTATTCAAGCTCGGCCTGAAACAAATGCCTTGCAAAGTTAATGTCCGCGATCTTCATATTCACATGCCATTTTATGGCGACTTAATGACCAAATACCAATTAAGTAACCAATTAGACCTTAACACGTTATTACCTAAATCATTTTTTAATAATTATTTCCCTATTAACGTACACCCAAGTAATCCTCCTACTAGAGAGCACACTCCATTTGTTCCGTTGTTACGTCCCTCAACCGATCAAACTGATAAAAGCTTCTCAGAACGGCTTTATCTCACTTCTCAATTAGTTAAAGATCGTGTACTGAAAGAACTAGTTGTTTTATTAAATAACTTTCCTAAACTGCATGAAAGTTTGATTCAACAATTCCTCATCGAAACCTATATGTATCTATCTAATCCAGAGTTTATGGAGGAAGTACATCAAAGAATTTTAAAGAAAATGCGAGAAGAAGAAGATTATGTTGTGGTTGGACACTCTCTCGGTTCAGTTATTGCTTTTCAATTATTATCAGATCCATCTTATCAATTCTCAGTTAAGCGTTTTATCACCCTAGCTTCCCCTTTATCTTTTCGCGTGATTCAAAGTAAGCTCCCGAGTCCAATTTCTAGACCGCCATGTATTTACGGTGATTGGTTTAATTTTTACTCTCAGGATGATTTTTTGACCGCATTTCCATTGTGCGAGGCCCCATTTAATTTTGATCCTGCCATTATTAATCAGAAAATTTATACCTTTGCCAACCAGCCGCATGAGATTTTAGGATATTTACAACATCCGTCGGTTATAAAGGCAATTATTGAACCTTTTCAGAAAAATGAAGGCTAAATGTATATATTTTCTACAATTTGAGTTATTTTTAATCGCTTGACTGTTTTTTTTAATATTTCTTCAGAAAACTATTTGACACTTTTATTAAATCGACCTAATATACGCCCACCTCTGAAACGTCCCTATCGTCTAGAGGCCTAGGACATCGCCCTTTCACGGCGGTAACCGGGGTTCGAATCCCCGTAGGGACGCCAATATTTTTTCAGATGTATGCCTCATATAAGTCCCTATCGTCTAGAGGCCTAGGACATCGCCCTTTCACGGCGGTAACCGGGGTTCGAATCCCCGTAGGGACGCCAATATTTTTTCAGATGTATGCCTCATATAAGTCCCTATCGTCTAGAGGCCTAGGACATCGCCCTTTCACGGCGGTAACCGGGGTTCGAATCCCCGTAGGGACGCCAATATTTTTTCAGATGTATGCCTCATATAAGTCCCTATCGTCTAGAGGCCTAGGACATCGCCCTTTCACGGCGGTAACCGGGGTTCGAATCCCCGTAGGGACGCCAAATTCTAAAAAGCCACTGCATAACGTCAGTGGCTTTTTTCTTGCCTAAAAAAATAAAAAGCCAATCAATGATTAGCTTTTCATATGCTCTATCAACCCGCAATTCCTACTTGTACTTCAAGGCGACCTGACTGCACTCGCAGTCCTCTAATTTCAAACTGATCTACGAGCTGCTGCACAAGCTCGCGACTTTCTCTCAAAATATTCAAGCCTGGTAAAATACTAAAATCAGTCAAACTTAAAAGCTTTTCAACCATCCATGAACGGTTGTTAATAAAGTCAATAAATCCTGCTTGCTCTAGGTCAATAAACCACATGCGGTGGCCATCGCGTTGGATTCCGGGAATATCGCCAATCAAATGATTAATGAGTGATGGAATAGGCAACATATTTACCACTTCAAAACCAACTCGACCAATACGGCGCACAGCCCAATTTGACAAGGTGCCGCCATGTCGAATCTGAACATCAAGACTTTCATCCATTTGTCGCAAGCGTAAGAATTTTTCCTGCCCAATACGACATTCCAACACTTTAAAATCTAAACTCAAACGATACATGAAACGATGATAATGCCCATCGATCTCGACTTGGAAACTGTCATTGCCGCACTTAATTTTAATATCATCAATTTCTGAGCGATCAATGCGCTTACGAATTTGATTATTTAATAACATTTCGGGTAAGTACAACGTTAAGGTACTTTTGCCCAAAAAAGTTCGCGCCATAATCAACGCGACTTGGCGTGCTGTTTCACTGGTTTCAGACACCATATCTCTTACCGTGCCTGCTGCCAGATTTGTCATTCCGACAACTCCACGTCGTGTATGAGTAGTTACTTGATCGAGCGCGTCCAAAGCAGCATCAGCAACCTCTGCAATATTACGTGTCGTGTCGCTAGCAAACCCAACTGCATCTTGGGCATGTTGCAATGTCTTATGCAGTAATCGACGAGATAATGACGGTTTAGCGGTATCTGGGGTAGCTAAAACCGATGCTGTCGTTGTAGGCTGCGACTTATTGTCATCTTGTTGACCCAAGTCCCTCTCTCCTTTTTATATTTATCCCACATCCTATTCGAGTATTTAAGCTCACTTATTGTGCTAATCACACTTCATTTTTCTGTAGATTAGCATGCTCTACAATATTATTTTAATTTTTATGTGTACGGATAAATCATCTGTTTTTTTATATTTCTTTGTTTATTCATAAGTAATTTTTCTGCTAACTCAACGCATTTCATCGATATCTTACAAATTTTTTTCTTTCTGCACATTTCCGTTAGAATAGATTCAAACTAAATGTGGAGTTCTCATGCAATATCGTTGCCCTAAATGTCAAAGTGTTAAAATTATGCCTGTGAGCCAAGGCGTGAACAGCGCAAAACCTGTCGTTCCTAAAAGTCTGGTTATCTTGATTCCTGCAATTTTTGTGCTTTTACTGTTAGTAGTCATTAGCATCTTTATGTGGATTTTTGGCAATGGTGCAGGTAGTTCTCTTCAAATCGCAACAGTAGTTGCATTTGTGGTTACTGTAGGGGCAGGTTTTATGTTCTGGCGTGATTTACCTGATTTTAAACTGTCTATGCAAGCATTTATGCAGTCACAAAAACACTGGAAATGCCGTGACTGCAATAACGAATGGGAAATTTAAAAAAACTGTTCACATCAGCTTAATGCTGATGTGAATGTGCATTGTCTGCATCATCATGTTTGTGCGAAGCATGCTGAGCAATATGCTGACAATTGATCTCGGCATCGTCCTCAATTTGTAATGTCACTTCACCAATACCATGTTCATGAGAAAGCATTTCAACAGCATCTTGATAGAGCTTGGTACGATCAGCTTCAGGCGCAAATAAGTGCACGGTTAAATGGATATTTTTAGAAGTAATCGCCCACACTTTGAGTTGGTGAATACTCTCAACACCATTTAAAGAAAGTAAATCTGCACGTAGCTTCTCAATATCAACCTCTTCGGGTACACCTTCGAGCAAAATGTTAATACTTTGCTTAAGTAAAACCCATGTTCTTGGCAGCACCCAAAATCCAATCAGTACCGCAATAAGCGTGTCAATCCAGTACCAATTAGTGAAGTAAATAATAATTGCACCAATAATAACGCCTACCGAACCTAGTGCATCACTCAATACTTCTAGATAAGCACCTTTCACATTTAGGCTGTTATTGGCACTCGACATCAGGATTTTCATTGAGATGAGGTTAATTACCAAACCAATAGTCGCTACAACCAGCATACCCACACTTTGAATTTCGGGTGGCTTAGAGAAACGGATATAGGCTTCATATAAAATATAAATTGCCACCACGAACAGCATGAGTGCATTAAATAAAGCGGCCAGAATTTCAAAGCGTTGATAACCAAAAGTACGCTTATTATCAGCGGGACGTTTTGAAATCTGAATTGCGACCAGAGCAATTGCCAAAGCAGCTGCATCTGTAAACATATGCGCAGCGTCAGAGAGCAACGCCAGACTTTGTGTGATTAAACCTGCAATAACCTCAACAATTAAAAATGTCGTAGTAAGCGCCAAGGCAATCGTTAATTTCTTGGCATTACCTTCAGTCACTACAGCATGACTATGGTCATGACCATGTTGTCCACCCATTTTGCGGACTCCTTATTATTTATCTTTATGGTGAGGTAAAAGTAACCATGAATTCATGTTTACCTTTACCTGTTTCAAATACTTTTCTGACTCAAACTTTTTCATCAAAAAAGATATCTCAAATCGATGACATTATGAATGCTCAACTTTATTCGTCTTGCTTTCATTCATCCATCGATAAATGACTGGTAATAAAACCAGCGTTAGTATCGTAGATGAAATAATGCCACCGATTACTACCGTTGCCAAAGGTCGTTGTACCTCTGCACCAGTTCCAGTTGCCAAAGCCATTGGAATAAAACCAAGTGAAGCAACAAATGCCGTCATTAATACAGGGCGTAGTCGCAGTACAGCACCTTTCCAAGTTGCAGCATGAACATCTAGGGTTGCTCTTAGCTCTTTAATGAATGTGAGCATGACCAAACCATTCAATACCGCAACACCTGATAAAGCGATAAACCCGACTCCAGCAGACATAGAAAGCGGAATATCTCTCAGCCACAAAGCCACTAATCCGCCAGACAAAGCGAAAGGAACCCCGCTAAATACCAGTAAGCTATCTTTAAAATTACTGAATACAGCCATCAGCAACACAAAGATCATGATGAGCGCCATCGGTACAACGATTTGCATTCTTGCAGTGGCAGAAGCCAGGTTCTCAAATTGCCCTCCATAACCTAACCAATAACCGCTAGGTAGCTTTTGCTCCGCCAGTTTGCTTTGCATCTCTTGTACAAAAGACCCAAGGTCACGATCACGCACATTTGCCGTCACAATCACTCGGCGCTTACCATTTTCACGGCTCACTTGAGCAAGGCCCAGAATATTCTCAACCTTGGCAACGTCTTGTAACTGGATCAGACCGCCGTTTGGTAAGCGAATCGGTAATTGTGCTAGCTGCTGAGGCGTACGCATGTTTTCCTGTAAGCGAATCACGAAATCGAAACGTCTATCGCCCTGTAAAATTTGCCCTACACTCTGTCCTCCAATACTAGCAGCGACAATATCCTGAATAGACTTGACTGATAATCCATATTGCGCAGCCAGAGCATGATCAACATCTACATTAAGTAATGGCAAACCATCAGTCTGTTCAACTTTGACTTCACTGGCACCTGGAATACTACGTAACTGTTGGGCTATTTTTTCCGCTTCCTGATTGAGGATTTGCATATCATCCCCAAAAACTTTCACCCCGATATCACTACGGACGCCTGAAATGAGTTCATTAAAACGTAGTTCAATCGGTTGCGAGAATTCACTGTTATTACCAGGAATCTGATTCACGAATTGCAGCATTCTGGTACGCAATTCATCTATCGTTTCTTTAGGGTTTGGCCATTGATCATGTGGTTTTAATAGAACAATACCATCGGAAATATTTGGAGGCATGACATCGGTAGCAACCTCGGCTGTTCCTGTTCTTGCAAAAATGGCTTTAATTTCAGGGAAAGCTTTGAGTAACTGCTTTTCTACATTCTCTTGAATCTTAAGCGACTCTTCTATGCCTGTGCTCGGTGCACGCATGAGTTGTAGTGCAAAATCACCCTCACTGAGTTGAGGTGCGAATTCACTGCCCACTCTTGTTGCAATAGCACTTGTCAAAATTAAGATGCTGACCGCTGCTGTGACAACAACATATCGAAAGGCATATGCTTTATCGAGTAAGCCTGCATAACCTTTTTTCAGCGTCATCATCCAGCGGCTTTCTTTTTCCTTCACTTCACCCGTAACAAACAGAGCTACTGCTGCCGGAACAAAGGTCACAGATAAAATAATTGCTCCCAATAATGCTAGGACAACGGTCATTGCCATAGGATGAAACATCTTTGCTTCAACGCCTGCTAAAGCAAAAATTGGTAGGTACACGACCATAATGATGATCTGACCAAATATTAATGGTCGGCGTGCTTGTTTAGCCGCTAGAAAGACCTCAGTGAAACGTTCGGAACGTGTTAATAAGCGACCTTTTAAATGCTGCGCTTCAGCTAAACGCCGAATACAGTTTTCAACAATAACAACGGCCCCATCAACAATGATCCCGAAGTCCAAAGCGCCCAGACTCATCAGGTTGGCACTGATTTTTTGTTCCGCCATACCTGTTAAGGTAAAAAGCATTGCCAATGGGATAATACAAGCAGTGATTAAAGCGGCGCGAAAGTTTCCTAAAAAAATAAAAAGGATAACGATGACTAAAATCGCCCCTTCAATCAAATTTTTAGCTACTGTTTTAATCGCTTTATCTACGAGGCTACTACGATCATAGACTGTTTCAATCACCACGCCCTGAGGGAGCGATCTTTGAATTTCCTCAACTTTGTCGTCAATGGCCTTGGCAATGGTTTTACTGTTTTCACCCATCATCATCATGGCGATACCTAAAACAGTTTCCTGTCCATTATAGGTAGCACCCCCCGTACGCAAGTCATGACCAATCGATACTGATGCAACATCTGCAACCCGTATAGGTAAACCGTTTTTAGTGGCAACCGTAACGTTCTGGATATCTTGTATTGACGTCAGCATACCGGGAACACGAACTGTGAGTTGCTGGCCATTTTCTTCAATAAATCCAGCACCACGGTTTTCATTATTATTTTGAAGCGCATCCTGTAAATCAGTGAGTGGAATTTGCAACTGTTGTAACCGTGTCAGATCTGGAGAGACCACATAGGTTTTGTTATATCCACCAATGCTATTAACCTCGGCTACCCCTTGTACACGTTGTAACTGAGGCCGAATAATCCAGTCTTGAATTTCACGCAGGTCCATCGCGCTATAGGCTGAACCATCTGCTTTTTTAGCATTGGGCTCTGCTTTTACCACCCATTGATAAATCTCACCGAGTCCAGTCGAAATTGGAGACATTTGCGGTTCAATGTCATCCGGTAAAGCACTCTTAGCTTCTTGTAAACGCTGGTTAATCAGCTGTCTTGCCCAGTAAATGTCAGTACCATCTTTAAAGATAATCGTGACCTGAGAAAGACCATATCTGGAAATTGAACGAGTCTGTTCCAGATTTGGAATACCGGACATGGCATTTTCAATCGGATAAGTAATCCTTTGCTCAACTTCTGGTGCTGTAAAACCATTAGCCTGACTATTGATTTGTACCTGTACATTGGTGATATCAGGCACGGCATCAATTGAAAGTTTTTGGTAGCTATAAATTCCGACACCAATCCAAGCAATGACAAACATCATGACCCAAATGGCGTTGTTAATTGAAAACTGAATGATTCGATCAAACAAACCTTCAGCCTTTGGCAAATCAGGTTTATTAATGTCCATGCTCGGCCTCCCCTTTTTCAAGTTCGGACTTGAGCAAGAAACTACCTTGAGTCACATATTGCTGCTTTTCAGTAATTCCGGATTTAACTTCGACCCATTGCGCATCTGAAGAATAATTGCCTAACTCTACCGCAACAGGAGCAAAATGAATTTTGTCCTTCTCCTGTTTTGCAATAAAGACGACATTCTTTCCATCAATCTGTTGTATCGCTGTCTTATTAACTCGTAATACAGTCGCTGCATTATTTTGTTTCAGTAACACATTGACCATTAAGTTAGGACGCAATTCTTTTGAAGGTGTCAGTACCTTGGCACGAACCTGTAAACGACCAGTTTGAGTATCTGCTTCTGAAGTTAGGCTTTGCACCTGCGCTTTGAAAATATTGTTCGTTTGCAATGATTTAAATTCAATTTCCTGATTAGGCTGAATATTGGTATTTGCACTTGGTAGCACAAATTCGACCCATAACTGATCCAGGCGATCAATAACAAATAATTGTTTTTCAGGGCCAATTTGCTCCCCAATGACAATATCTTTATTACTGATTACACCACTTAAAGGTGCAGTTAAAACATATCGGCCTTTACTTGAGCGATTCGCCCCCAAAGCAGATAAACGGCTATTTGCAGCCTGCACTTGAATCTGCGCCTGACGATAAGCATTGTAAGCGCGCTGGTAATCTTGTCGTGCTGAAACCCCTTGTTCCCACAATTGTTTTTCACGTTGATAATCTTGCTGCGCTAATGTCAGTGCTTCTTGTGCCATGCTTAAGTTAGCTTGTTGATCGACCAAATCCGGTACAAATAAAGTCGCAAGTGCCTGACCCTTTTCAACTTGTTGTCCCAGTGCGACATTTACGCTGTCTACTCGTGCAGAAAACGTAGAAGAGACATGTGCTTGCTGGTCTGTATTTACAACGAGTTTGGCAGGATAAGAGAGGCTCTGTTCAACTTCTCCACGCCCTACTTGCTCTAACTTCACGCCATATTCAACCAGTTGCTTAGAAGTTAAGTTTAAACTGCCTTCCTCTTTTTCAGATTCTTCATGACCAGCTTCACCCTCTGCATGCTCTTCTTCACCTTCATCAGTATTAGGCTGTTTTTTTCCAGAGAAAAATAACCAAGCACTTAAAGCAAGGCAGACAATCAGCAGCAAAATAGCAATAAGCCGTTGGTTTTTCATTTTTTTAACTGACATTACTCTGCCCCTCCAACTGTCGGCAAGTTATAGGTGTCTTGCCATAAATTTTGATTAATTTGATTTAATGCATCTCCAGACATCACCACATTTGGATCGATCCCGAGAGCTAAACTTTCTGCCTCAATTGCTTTTTGCCAAGCAGATTTAAGGAGTTGAACTTTCTTCAAACGTTGTTCTTGTAATTGAAGGGTAGATTGCTGAACATCAGTAATTGCAAATTTACCGACTTTAAAGCCAAGCAACATTTTCTCTTGTACCGTCTCTGATAAAGGGATTTGCTGCTCATTCATTAAATTATATTGCTGCTTTAAACCCACTAACTCGTACTGTAGAGTACGAATAGAATTCTCGCTTTGCTTTTTATAAAAGCTTTGCTGCTGGTCAATTAAATCAAGTTTGCTTTGAGCAACTTTTAGGGTATATTGCTGGCGATTAAAAATGTTTAAAGGAACTGCTATACCGACTCGAATCTGATTTTCGGTACTGCTCGTTTCTGCGGTTTTACTACGAACCACACCCATATTTACAGTAGGCGTAGGACGATTTTTTGCCTTTAAATAATTAATTTCAGAATTTTGTTGTATTGCTTGAAGCCGCAGGGACTGCTCTAACAAATTTTGTTTTAGATATTGATCGATATCACCTTCATTTTTTAAAGGCCACACACTTTTTATATCTGGACGTAACGTGAAGTTATCTTCTGTCTCACCCCATAAGTTAGCCAATTTTCTTTTAGCACTACTCAGTGATAATTCAATTTCCTGATATAAACGCTGATTTTCAACATGCGTCATGAGAGTTCGATCTAAATCAACCTGAGCAATACTGCCTGCCTGAAAGCGTAAGCGGGTAGCATCTAAAAGGTTCTTACTCGTTCTTAACTGGGCTTTAGCAACTTCATGTTCAAGCTCTAAAATAGATACTTGTGACCATAAATATTTTACCGCCAGCTTCAGTTGAGCCTCATATAAGACCTGATTTAACTCAACTTGATTTTGCTGAACACTTGCTAGTTTTTTTGCTGCGGAACGTACACCAAAAATATCTAGTTTTTGCGAGATCCCAAGTTCTAATTCCTGATCTTTTCCAGATTTAAAACCCGTTTGCTGTACAGAAACCGTCGGATTTTCCCATAGCTGACTCTGTTTGATATTGCTCTCGGCGATATCTTGTTGAGTTTGCCAAATTCCTGTTTGAGTCTGAAACTGCTTAACCTGATCGAGCACCTGTTCAAACGTTAAAACATTCTGTACTTGCTGCGGTTGAGTATTCTGCGTGAGGTTCTGATTTGCACTAGCAGCAGTTGTTACAACGCTAGTTGAAAGCGCAACTGCAACAACTAATGATTTAAGTACCCAAGATGTGCTCAGACTAACGAAACGCTTTTCGTATAAAAAAATAGACATAAAATAACCCTATGAAATAAATAATATTTCTGGTGGGCTAATTTTCGGCTACCCCACCTATAGCAGGGTTAAAACAGGAGGCGGGGCTTGTTTAGAAATATGAGGGGACTTATAAGAATTGGACCAATAATATTGTTGTTTTGGCTCAGATGACTGTATTAACGGTGAAACAAGCTTTTCTTGTGCTTCTACAATCACAACATGAAAACATGAAGGTAAATGGTCATGATGATCAGACAAGGTTAAAGGAGCTTTATGAGTAGTTCCTACGATATCTGTCTTTTCCGTATGGCTATGCTGTAAAGCTTCATAGCTCAACGCTGCATGATGACCAAAATGATGTAATGCCTTCTCCTGATTTTCATGGGCGCAAAATGCTGCTGCCACATTCCATAAACTTTGGAATATAAGCAAACAGAATAAGACGGACATGAAAAGTGCAGAACGTGGCAACAGCACACCATTAAACTAAGAAGTTGAACAAAGCCACTATAGCAGGCTATCGGCATGTAATAAAATTACATCTATAAATAGCAATATAGAAGCGATCCTAATCTCGCCTGAGTAAAGATAAGAATAAATCATTAAGAATTTTTATCTTTACTCATAGGAAACTAATTATTAAGTAATTAGTTTCCTAAAAAATAAAAATTATTTACGCTTACAAGTTAAATGAGGATTCTTACTTTTTTCAGCTTTAGCTTTTGTTTCTTGCTGAGACTTAATATTCTTTTCGAGGAATATTAACCCTCCATCAGCATGAGCCAAACTTGTTGAAAGAAGTAAAACCATCAAAACTGATTTTTTATTTAGTTTAATAGACATAATAATCACCTGATCTAAATATTTCGAATTTATTTAAGGATTTAACCCAGAAATAAAATTAATTTTTCGCATGCCTTAGTTAATCAACTCAGAACAAAACTTCTGAGTCTCTAAGAAGCATGCGGATATACTTTCATTTCATTTTTAGAACCAACTAAACAATGAAGGGAGAACACCGTGTAGTCGCAACTCATCAAAAAGTTGGACTAACGCCGCAACCCAGATAAACCACACCACCTGCGTCAAAAAAATACGGAAATGCGTCGGCGAAACCTGATAGAACTCAGGCTCTTTAAAATTTTTGAAACTTGGTAAAAAGCGTGGAATTGTCTTTATATAATCTGAATATGCGGTTCCATATTTTTCACTCAGGAATGCTTCTTCTTGGCGTATAACAAAATGGTAGTAACAGAGAAAATAAAGCGTGAATAATATTGGGAAGATAAACGTCTCTGTAATCAACATGATCCCGACTCCCCCCAGATAACTAAACAGATAGAGTGGATTTCTACATAAAGAATAGGGACCGTCTGTCACCAACTTGGCATTCTTAAATCCAGAAATGTAAAGACTGCACCATATTCTTCCCATTACTCCGATGCCCACAAAAAACCATCCAAAGAACCATAAAATATGTTCTATAAATGCCGCCTGGAAATGCCATTTACTAAAACTGAAGGCGAGAATAATAGCTAAAACAATCCCAATCCCTCGGGAGCTCACAGTCCTAACACGGGGGGTAAATAAAATATTCATTTCCATAAACCTCCATCACTGTGAATCATCAGAGATGAGATAACAGATTCATTAAAATGATATTTTTGTTTTCCGGAAAAATTTGACAGAACCTTATATCCCGCCTTGTCATTAACATAAAGACGTGAATGTTTAAGCGAGTAATCTACATAGAAGATTGCTGCGCTTTGTTTGCACATATAATTAAGCATAAAATAACCCTTTGAAATAAATAAATTTCTGGTGGGTTATTTTTCGGCTACCCCACCTATAGCAGGGTTAAGACAGGAGGGGGATTTAAAGAGCCAAGATGCGGAGACTGATAAGAATTAGACCAGTAATAGATTTGTGAAAGCTCATGTACACGCACAAAAGGTTCTTGAGCTTGTTGTGCATTTTCAGTCATCACTACATGAAAACATGAAGGTAAATGATCGTGATGATCTTGCCAGCTTAATGGAGCATTATCAGAATTTTCTACAATACCAACATGTTCAGTCTGCATATGGTCTGAAGATTGATATACATTTAAATCTGCATGATGACCGAAATGTTGTAATGCCGCTCCCCTATTTTCATGCACGCAAAATGCCGCCGCCACATTCCATAAGCTTTGGAATATGAGCAAGCTAAACAAGACGGACATAAAAATTGTAGAACGTGGCAACCGTACACCGTGATAATTAGAAATTGCACAAAGTCACTATAGCAAGCGATACCAATGTAATAAAATTACAAAATAATTTTTGGTCAATTTATCGCTGTTTTAAAAAAGTTTTTTCTTTAGAAAAATTATTTTCCTATTTGAGTTCCTGCAATGTATAAACTATTTTCCACCCTAATCGTTATCGTCTGTTTAAATTTGAGTGCTTGTGCCACGACATTGCTTTCAGAAGCCCTTCCTAATGAAACCACAAGAATCGAGAAGATCATTTTAGCAAAAGATCAAATCATTGCTTTAGGGCAAGCTGTTCAAAACCAGCAAGAACAAGGGATCGTATTTGTAGGCCAAGATTTCAGCTATTTAATGACCGAGGGAAGCGCTGAGCTATCAAAACTTCTTCATGCAATCCCGGCAGACCAACGGAGTCTGACCAGTCCATCCCCACTAGTACTGACCATGGATGACCCCAATCATTTTCATGGAGAACTTCAATTCCTATATAAAACTCCTCTATTCTCTCTTTCTGAACAACAAAAAGAAAATTTAAAAAACCTAGGATTTAAAAATCATTTTGTTGTGATAGAAAATCAAAAAGATGTTTTATATCCTTACGCTTTTCTTAGCTTTAAAGGACAAATATATAAAGCTCCAGACATACAAAAAATTCAACAAACCCTTCCCATTCCTTATCCTATCGCCTTACAGCAAAAATATGAAATAACAAAGAAACATCCGTTTAAACGTGTAACTCGTATGGCACTTTATCCGTTAGCGATGGCATTTGATGTGGTCACGGTGGCCCCTTCTCTGATATGGGCAGACTTACGAGGTGACTTTACAAAATAGAAGTTCCTAGGCAAAACTAATTAACTAGCTCTTAAGCTGGTTTTGTTTAAAGAAATTTCTTTTGTTTGATATTTATAAATTTTCTCAAAAGTCTTTTGCGTTAAATAATAGCTATTTTTTAATTTTAAAAGCTCTAATTTCCCTTAAGAATGCCACTATTCTCATAGTAGTTTCACTTAGCGTAAAAACACGTGTAACTTTTATGTAAGCCAAAACTTCATTATTTTTCATCCAAATGCGCTATATCACATTTACAAAAAAAAACATAATATTTCAATATAAGGGACTAGCTTAAAAGTGTGAGTCAATTCAATTAAATTGAGGAACAAGGGAGACTATCATGAATATGAAATCAATCAAGTATAGGCTTAATCACTTGTTTGCTTTTGAAAACTTACCTTCTGATATGCATTCACAAGCAGTTGATGAAATTGAACAGGGTTTACGCTTTGAGGAACTAGCCGAGCAAGACCATGAACGTATGCAAAACTGGTTAGATGTAACTCCTAACGACCGAAATGCTATGTGGTGCTACCTACGAGCAGCTTTACGTGGTAGCTCTGACGCTTCTTTTAAGCTTGGTATCGGTTATCTAAATGGTCAATTTGGATTAGATAAAAATTATCGTGAAGCTGAAAAATGGCTACAAAAAGCAGCAAGTCAGGGACATCCCGATGCTGAACGCTGCTTACAAGAAGCGTTTAGCAAGCTCGCATTTTCTTAAAATAAAAAACCAGCCCTTAGGCTGGTTTTTTAAATTAACAGAGATTAGCCGCTAATTTTTTTGTATTTAGTACGTTTTTGAACAGCGTCTTCACCTAAACGTGACTGACGGTATGCTTCATATTCTGCATAGTTACCTGTGTAGAATTCTGGCTGTTCATTTTCGAATGACAAGATGTGTGTCGCGATACGGTCAAGGAACCAACGGTCATGCGATACCACCATTACCGTACCCGGGAATACAAGAATTGCATCCTCAAGCGCACGTAAAGTTTCAATATCCAAATCGTTTGATGGCTCATCCAGTAAGATAACGTTTGCACCTTGCTGTAAAATTTTCGCAAGTTGTAAACGGTTACGCTCACCACCAGACAATTCGCCTACGCGTTTTTGCTGATCTTGACCTTTGAAGTTAAAGCGGCCGATATAAGCACGTGAAGCAATTTCATAATCGCCCACTTTCAAGATATCTAAACCACCAGACACTTCTTCCCAAACAGTTTTGTTATTGTCTAGAGTGTCGCGAATCTGACCCACGTAAGCCACTTTAACTGACTCACCTAAAGTCACAGTACCTGTATCAGGTTGCTGTTCGCCAGTCATCATACGGAATAAAGTCGTTTTACCCGCGCCGTTTGGACCAACGATACCCACAATTGCTGTTGGAGGTACAGTAAACGATAAGTTTTCGTACAATACACGGCCGTCAAATGATTTGCTGATACCTTCCACTTCCACAACTTTATTACCCAAACGAGGGCCAGGTGGAATGTAGATTTCAGACGTTTCATTACGTTGCTGGAATTCTTTAGAGTTAAGCTCTTCAAAACGCTCCATACGTGCTTTGTTTTTCTTTTGCTGACCTTTCGCATTTGAACGAACCCATTCAAGTTCTTTTTTCAATGCTTTAGCAAAAGATTCTTCTTGTTTCTGCTCTTGTTCTAAACGAGCATTTTTTTGCTCTAACCAAGAAGAATAGTTACCTTGGTAAGGAATACCATGCCCACGGTCAAGCTCCAAGATCCACTCGGCAACGTTATCCAAGAAATAACGGTCATGCGTAATCGCAACAATTGTGCCAGGAAAATCTTTCAAGAAGCGCTCTAACCAAGATACCGATTCTGCATCTAAATGGTTCGTCGGTTCGTCAAGAAGCAACATGTCTGGCTTTGAAAGCAATAAACGGCAAAGTGCTACACGACGGCGTTCACCACCTGAAAGCTTAGTTACGTCTGCATCCCAAGCTGGAAGGTTCAAGGCATCTGCCGCGATTTCAAGCTGGTTATTTAAGTTATGTGCATCCCAAGCATGGATAATTGATTCTAATTTTTCCTGCTCTTTTGCAAGTGCATCAAAATCTGCATCCGGATCTGCATATTCTGCAAAAACCTGATCAAGGCGCTCTAATGCATCTAAAGCTTCACGCACGCCATCTTCAACGTTACCACGAACGTCTTTAGTCGGATCAAGAGGTGGCTCTTGCTCTAAATAGCCGATTTTAATTCCAGGTTGTGCACGAGCTTCACCAGAGAAATCTTTATCTACGCCAGCCATAATACGAAGCAAGGTAGATTTACCTGCACCGTTCAAACCGAGCACACCAATTTTGGCACCCGGGAAAAATGATAAAGAGATGTCTTTCAAGATTTCGCGCTTTGGCGGAACCATCTTAGACACTCGGTTCATCGTATAAATATATTGGGCCACGCAGGACTCCTCAATTGAAAAACCAATACATCGCATAAGCGATAAATAATCGCGCGTATTATACGCTGAAAACCTCTATGACTTGAAGTTATGATTTCCATCGTACGGATTTATCAAACAATTTTCTTTTTCAATAAGTTGCAAAATGTTTATGAATAAGATTTATACAGCGTTTCAGCGTATATTTTTCTATCTTTATTCCTAAAATTAGAAAACAAACCAGAATTTCTGCAATTTTCTATTTAACTTTTAAGCTAGACTCGCTCAATATTTAACTCACGAAGATGAAGTAATCATGACTTATAAAGATGAAACCTTAGCAATTCATGCTGGCTACTCACCCGAAGCAACAACAAAAGCGGTTGCGGTCCCTATTTATCAAACCACTTCATATGCATTTGATAATACACAGCACGGTGCTGACCTTTTCGATTTAAAAGTTCAGGGCAATATTTATACCCGTATTATGAACCCGACCACTGCTGTGCTTGAGCAACGTCTTGCTGCACTCGAAGGCGGAATTGGTGCTTTAGCCTTGGCTTCTGGAATGGCAGCGATTACGTATGCTGTCCAAACGATTACAGAAGCTGGAGACAACATTGCCTCCGTCTCAACTTTATATGGCGGAACTTATAATTTATTTGCCCACACCTTACCAAAACAAGGCATTGAAGTTCGCTTTTTTGATTATCAACAGCCTGAAAGCTTACGTAACTTAATTGATGATAAGACTAAACTTGTTTTTGTTGAATCAATTGGGAATCCACTCGGAAATATTATCGATTTAGAAGCAATTTCAAAAATTGCACATGAATATGGCGTACCTGTCATCGTCGATAATACGGTTGCCACCCCTGCCTTATTAAAACCATTTCAATATGGTGCCGATATCGTCATCCATTCGCTTACTAAATATATTGGTGGTCATGGCAATAGCATTGGTGGTGCAATTATCGATAGCGGTAAATTTCCTTGGGGTAAATATCCAGAGCGTTTTAAAGTTTTGAACACGCCAGACCCAAGTTATCATGGTGTGAATTATGTTGAGGCATTAGGCGAAGCTGCCTATATAGCACGAGCTCGAGTTGTACCATTGCGTAATACAGGCGCGGCAATTAGCCCGCTCAGTGTCTTCTTGATTTTACAAGGCCTCGAAACTCTAAATCTCCGCATGGAGCGTCATACTGAAAATGCGCAAAAAATTGCAGAGTATTTACAGACCCATCCAAAAGTAAAATGGGTGAATTACGCAGGTTTAAAAGATCATCCGCAGCACCAGCTTGCTCAAAAATATGTAAAAGGTAAACCTTCTGCAATTTTATCTTTCGGTGTACAAGATGGGCGTGAAGGAGGTACTCGCTTCATTGATTCACTTCAGCTATTTACTCGTCTTGTAAACATTGGTGATGCGAAAAGTTTGGCTTGCCACCCTGCAACTACGACTCACCGCCAGCTCAATGAACAAGAGCTTAAATCTGCTGGTGTAAGTGAAGATATGGTTCGTCTTTCCATTGGAATTGAGCATATTGATGACTTAATTGCCGATTTAGAACAAGCACTTTCAGCTGTATAACTTTTAAACTATTTATCAAGCCTCTGGAAATAGAGGCTTTTTTCATTTTTCTGTTCACTATATAACTAAAATAATTAATGGATTAAGATACTATTTTAGAGTTTTTACTCTAAATAAATTGTTAAATTTCATATATTTACGGACTAGACAATTTTTAAACATCTATTAAGATAAAGACAATATTTATGAGTTCATTTGGATGAACCTACGGTTGTAAAAAATAAAAATTACATACCGGAATAAATAGTCCCTGCCCCTACTTAGGTAAAATGCTGTGAATAAAAAATTAGAAGCTCTGTTCCAGGAAAAGGTACAAGATAAAGTCATTTTAGTGACAGGCGCCTCGAGTGGAATCGGATTAACGATTTCAAACAAACTTGCTGATGCTGGTGCCCATGTTTTACTGGTTGCCCGTACTCAAGAAACTTTGGAAGAAGTAAAAGCAGATATCGAAAAACGTGGCGGTAAGGCATCAATTTTCCCATGTGATCTCAACGATATGGAAATGATTGACCAAGTTTCTAAAGAAATTTTAGCAACTGTGGATCACATTGATATTTTAATTAATAACGCAGGTCGCTCTATTCGCCGTGCTGTACATGAATCTTATGATCGTTTTCATGACTTTGAACGCACGATGCAATTAAATTATTTTGGCGCGGTTCGCCTAGTTCTCAATATCTTGCCGCATATGATTCAGCGTAAAGACGGACAAATCATTAATATTAGCTCGATTGGTGTTTTAGCAAACGCTACTCGCTTCTCTGCATATGTCGCGTCTAAAGCAGCGCTTGATGCATTTAGCCGCTGTCTATCGGCCGAAGTTCATGCACACAAAATCGCAATTACTTCAATTTATATGCCATTGGTTCGTACCCCAATGATTGCACCAACTAAAATTTATAAATATGTTCCAACCCTTTCACCTGAGCAGGCTGCTGACTTAATTGCTTATGCAATTGTGAAACGCCCGAAACGTATGGCAACTAACTTAGGTCGCTTAGCTTCAATGACTTATTCTGTAGCGCCAGGCATCAATAATATGTTCATGTCGATTGGTTTCCGTTTATTCCCAAGTTCAGATGCAGCGAAGGGACAAAAAACTGAGAAATTAAACTGGGCACAAAAAGCTTATGCACGCATTTTCCCAGGTGAACACTGGTAATTTTGAGTTAATCGCATAAACAAATAAAAAGCGCCTTAACTAAGGCGCTTTTTTTAACTAAAGGACTGATCAATCAAGAAACTGAACATGCCCTGTTTTTACATCGTAAATTGCACCCACAACTACGATCTCACCTCGATCAACCATATCTTTAAGCACGCTGCTGTTATTAATAATGTACTGGATGTTGTAATGAACATTCATTGCTGTGACTTGACTTATAAAAGCATTACCTAATTCACGTGGCTGCATAATGTCATATACGCTATCAACCGAATGCATTAATGGCCCAAGCACATATTGAATGTGTGGCATTTCCTTCACATCAGACACTTGCTTTTGCTCTAAACGCAATTGACATGCACTTGTTACTGCACCGCAATCGGTATGTCCTAAAACAACGATGACTTTAGAACCTTTAGCCTGACAAGCAAACTCAAGTGAACCCAATACTTTTTGCCCAGCAATATTACCTGCAATTCGTAAGCTAAACAGATCACCAATACCGACATCAAAAATCATTTCGGTAGGGGCACGTGAGTCCATACACCCAAGGACTGCTGCAATCGGATGTTGCCCTTCATCTGCAGTCACACGAATTTGTCGGTAAATATCTCGTTGTAGACGTTCATTTTTTACAAAACGTTCGTTCCCTTCTTTAAGTAGGTTAACGACCTGTTGTGGACTCAGCTTTTGTTGTAAATCATGCGTACTAATATCAATATCAAGTACCGCATCATCAACATCTTGATAGTGCTGTTTGAACCCGACCAATTTAAGGTTTACCTGACGTTTAATAGCCGTTTCACTTTGATAATCTTGAATAACTTGATAGATATCAGGATCAATCGAATCACACTGAGTTGCATCAATAATGAGTTGCTGATGTTTATGTACATGTTCCAATGCCGAAATAAGCGCAGAACGATTAAGGAAGGTCACTTGTGATGGGAGTTCAATACGCGTGACTACGCCATGCAAACGCTTCTCTCTATAAACACGAATACCTTTATTAAAATTGCCATAGAGAATAAAAGCACTACTGGTGAACAGACCAATTAAAATTCCCATTAAAAGATCTGTCAGCAAAATTGCAACTAAGGTAATAATAAAAGGTAAAAACTGTTTCCAACCTTTTTGATAAAGCTGTTTGAATAGTTTTGGATGGGTAAGCTTAAAGCCTGTCACAATAAGGATCGCAGCCAATGCAGACAGAGGAATCATGTTCATTAATGGCACGAAGAACAAAACCGCTAACAGCAACAATACCCCATGAATAATGGTAGAGCACTTACTACGCGCGCCTGTATTCGCATTCACCGAACTACGAACAATCACTGAGGTGACGGGCATGCCACCTATTAAGCCCGAAACGATATTCCCTGTACCTTGTGCCCAAAGTTCACGGTTCGGCGGAGAAGAACGTTTTTGAGGATCGATTTTATCTGCTGCCTCTAAATTCAATAACGTTTCTAAAGATGCAACGACAGCCAGAGTAATTGCCCCTGTGTAAATCATAGGCTCAGCTAAATAGCTAAAATCAGGGAAAATTAATACTTTTTCAGGTGCCTGTAATATATTCGGCAATTGAATAAGATTATCAATTTGTACTGCCCATGAAGAGCCCATACTCACTAAAATAAAATTTAAAACTGCTGCGAGCACAACCGCAATCAAAGCCGAAGGTAAAGCTAGTTTTTTAAGCGGACTGCTATCCCACGCTAAAATTAAAAATAAACTGAGTAAACCAATAAGTGCCGCTCCTCCATCAAAACGTTGAAGGAATGCATCTGGTGTTGAAGTCCAAACCTGTTTCCATGAAAAATCAGAAAGTCCAAACAGATAAGGTAATTGTGTGGCAATCAGGATGACACCAATAGCGGCTAATAACCCTAAAATGACATTATTTGGAATAAAGTTCGCAAAAAAACCTAACTTAAATAATCCAAATAGAATTTGTAGAACACCGGCAAAAATAATACATAATAAAAAGGCGGCATAATTGCCGCCCAATTGTTCTAATTGCACAAGGATGACAGCAGTCAGCCCTGCCGCTGGGCCTGCAACGCTAATGTGAGAACCACTCAGTAAACCCACAATAATGCCGCCTACAATACCTGCAATAATACCAGAGATGATGGGAGCACCTGAGGCTAAAGCGATACCCAAGCATAGTGGTAATGCCACGAGGAATACGACAACTCCGGATAAGAGGTCTTTTAAATGAAATCTATTTTTCAGGTTTAAAACCGACATAAAACAACCATTTATAATAAAAAGAAATAAGCAAAGTTGTACTATTACAGCCTGAAAGTGAGTAAATGCTTCAAGGCTGGGTTGATGATGTCGAACAACTGAATATCATTAAAGTTTAGTTATGCTATAACGTTGTGTATTTAATTGTGTATTTAACAACGATTTGTTGATCTTAAGATTCACCTCATCTTTACGACTGTTTTTTTCTTATTTTGCTTTTATATAGTTATTAAAAACATAATATTTAACCCATAAAAAAGCCTCCAATTGGAGGCCTTTTTATCAACTAAAGACTCTTATTTAGAACCTTTAATTCCTGCTTGTAATAACAATGCACCTAAACCACCGATCTTTTGTTCTTGTGGTTTCTCTTGCTTGCTACGCTGAGGGCGTTCAGCTTGATCTTTACGCGGTTGAGGACGTTTACCTTGAGGCTTACGTTCAAAACGCTGTTCTGTATTTTGTTCACGGCGTGGTGGACGCTGTGCTTTTACAGGTGCAGAACCTTCAGCACGCATACTTAAGTTCACGCGGTTACGTTCAACATCAACCTGCATAACACGCACTTGTACGATCTGACCTGGTTTTACAACTTTATGCGGGTCAGAAACAAACTCATTCGCTAATTCCGAAATATGAACTAAACCATCCTGATGCACGCCAATATCAACAAAGGCGCCAAAGTTTGTGACATTAGTAATCACACCTTCAAGTTGCATACCTTCAGTTAATTGACCAACTTCAGTGATATCTTCGCGGAATTTAGCAGTACGGAACTCTGGACGCGGGTCACGACCCGGTTTTTCAAGTTCAGCTAATACGTCTTGAACTGTTGGCAAACCAAATTTGTCATCAACAAATTCATCAGCTTTTACTTGGCGAATGATTTCGGTATTACCAATGATGTCTTTAACAGTTGTCGCTTTTGCTGCAACAATTTTCTCAACAAGACCATAACTTTCAGGGTGAACAGCAGAAGCATCTAAAGGTTCAGAACCATTTTGAATGCGTAAGAAACCAGCAGCTTGTTCAAAAGTACGCTCACCTAAACGTGGTACGCTTTTCAAAGCTTGACGGTTATCAAAACGACCATGCTCTTTGCGATATTCAACAATTTGCTGAGCAATGGCTTTATTCAAACCTGCAATATAAGCCAAGATTGCTGGCGATGCCGTATTTACATCAACACCAACAGCATTCACACAGTCTTCAACTACCGCATCAAGTGTTTTAGCCAAACCAGTTTGATTTACGTCGTGTTGATATTGACCTACACCAATTGATTTCGGATCAATCTTAACAAGTTCAGCAAGTGGATCTTGTAAACGGCGAGCAATCGACACTGCACCACGAATTGAAACATCAAGCTCTGGAAGTTCTGCCGCAGCAAGCTCACTTGCAGAGTAAACAGATGCACCCGCTTCACTTACAGTCACACGTGTTAATTTAAGGTCTGTATTAGCAGCCATCATTTCAGCCACTACAGCTTCTGTTTCACGGCTAGCTGTACCATTACCAATAGCAATAAGCTCTACATTATATTCACGGCATAGACGTGCAAGTTCAGTAATAGAACCTTCTTTATCTTCTTTAGGTGCGAATGGGTAAATCGTGCTATGGGCAAGTACATCACCTGCATCGCTTACTACCGCAAGTTTCACACCAGTACGAATACCAGGGTCAACACCTAAAGTAGTACGACCACCCGCTGGTGCTGATAATAATAAATGACGAAGATTTTCAGCAAATACTTGCATTGCTTCTGCTTCGGCAGTAAGTCGTTTCTCTGTTAGCAATGAATGCTCGATTTGAGGACGAACTTTACCTAACCAGAATAATTTTGCAGTTTGTTTTAAGAAATCTTGACGTGCTTGAGGTTGAATTTGCTCAAGGTTGTATTCAGTTTCAATACGCGCTAATGGCGCATCATCTTCACCATCAACTTTTAAACCTAATACATTTTCTTGACGACCACGCAACATCGCCAATAAACGGTGTGAAGGTAATTTGTTTAAACCTTCAGAAAATTCAAAGTAATCACGGAATTTTTTACCGACTTCTTTCTTTTCTTCAGAAGCAACAGTACTTTTTAAAACCGCAGTTTTTGCAAAAGTTGCTTTTAATTCTGTAGTAAGCGCAATATTTTGTGCCCAGTCATCAATCAGAATATGCTGGATCGCATCTAACTGACTTTCAACATCTGGATAGTCTTCATGACTAAACCCAGCCAATGCTTCTGTCGGGTCAACTTGTTCTGCAATAATTTTTTCAGCAATTGGTCCTAAACCTGCTTCTTTTGCTTTAAAAGACTTACTTGTACGCTTAGGACGATACGGTGCATAAATTTCTTCTAAAGCATTTTTTGTTTCGGCTGCATTCACCCGCGCCAACAAGTCATCATTCAATTTATTCTGTTCTTGCAAAGACTGAATGACCTTTTCACGGCGCTCATATAAATCACGTAAATACGCTAAACGAGTATCTAATTGGCGTAACTGCGTATCATCTAAACCTTGTGTTACTTCTTTACGGTAACGGGCAATGAATGGAACACTGGCACCTTCGTCAATTAAGCGGATGGCAGCTTCTACTTGGTTTGGACGTACGGCAAGCTCACTTGCCAACTGCTGAACTAAGTCAGTCATCGTGTTTGATCCCACAAGGATAAAGTTTAAAAGCACTGATTATAAAGACCAAGCCCATAAAATCCACACTTGTTTGCGTATTCAAAACGTTTTTTTGTATTGACTCTGAATATTTATACTTTTTACGACTACTAGAGCACATAAAAACAGTGATTTAAGTATGAAAAATTTGAGAGCGAACCCTCCCTTTTAATCTTTAAAAAATATAAACGTATGACTTGTGTCATGAACGTGACAAAAAATTAATATAATTTATGAGAAATTGATCATATTGATACATAGCCCAAAAGACAAAAATATTAAGGTTGAGCACTACTTTATTCTTCTAATTTGTTATTTACTCAGTTTTTTTATCTTATTCAGCAATCAAAAGCCTATTATATTTATTTCAAATAACTGATTTGAAACAATTAGTTATTACTATTGAGTTATTAGAAATTTATTGAAAATTTAACTATTTGTTGTTTTAGATCTATCTTTGCTAAATTATGGGCTTAAGATGTTGTTTTTTGGTTTCAAACCACCTTGAAAATTGTAATTTTGAGCAAATTGATACATAGTCTAAACAAGAACATCGGCATTATACTGAGGGCTTGTTGGCAATAAGCCTATCCGACCCAATAATATATAAATTATGACTTTAAAAGGGAGTACATCATGAGTTTAGTTGTACCTGCTGAACATCCTGAAACCGTACACAACGAAACGGATCGTGTCGAACGTATTTTAGTGGTCGATGACGATGTGCGTTTACGTACCCTCTTGCAACGTTTTTTGGAAGATAAAGGCTTTGTTGTAAAAACTGCCCATGATGCTTCACAAATGGATCGTTTATTACAACGTGAGTTATTTTCACTTATCGTACTCGACTTTATGTTACCGGTTGAAGATGGTTTAAGTATTTGCCGTCGTTTGCGCCAATCAAATATTGATACGCCAATCATCATGTTAACAGCACGCGGTAGCGATTCAGACCGTATTGCAGGTCTTGAAGCTGGTGCAGATGACTACTTGCCAAAACCATTTAACCCAAATGAACTTTTAGCACGTATCCGTGCAGTATTACGTCGCCAAGTTCGTGAAGTTCCGGGCGCACCAAGCCAACAAGTTGAAGTTGTAAGCTTTGGTCCATGGTCTCTAGACTTGTCTACTCGTACGCTGACACGTGAAGGACAAATCGTTACCTTAACAACTGGTGAATTTGCAGTATTAAAAGCATTGGTACAACACCCACGTGAACCATTAACGCGCGATAAACTGATGAACTTAGCGCGTGGCCGTGAATGGGGTGCAATGGAACGTTCAATTGACGTTCAAGTTTCTCGTTTACGTCGTTTAATTGAAGATAACCCTGCACGTGCACGTTACATCCAAACTGTATGGGGTGTAGGCTATGTATTCGTTCCAGATGGTGCTGAATAAGCTTGAGATAAAATAGAGTGAGTTTAGAACCAATCGCCCCACAGAACTTTACCGATTACGTTGCCTATTCAGAACGTAAACGGACTCGATGGGAACGTTTTCTCGACAAAATAAAGCCACGTTCTGCTGCCATGCGTACCACTATTTTGGTACTGCTGGTGGTGTTCTTTAGCTTATTTATGTCGTTATGGTTCTTTTGGCGCACTCTTTATTTACCTGAAATTCAACAGCACGCCCGTTATCTTGCGGTTGAGCTTGAGCTCGTCAATAATCCTGATATACGAATTTTTCATCGTGAAAATGAAGTAGATATTGATGCGTGGTTGCGTAATCGAGTCGGTATTGAATACGTTACCAATCCCAAAGAATATCCAAGTGTCCGAGAAAAGGTCATTGCCGAGTTTTTTACCAATCATGTCGAAAAAAAGCTGGCAAATGAGATTGGGACTAAAGACGTTACCGTTTACTTTCAGTTTAAACCGAGCCCACGCATTTGGATTCAAACTCCTGAAATGCATGGGAACTGGGTTCGTGAGCCTTTAAAAACCTATGCCAACTACAGTCCTGAACTTTTAGTGGGTTGGGTCGTGGGTGTTCCATTACTGTCGGCTATCATTATTTTAATTTTGGTTCGACAGATGAACCGCCCTCTGCGTCGTTTGCAGAATGCTGCCAATGAATACAGTAAATCCGGAACAGCGCCGTATCTTGATACCAACCACGGTCCATTAGAAATTCGTCAAGTAAACCAAGCCTTTAATCGCATGGTCTACACACTCGATCAGACTGAGCGCGAACGACGTATTATGTTGGCGGGGATTTCACATGATTTGCGCACCCCTCTTACACGCATACGTTTAACAGCAGAGATGCTGCCTGATGAGTTTTTGCGTGAAGGTTTGGTTTATGACGTAGATGATATGGATGCAATTCTTAATCAGTTCATTTCGTATATGCGCGATGGTTCAGATGAGGAATTGAAAGACACCAATATCAACATGCTTTTGCAAGAACTTGTTGTGCAATTTAAACCTCTCGATATTCAATTCGAGATGCAGGATGTACCTATTATTCCAGCACGTAGTCTTTCTTTAAAAAGATTGATTGCCAACTTGATTAATAATGCAAAACGCTATGGTGCTGAACCGATAGAACTCAGCGCAAAAGTTGAAAATGAATGTATTTTAATTACCGTTGCTGATCATGGTGAAGGCATTCCTGCAGATCAAATTGAAGAGTTAATGCAACCTTTTGTTCGCGGAGACTCAGCAAGAACTATTCAAGGTAGTGGTCTTGGGCTGGCTATTGTTAAACGTATTGTCGATATTCATCATGGTGAGATTCAAATTCATAATCGTGAACAAGGTGGTTTAGAAGTTATTATTTCTTTACCAATCCCTAAACCGAGTACCGAAGAAAATACCACGACGAATCCTTTGGAAAAAATAAAACAAACTTTGAGTGAGCGCTTTTAATTTAATCAGTTGGTTATTAAAAGGCTCATTTTAAAGACAAATAAAAGCAATAAAAATCAATCAAATAAAAACCATAAATATAATTTATACCACCATTTATTTACAAAATTAGACCTTAGCCTAACACCTATGCACTTTTCAATTTTTCATAGCTAAAATCCCGTATGTTTTGACAATATTGAGGATGTCCAATGTCTTTAAGTCGTATTCGCCTAGCTTCTCTTCATGACAAGGTCATCAGTGCTGAACAAGCTGCGCAATTCATCGAAAATGGAATGACCGTTGGTATGAGTGGTTTTACTCGTGCCGGTGAAGCTAAAGCTGTTCCACAAGCACTTGTAGAGCATGCAAAGAAAAATCCGTTAAAAATCACGTTAATTACGGGTGCTAGCTTAGGTAATGACTTAGACAAACAACTCACGGAAGCAGGTGTTTTATCTCGTCGTATGCCATTTCAGGTAGACAACACTTTACGTCGTGCGATTAACAACGGCGAAGTTATGTTTATTGATCAACATTTATCAGAAACTGTTGAGCAAATGCGTAACCAGCAACTTAAACGTCCAGACGTTGCGGTGATTGAAGCAATCGCGATTACTGAAGATGGCGGTATTATTCCAACAACTTCTGTAGGTAACTCTGCAAGCTTTGCTATTTTTGCCGAAAAAATTATTGTTGAAATCAACACCTCTCTAAGCGAAAGCTTTGAAGGTTTGCACGACATCTATATTCCGACTTACCGTCCAACACGTACTCCAATTCCATTAACAAAAGTGGATGAGCGTATTGGTACAACAGCAATCCAAATTGATCCTGCAAAAATTGTAGGTATTGTATTTAACGATACACATGACTCACCATCAACAGTAACTCCTCCAGATGATGAGACTCAAGGCATTGCAAACCACTTAATTGCTTTCTTTAATAAAGAAGTTGCAGAAGGTCGTTTACCGAAAAACCTTGGTCCATTACAAGCAGGAATTGGTTCTATTGCCAACGCTGTATTAACAGGTTTAAAAGATTCTGATTTTGAAGACCTCATCATGTACTCAGAAGTACTACAAGACTGTACTTTTGAACTCATTGATGCAGGCAAAATGAAATTTGCTTCTGGTAGCTCAATTACCCTTTCTGCAAAATGTGGTGAAAAAGTTTTTGGCAATATCGAAGCTTACAAAGACAAATTAGTGCTTCGTCCACAAGAAATTTCTAACCATCCTGAATTGGTTCGTCGTTTAGGGATTATCGGCATTAACACTGCGCTTGAGTTTGATATTTACGGTAACGTGAACTCAACTCACGTGTGTGGTACTAAAATGATGAACGGTATTGGTGGTTCAGGTGACTTCGCTCGTAACGCTCACTTGGCGATCTTTGTAACCAAATCAATTGCTAAAGGCGGCGATATCTCTTCTATCGTACCAATGGTAAGCCACGTTGATCACAGTGAACACGACGTTGATATTTTAGTGACAGAGCAAGGTTTAGCAGACTTACGCGGTTTAGCGCCTCGTGAACGCGCTCGCGCTATTATTGATAATTGTGTACACCCACTTTATCGTGATGCATTAAATGACTACTTTGACCGTGCATGTACGAAAGGTGGACATACTCCTCACTTACTTCGTGAAGCATTGTCTTGGCATGCAAACTTCGAAGAAACAGGTCAAATGCTTCAAGCAGCACCAGTTGCAAAATCAGCTTAAATCACTGGTTTAATTCAAGCACTCCTTCGGGGGTGCTTTTTTATTTGTTTAAATTATTAATAAAAAACTGCTCAAGCCCGAATTTTTATTTTATCTTTTCAGCACATCAAAACAAAAAGTAGAAATCCATATGTTTATTATTCGTCAATTTACAAATGCAGATCTGGATGATGTCGTTATTTTATGGGAAAGCTGTGGTCTAACCCGTCCTTGGAATAATCCTGAAACCGATATTTTCAGGAAAGTCTCGCAACAGGATGATTTGTTTTTGGTTGCTATTAAAGATGAGCAACTGATTGGCACGCTTATGGGCGGCTACGACGGCCATAGAGGCTGGATTAACTATTTGGCTGTTCACCCCCACCAACAACGCTTAGGAATCGCTACAGCGCTTGTTCAGCAGCTTGAGAAGCGACTGATTGCTCGCGGCTGCCCAAAACTTCAATTATTAGTCCGTAAAGACAATTTGAATGTGTTGAACTTTTACGAACAGCTTGGCTATGACGAGATAGAAGCAGTGTGCTTAGGAAAACGACTTATTCGTGATAGTTCTCACGATTAGAGACAAGTTTTCAGTTGAGCCATTTTTAGAAAGTTAAGGCAATATTGGGGATAACTCTTTGCTTGTGGATAAAATGAGATTTATACACAGGTAAGGTCTTAATATTTTTATTAAATAAACAGGCATGAAAAAAGCCCCATACATTATATATGGGGCTTTTTCGAATATGGTGGCGAGACCCAGGATCGAACTGGGGACACACGGATTTTCAATCCGTTGCTCTACCTACTGAGCT